>CAZFFG010000006.1:2531-50096 GCA_964518275.1 uncultured bacterium | reverse complement strand
ACTGCCGCTCAATCTGAGCAACAGCCGAATCCAAAGCCTTCCTACGATCCTTGTCGAGCTCCGGGCGCATACCAACCTTCTCAGCGACAGCCTTGTTATCCATCTCGGCAACTCCTTAGGCCCGGTGCGCTAACGGCCAACCGGCGCGGCGCGCGGTGGCGCCTTAGTGATACCTTAAATACTAAGGGTACGGATGGTGAAAGCGCAAGGGCCTACGGAGCAGAGGCCATAGGCTCATGCCTAGTTTTTCGTTAACCGCCCGGCTACCTGCCTGCGCCTACTCGAGCACCTTGCGCACAGCCGCCAGCACCCGCCTAGCGTCGGGCCGGTAATGGTGCTCCACCGAAGTGAAGGGCGGGTACGGTGCGTCCCAGCCGGTCACGCGCACGATGGGCGCCTCCAGGTGGTAGATGGCCTCCTCCGCTATGCGGGCCGCCACTTCCGCGCCGAAGCCGCCGCTGCGGGGCGCCTCGTACACGATGACCGCCCGACCAGTACGCTTCACGGAGTCGAGGATGGTGGCCTCGTCGAGGGGCGCGAGCGTTTCGAGGTCCACGACCTCCAGCTCCACCCCCTCGCGCGCCGCCACTTCGGCGGCCTTCATGCACACCTCGACCATGCCTCCGTAACAGAAGAGGCTCGCAGCGTTGCCAGGTCGCACCACGCGCGCCTTACCGATCTCGAACGTGAAGTGCCCCTCTGGCACCTGCTCCCGGCCGGAGCGGTAAAGCTTGATGGCCTCGAGGAAGAAGACGGGATCCGGGTCCTCCACCGCCGCCAGGAGTAGCCCCTTGGCGCGCTCCGGCGAGGAGGGGATGACGACCTTGACGCCTGGGGTGTGCGCCAGCACAGCTTCTGGCGAATCGGCGTGCTGCTCGGGGGTGTGCACCCCGCCGCCGTACGGCGCGCGCACCACCATCGGCAGCGAGAAACGCCCACGGGTACGGTGCCGGTAACGCCCCAGGTGCGAGAGGATCTGGTCGAGCGCCGGGTAGAGGAAGCCGGCGAACTGCACCTCTGCGATGGGCCGCATGCCCCCGAGCGCTAGGCCGATGCCTAAGCCCACGATGCCGGCCTCGGCCAGTGGCGTGTCGAACACGCGCTCCGCACCGAACCGCTCCTGCAGGCCGTCCGAGGCGCGGAACACCCCGCCCATCACGCCAACGTCCTGGCCGAAGAGCAGCACGCGCGGATCGCGCTCCAGCGCCACGGCCATGGCCTCGTTGATGGCCTGCACCATGGTGATTGGCGCCCGCGCCGTCGCGGCCGTGGACACCTTCACGTCAGCGCCCACCGAGGACCTCCCACGCCATGCGCTGATCCGGTCCCATCTCGGCGTACACCTGCTCCACTATCTCGGCGGGAGCGATGTCGGGGGCCGCGTCCGCCACGGCCAGCGCCTCCTTCAGTTCCTGCTCTAGTTCGGCTTGAACCTGCGCCTCCACCTCGTCGGTCAGCGCACCCAGCGACCTGAGCGCGGCGCGCAGCCGCACGAGGGGCTCCTCGGCCGCGCGGCGTTCGCTCTCCTCCTCGTCGCGGTAGCGGCCGGGATCGTCGCTGGTGGTGTGCGGGGCTATTCGGTAGGTCATGGCCTCCAGCAGCGTGGGGCCCTCCCCCGCTCTGGCGCGCGCCACGGCCTCCTTGGCCGCCACCCAGGTGGCCACCAGGTCGTTGCCGTCGACCCTCACGCCGTGCATGCCGTACCCGGCGGCACGGTCCACGATGCGCACGTTGCCCATCTGCCGCTCGGTGGGCGTGCTGATGGCCCAGCCGTTGTTCTGCACCACGAAGACCACGGGCGCCTTGTACACGGCCGCGAAGTTGAGAGCCTCGTGGAAGTCGCCCTCGCTGGTACCGCCGTCGCCGATGAAGGCGAGCACCACCCACGGCTCCTCCTGCTGGTGCCTTCCTGCCATGGCGAGGCCCACAGCGTGCGGCATCTGCGTGGCGATGGGGATGTAGAAGGGCAGCATGCGTACGTCGTCGGGGAAGCGCCAGCCGGCCGGGTGTGAACGCCAGTAGAGGATGGCCTGGCTGAGGGGTAGGCCGTGAGTGATGGCCGCCGCGGTCTCGCGGTAGCTCGGCACGAGCCAGTCGTTCTCGGTCAGGGCGAGGGTCGTACCGACCTGCGCAGCCTCCTGGCCGCGGTACGGGGCGTAGACGCCGAGCCGACCCTGGCGCTGGAGGGTCACGGCCCTCTCGTCGAAGAAGCGGGCGCGGGCCGTAGCGCGGTAGCCGCGGAGGAGTTCCTCTGTGGTGAGGGGTAGCTCCCCGAACTCCGCGCCGCTGGGCGGGATGTACTGCAGCGTGTCCATGGGCATCTCCTGACTGGCTCCGTGCGGCCCACGCCGCGCCTAAGACCCGGCACGGCGGAGCAACGCCAACGGGCGGATACCTTGTGTATAGCAGCAACGTACCGCGCACGAGAACCCAGTAGCCACCGACGTCAGTGTGTACCTACGAACGCTGTGAACCACGGGCGCTCGTGCCCCAGCGCGTTGCCTAACGAACGGTCGTTAGTCTATCCTGTAAGCCTAGGTTATTGAAGGGTCAGAAACGCCTGCCCCCTGCTGGGGGTTAGTTGGAGGTTCCCGTGGCAACGGCCAACCAAGGTTCTGCGCACCACGTCGCCAACCCCGAAGGGGCGGGCCGCCGGGCCGAGATCCTGCGGGCGGCGGGCACGCTGTTCCGCCGCAACGGTTACCACGCCACCAGCATGCGTGAGCTGGCGCGGCACCTCAACCTGCAGGGCGCCTCTCTGTACGCCCACATAGATTCCAAGGAGCAGCTCCTCCGCGAGATCGTGGACCGCGCCGCCGACGCGTTCCTCGCCTCCGCCCGCAGCGTGCCGCCGCACGGCTCGCCCACCGAGCGCCTCGCCGCCTTCATCCGCGGCCACCTACAGGTGGTAGAGAACGAGATCGAAACGGCCGCCGTGTTCTTCCACGAGTGGACGCACCTGTCGGAGGAGGCCCGCCGCCACGTCATAGGCAGGCGCGACGCCTACCAGGCGCACCTGACAGAGATCATCGCGGCCGGGGTGGTAGCCCGCCAGTTCCGGGTCAGCGACGTGGGCGTGGCCACCCTGCTCACCCTCTCCACCCTCAACTGGAGCTACCAGTGGTTCGACCCCGCCGGTCGCATGCCACTCAACGAGATCGCGGACCAGTACGTGAAGTACGTGTTCGGCGCCTTGGGCGCCACGGAAGGAGCCCACCATGGCTGAACCGCGCACCATAGAAGGCGGCACGGCGCCGCAGGCCGACAGCGAGGAGGCGCGGCTGGCGGCTTTCCAGGCGCGCATCGACGCGGGCGAGAAGATCGAACCCGGCGACTGGATGCCGGCGGAGTACCGGCGGCAGCTCATCCGCATGATCAGCCAGCACGCTCACAGCGAGTGGGTGGGCATGCTGCCCGAGGGCGCCTGGATAAACGCCGCGCCCAGCTTGCGACGCAAGCTCATCCTCATCGCCAAGGTGCAAGACGAGGCGGGTCACGGGCAGTACCTCTACCACGCGGCCGAAACGCTCGGCGCCACGCGCGAGGAGATGGTCGACGCCCTGCTGGAAGGGCGCGCCAAGTACTCGAGCGTGTTCAATTACCCCACCCTCACCTGGGCCGACGTGGGCATGATCGGTTGGCTGGTGGACGGCGCCGCCATCAAGAACCAGGTCATGCTGGCGGGCGCCTCGTACGGGCCCTACTCGCGGGCCATGGTGCGCATCTGCGCCGAGGAGACCTTCCACCACAAGCAGGGCCAGGAGATGATCCGCCGTTACGCGCAGGGCACGCCTAAGCAACGACAGATGGCGCAAGACGCGCTCGACCGCTGGTGGTGGCCCGCCATGATGATGCTCGGACCCCACGATTCCGACTCGCCCAACACGCCGCAGCTCAAGCGCTGGGGAGTGAAGATCAAGACCAACGACGAGGTGCGCCAGGAGTTCCTCGATGAGCACGCCCCGGAGCTCATCGAGGCGGGCCTCAAGATCCCCGACCCCGACCTGTACTACGACGAGAGCACGGGGCACTGGGTGCACGGGCCCATCGACTGGGACGAGTTCTGGCGCGTGGTGAAGGGCCACGGCCCCTGCAACGCTGAGCGCCTGGGCGCCCGCCAGAAGGCTCACGAGGAGGGCCGCTGGGTGCGCGACGCCATGGCCGCTTACGCCGCCCGGCAGGCGCCGCCGACGGAAGCCAGGCGCGGCACGGGAGCGACCGCATGACACCTGCACACCAGGCCCCTACGCCGGTGCACAGCACCGCAGGTACAGACACGCAGTGGCCGCGCTGGGAGGTCCTCAAGAAGGACAACGAGCGCAAACCGCACCAGGCCGTGGGCTCGGTGCACGCGGCCGACGCCGAGCACGCCCTGCTCATGGCGCGCACCGTGTTCGCGCGGCGGCCCGCCGCCGTGAGCATGTGGGTGGCGCCCGCCGCGAGCATCCACACCTTCACGGCTGAGGAGCTGGCGCAGCTGCCACCCGCCACGGACGACCACACGGGTGCGCTCCACAGCTACTTGGTGGTGGTGAAGTCCACCAACCGCCGCTCCATGACCTTCGGCGACCTGAAAGGTGAGGTGGAAGCCAGCAGCGTGCGCGCCGCCGTGGACCGCGCCATCGAGCTGGCCGGCGAGGAGCCAGTGTTGGCCCTATGGCTGGTGGAGGCCGGCAGCGTGGTCCGCTCCGAGCCCGAGGACGCCGACCCCTGGTTCGGACCTGCTCAAGACAAGACCTACAAGCAGCAGTCCGTGTACTCGAGCCGGGCCACAGCTAGCAAGGACGCCGCAGAAGGGGTGCCCGGATGAGCACCGCCGAGCTGAGGCCCGACGTTGAGGCCGCCCTGGTGGAGCGCCTGACCGCGCTCGCCGACGACGAGCTGATCCTCGGTCACCGTAACGCGGAGTGGACGGGCCACGCCCCCATCCTCGAAGAGGACATCGCCATAGCCAACGTGGCGCAAGACGAGATCGGCCACGCGGTGCTCTGGTACGGCCTCGTTCAGGCGCTCACCGGTCAGGACCCCGACCAGCTGGCGTTCTTCCGCGACGCCCACGAGTTCCGCAGCTCCGCCCTGGTGGAGCAGCCGCGCGGCGACTGGGCGTTCACCATGCTGCGTCAGTACCTCTTCGACACCTACGAGTCCGAGCTGCTGCCGCGCCTCATCCGCTCCACCTTCGCACCGCTCAGCGAGGTGGCCGCAAAGGCGAACCGCGAGGAGCTCTTCCACCTGCGCCACAGCGCCCTCTGGGTCGAGCGGCTGGCGTTCGGCACGGAGGAGTCGAAGCGGCGCCTGCAGACCGCACTGAACGACCTCTGGCCGCTCGTTCCGCAGCTGCTGGCAACGCTGCCAGGCGACGCGCTCCTGGCGGCGGAAGGCATCTATCCCGAGAGCGCCGAGCTGGCCGGCGCCGTGCTCACGCGGCTCGAGCGTGAGTTGGCGCAACTGGAACTAACGCTGCCCACCACAGGCGTACCGGACGCCCCCGGCGCAGCGCGCACCGCCAGCACGCGCTCCGAGCGCGGTGAAGGCCCGCTCGCCGCCCTTCTCGCCGAGATGCAGTCCGTGGCGCGCGCCGACCCGACCGCAGAGAGCTGGTGAGCAGCGTGTTGAACAGCGTGGAGACCGGCGTGGAGACCGGCATCACCGCCAAGCCGCCAGGTAACGGCTCGGCCACGCTCGACCCGGCAACGCAAGCCGTGTGGCGGGCGCTCGCCACCGTCACCGATCCCGAGATCCCGGTCCTCAACATCGTGGAGATGGGCCTCGTGCGCGAGGTAAGCGTAAGCAGTAGCACGGCGGCGGACGCCGCGGCCGCGGGCCCTGCCGCCCACGCCCGCCCAGCAACAGGCAGCAGCGTGCGCGTGATCATCACGCCCACCTTCTCCGGTTGCCCAGCCCTGCACGTAATAGAAGAGAACGTAGCCAGCGCCGTGCGGGCGGCGGGCTTCTCTCAGGTGGAGGTCACCTCCCGCCTCTCCCCGCCCTGGTCCACGGACGAGATGACGGACGACGCCAGGCGCAAGCTCGAGGAGTTCGGTATCGCTCCGCCGCAACCGCACGGCGGGCTGTTGCAGATAGCGCTCGACGCTCCGGTGCGCTGCCCTCGCTGCGGCCATCCGGACACCCGGCTCAGGAACCCGTTCGGTTCCGCCCTCTGCCGCGAGATCCGCACCTGCCAGGGGTGCCACGAGACGTTCGAGCGCTTCAAGCCGCTCTGAGCGGTTGAGCCCCGCCCAGAGCGGCCAGGCTCCGCTAGCTCAGCTCAACGGGTAGCCGTCCGCGTCTAGCACGAGCGCAGCAGCGTCACGGCGCAGCGCTATGAGGTCCTGCCCGTGCTCTGCCAGGTACGACTGCAGCCTAGGCAGCGCCTCCTTGCCGCGCGGGATGCGCCTGAGCGCCTCAGTACCCAGATCGCGGGCTCGGTCCACTGCCCGGAAGGCGTAGAGGCGTGCGAGGAGCACCGCGGCAGCGCCGTTACGGGTGCCCGCCAGGCGTTCGGCCCGGAGCAGACCGCTCTCAGCGAAGTACACGAGGCCCGCCATGTCGGCGGCGCGCGCCATGAGCTCTTGCTCCTTCTCGAGGCCCTGCATGTACGCCATGGCGCCCATGCCCGCCACCATGAGGGTGGCGCGCTTCAGGTTCTCCACCGCCAGGCTAGCGGCGCTCAAGGCTTCGGGGCCGGGCGCCTCGGTGAGGGGCTGGCCCATCATGGCTTCCTGGGCGGGGCCCAGCAGGTCGAGCTGTCCGCGCATGGCGCGCTTCAGCAGCTGGTCCACCGTGAGCATGCGGTTGATCTCGTTGGTGCCCTCGAAGATGCGGTTGATGCGGCTGTTGCGGTACGCCAGCTCGATGGGGTACTCGGCCGAGAAGCCGTACCCGCCGTAGATCTGCAGCGCCTCGTCCACCACGAAGTCGAGGATCTCGGAGCCGAACACCTTGATGAAGGAGAACTCCACCGCGTAATCGTTCAGGGCTTTCAGCTCGGCCGCGCTGTCGGCGGCGCCCTCAGCGGCCGCCTGCATGGTGCCCGCCAGGCGGTACGAGGCGCTCTCTAGCGCGTACGCCTCTGCGGCCATGGCGCCGATCTTCTCCTGCATGAGGCCGAAGGTGGCGATGGGCACCCCGAACTGGTGGCGCTCCTTGGCGTAGCCCTGCGCGAGCTTGATGAGGTTCTTGACGCCGCCCGAACCGCCAATGGCGAGCTTGAAGCGACCGATGTTGAGGATACCGAAGGCGATGTGGTGGCCCTTGCCGATCTCGCCGAGCAGGTTCTCCTTAGGTATGCGCGCGCCCTCGAGGATGACCTGACGCGTGGAGGAGCCCTTGATGCCCATCTTCTTCTCTTCGGCGCCGAGGCTGAGGCCGGGGGTGTCCTTCTCGATCAGGAAAGCCGAGAACTTGTCGCCGTCGACCTGCGCGAAGACCGTGAACAGGTCCGCGAAGCCCGCGTTGCTGATCCACATCTTGGTGCCGTCGAGCACCCACTCGTCGCCGTCGAGCACGGCGCGCGTCTTAGCGGCCAGCGAGTCGGAGCCGGAGCCGGGCTCAGTGAGGCAGTAGGCGGCGATCCACTCACCCGTGGCGAGCTTGGGGAGGTACTTCTGCTTCTGCTCCTCGGTGCCGAAGTAGACGATCGGCAGGGTACCGATGCCGGAATGCGCGCTGAAGGTGACGTTGAACGACCCCGCGCCGGAGATGGCTTCGGTAACGACCGCTGCCGCCGCCTTACCGGCGCCCAAGCCGCCGTACGCTTCGGGGATCTCGACCCCGAGGAGACCGAGCTCGCCTGCCTTGGCCATCTTCTGCCTGCTCAGCTCGTAATCGAGCGCCTCGAGCTGCTCGAAGTCGGGCATGATCTCGCGCTCCACGAAGGTAGCCGCCGTGCTGGCGAACATGCGGAGCTCGTCGTCGAACGCTTCCGGGATGAGCACCTCGTCTGGGTCTTGTCGCTCCACCAGGAACGCCCCGCCTACAGGCGCTCTGACCTGCACCTTCTTCTCGTTGATGGCCATCTCGTCCCTCCGGTGAGTGAGCGGCGCCACCCCGCCCGGCTGCTCCGGGTCTGCGGTGCTGCGCCGTTACGCTTACCGTCGAGTATAGGCGGAACATTGTACTCGGTACAAGATTCCGCGCGGCTTTCGTCGGCCAGCGCGTCTCCCGTATGCTTGCACGGTGCCAGCCCCCGGGTCGCGAACTCTCACCGCGCTCGTAGCTGAGCAGCGAACAGGCCGCGCCCAGTGGGCGTTGCGCCGCTCGCTGCTACCGCTCCTAGCGCTCCTCCTTACGCTCACCGCCTGCTCGGTGGAACCCCGCCTGCACGTCGACGCAGACGACCTTACGGGCGGCGCCTACAGCGCCGACACCATCACCGTGCGCAACGCCGGAGGCGGCGTGCTCCGTTGGCAGTTCAGCAGCGACAACCCACACGTGACCTTGAGGCACCACGGAGAAGCCGTGGTCGGCGGGCAGCTCAGCGCGGGCGCGTCGGCGCGCTACACGATCGACGTGGCCGGGGCGCTCAGAGACCCAGCGGTGGGTCTCAACGCGACCCTCAACTTCAGCTCCAACGGGGGCTCCCGCAGCGTCCGCTACGCCACAACCACCGTGGGCGTCTGTAGCCCGCAGCGAGCGCTCGCGCCCGGCCATGAGCCCGAGCCGGTGGGCAACGAGATCCTGGTGAGCTACCACCTGAGCTCGCCTTCTGGCGCAGCGCTCACGGGCCAGAGCCTGGCAGTTGCCGCCACGGCAGCGCGCGGAGAGCTCCTCGCCACCTACGGCCTGAGCACGCTCGAGGCCGCCGACGGGCACGGCCCCGACCTGCTAGTGGCGCCAGCCCACGCCGACGTGGACGCGCTGGTGGCCAGGCTGGCCGCCGACCCCCTGGTGGCGGCCGTGCAGCGTAACTACTACGTGCAGCCGCTCTGGAACGGTGGCACCCCCACCAACGCTTACTTCCACGCCCAGTGGGCGTTGTCGAGCTTCGGCGTACCCGAAGCGTGGGCCGCGCTCGACACGCCTCCGCAACGCGAGGTGGTGCTGGCCATCCTCGACACGGGCGTGGCCACCGACCACCCCGAGCTAGCCGGCAAGACGCTGCCCGGCTACGACTTCTACCGCAACGCCCCCGAAGTTCAAGCGCCGTGGCTCGACACGGGACACGCCAGCTACGGGCAGGTGGCGCACGGCACGCACGTGGCGGGCATCGCGGCGGCTGCCGGCATCGGGGCGGGCACCATCGGGGTGGCCTTCGCGCCAGAGGTGAAGCTACTGCCCGTGAAGCTGTTCGACGACTGCGGCGCCAGCGGGCGCGTCGACGTGCTCGTGAAGGCCATCCGCTGGGCGGCCGGTCTGCAGGTCCCGGGCGCGCCTCCCAACCCCCACAAGGCGCACGTGATCAACATGAGCCTGGGCCTGGCCAAGCCGCAACCGGTCCTCGACCAGGCCACCGACGAGGCGTGGGCCGCCGGCGTGCTGCTCATCGCGGCCGCCGGCAACCACCGGCCAGGCGCCTCTAGCGCGGTGTTGAGCCCTGCCAACGGAACGGCGGTGCTGGCTGTGGGCTCGGTAGACCAGAACCGCGCACGTTCCGGCTTCTCGAACTACGGACCCGAACTCGACCTCATGGCGCCGGGCGGCTACCCGCTTGCCGGCTCGCCCGCCGCCGAGGCGTGCGCCGGCAGCTCCTCCGTGTCGGTGCTGAGCACCGTGCCGCTCCCGCCTGGCGCCGCGCTGGAGCGAGGTTACGGCTGCATGGCGGGTACCTCGATGGCGGCGCCGTTCGTGGCTGGCGTGGCCGCCATGCTGCTAGCTAACGACGCCACGCTCACCAGCGCCGACGTACGCCAGCGGCTGCTGGCCAGCGCGCACCTCGAGCCCCACATGCTCGCCTCGCCGCGGGAGTACGGCGCCGGGCTCGTGTGCGCCGACGCCGTCTTGGGCGCTTCTACGCGCTGCGGCGCACCCTAGCGCCCCGCACGCCGAGCCGCCTAGAGCACGAGGGGAAGGACGGTCGACGTAGCCGCGTAGAGGGCCAGCAGGATCAGACCCACGCTGAGCAGCCCGGCCGCCTGAGCGAAGCGGGGCCCCAACGGCAGACGCGAGCGCAGGGAGCCGTACACGAAACCGCCCACGACGCCGCCAACGTGCCCCCATAGCGAGACACCCGGCACCACCAGGGAGAAGACGAGCAGCATGGCCATCCATTGCAGGAGGCTCCGCAACAGCAGCTTGTCGGCCTGGCTGCGGCTGAAGAGGGCCTCCGCCAGCAGCCCGCCCGCCACCCCGAGTACGCCGCCCGAGGCGCCCACCAGGATCACCGGCTGACCGGCCTGGAAGATGGTGGTGAGCCACGCCCCCGCTGCCGTGCCGAGCGTGAACGTGGCGAGCAGGTCACCCCAACTGCGGCGCAGCTCGTAATGGCGGCCCACGTCGTACAGCACCCACAGGTTGAAGGCCAGGTGCACGAAGTTGGCATGCAGGAAGGCGTAGCTGAGGTAGCGCCACCAGGCGTCCGCTGCGGGCAGCATGGGCAAGCTGTTAAGGAAGGCCGCCACCAGGCTGCTCGGCTCGAACGCGGTACCGAACGCGCCTAGCAACCCCACCGCCTCGTCGAGCCACACCTGCAGCCCGTAAGCCGCCGCCAGCGCCGCGACCAACGCGAAGGTGGCGTACGCCGTACGCCGGCGCTGCGGTACTCGTTCCGCCTCCACCCCCAGGCGCCGCAGGTCGGCGGCAGCTCGCTCCTGCTGCCTGCCGCTGGCCTGCGCGAACGCCGCGGTGTAGGCACGCACGGCCAGGTCGCGGAGTCCGGCCTGCTCGGCGCCGCGGCCGAGGATGCCGTACAGGATGGCAGGCTGCACTCCCACCAGCGGCTGCTCCAGTAGCTCGCGCACCCCGTCGAAGTCGCCGTCGTGGGCGCGCAGGCGGGCGTCAGACAGCACCACAGCGCGGTGGCCGAGCGGCCCAGCCGCACCGGCCGCGTAGCGCGTGCGAAGGACGGCGAACTCTATACGGGCCTCCTCCACACGACCGAGCTCGAGCAGCGCCTCCACCCGCGCAGCGGCCACCATGTGCGCGTTGTCGGCGCCCTCCAACTGGGGCGGCACCTCCACCGCCAAAACAGCCTCCCAGTCGCCCTCCAGCAGGTGCGCCTGCGCTAGGAGAACAGCGTCGTGCTGAGGCGCCAACTCTAGCGCCACCTCCGGCTGCCCTTCGCGCAGGGCCGCCTGCGCCAACAGCCGGCCGAGGGCGGCCCGACCGCCCTCCGTCCAGTAGAGGAGCCCTAACACCGCTTTGGCAGGCCGCCAGGCGCCAGCCCTCACCGCGTAGACGAGTAGCAGCGGCCCGAACACGTAAACGGGCCCCACGACCGCGGCCACCGACACGAGCCAACCAGGCGCGGCCACAGCGCCGTACTCAGCTGCCGCCCCCAGGGCCGCTAGCAGGGTAGCGATGAGGGTCTTAGCCGGCAGCTCCGAGAAGAGCGGCGCCATGCGTGCCGCCCATCTGGTAGCGGACAGGCCGGCCACGACCACCACCACCAACAGTAGGAAAAGGGAACTCACCCCACGATGCTACCCCTGCTGTACAAGGAAGAGCGCGCGGCCCCTCAGGTCACGTTCACGCGCGTCGGTAGAATCGCTTTGTCCGCATGCGCGGACCCAACCGGGAGGCTCTCACTTGCTAGACGCGTTGTTGGCAGTACTGACCATGGTCATCGGCTACTTCCTCGGTACCATCCCGTCCGGTTACCTGGTCGCCAAGCTGCACGGAGTGAACATCCAGCAGGTGGGCTCCGGCAACATCGGTGCCACCAACGTCCTGCGGGCGCTCGGCGTGGTGCCCGCCATCATCGTGGTGATCCTCGACCCGCTCAAGGGCGCGCTCGCCACCCTACTACCCATGCTCCTGGGGCTGGGGCCGTGGGCGGTCGCGCTCACAGGTCTGGCAGTGGTCCTCGGCAACAACTTCAACGTGCTCCTCGGTCTGCGCGGCGGGAAAGGCATCGCCACCAGCATCGGGGTGTTCCTGGTCATCAGCCCGCTAGTAGCCCTCTTCAGCCTCATACTGGGCATCTTCACCATCCTCGTGAGCCGCTACGTGAGCTTAGGTTCCCTCGTGGGCATGGTGGCGCTGCCGCTCTTCCTCATAGCGCGAGAGGTTCACGCGGCGTACCTGGTACTGGGCCTGGCGTTCACCGCGCTGGCCATCGTGCGCCACCGCGCCAACATCCGGCGCCTGCTGGCAGGCAAGGAGAGCCGCCTCGGCGAACGCGTGGAGGTGGAGCGGCGCCCGCGCTCCTAAGGCCAGGCGCGGTCCCTCACACGGTTTAGGCTCGGGCGGGCGCCCGGTTGGTGCGCTGCTTCGTGAGGTTCACGAGCACGATGCCACCGATGGCCACCGCGCCGCCCACCACCGTCAGCGACCCCGGCACCTCCCCCACCAGCAACCACGACGCGATGAGGCTGAAGACCGGCACCATGTAGAGGGCCGCAGCCACCACCGTTACAGGCGCCTTAGAGAGCGCGATGGCGAAGATGGTGTACGCCACCGCCGACGGGAAGACCCCGATGTACAGCGTGGCCAACAGCGCTGGAGCGCCGGCCGCCGTCACGTCCGCCGCCACACCAGGCAGGAACGCGAGCATGGGCACCGTGCCCGCCCAGGTAGCGAACGCAGCCACCTCGATGGGACGGTAGCGGCTGAACATGCGCCTTTGCAGGATGGTGTAGAACGACGTGGCCACCGCAGCCAGCACGATGAGCCACGCGAAGGCGTTGAAGCGCAGGCCGTCGCCGGAATCGCCGAGAACGATGAGCGCCACCCCCACGAACGCCACCCCGGACCCCACCCAGCCCAGCACGGGCAGGCGCTCCCCCACCATCAGTACAGCCAGCAGCGCGGTGATGGCCGGCGCGGTAGCGATGATGAGGCTAGCGGCGCCAGCCGAAACCTGCGTCTGACCGAAGTTGAGGGCCAGGTGGTACACGGTGTAACCCACTATCCCTAGGAGGAAGAAGAAGGGCACGTCGGCGCGTCTGGGTAGCAACCGGGCGCGGAACGCGAGCAGCAGCGGCACGAACGCGGCCGACGCCACCAAGTGCCTCAGCAGCGTGAGATGCGGCGCGCTGAGGTCGGCCAGCGCGATCTTTATCATCGGGAAAGCCGTGCCCCACAGGATCATCTGCACGACCAGAAGGACGGCCACGCCTAAGCTCACACTAGTTCTCCCAACCGGGAAGGCCGCCGAGCGTTCAGTTCGGCAGCTCTACCAAACGCCCGCAGGCGCACCGCTGACCCTCACGCACCGTGCGCACCTGGCCCTCGCGGTGCCACAGGGTATCGCAGTCGGGGCAGCGGATCTCGGGACCGGTGAGGGTGGCGATGAGCTCAGCGCTCACCCACCGCTTCTCGCCGCACCAATGGCACACCGCCTCCGCACCGCCGTCCTGCTCGATCATCTCGGCGCGCTCCGCGGGGCTGAAGTAGGCCAGCGCCTCCAACGCCTTCTCGTCGCTACAGCGGCAAGCGAAGCGCAGCGGCAGCGACTCGGGCGTGAGGTTCTCGAAACCTATCCCCCACGCCAGTTCCTCGCGCACCAGCTCCGTGAGGGGCGCGCGCTGCATGGCGGCGGTGAGCCCCCCGAACTCCCGCACGTTGGCCTCTAGTACCGCTAGGGCAGCATCGTTGGCGTCGGGCAGAGCCTGCAGGATCACGCCCCCGGCCTGCTCCACGCGCCCGCCAGACCCGAAGTGCACCCCCAACAGCACCGCGGAGGCGATCTGCTCGGAGCGCGCCAGGAAGGTGGCCACGTCCTCGGCGATCTCGCCGCTGACGAGGTCTATCGTGCTCGTGTACGGGTCGCCGTAAGGGGCGTGAGAGCGGATGACCACGAGCTCGCCGGCGCCCACACCGCCGCCCACGTCGAGCTTGCCGTCGTCTCGCAGGGGGAGCTCGACATGCGGCTCGTGCACGTAACCGCGAACGCTGCCGTCTAGGCCCGCGTCGGCGACGATGCCGCCCAACGGGCCGTCGCCGCGCACCTTCACGGTCACGCGGTCGCGGTGGTCTTTGAGGAGCACGTGCGCTAGGAGGAGACCGGCGGTGAGCGTACGGCCCAGGGCCGCGCCGGCCGTACGCGAGGCGCGGTGACGCTCCACAGCTTCGCGAACCAGTTCGGTTGTATCGGCGGCCACCACCCGCACACCGCCGTCGGCGGCTAGGCCGCGTATCAGGTATGACGACATCTCAGGTTCCCTTCGCCACGCCCGGCGTTACCTGCGCGGCGCGGCTAGCTCCCAAGTATAGGTAACGGGCGCTCCAAGCGGGGCAGCTCACGATGCCAGCAGGGCTTGCGCGCTGGGGCTAACACGCTGGCTCTTACGCGCTGGAACTTCAGTGCCCCGCGGCCGCCGGTGCCAGCTTCTCCCTCAAGCGCCTGAGGGTGGCCTTCGGCACCAGCTTGCTCACGTCGGCGCCGTAGCGCGCGATCTCTTTCACGCGCGTGCTCGACACGTAAGACCAGCGCGTGGCGGTCATGATGAAGGTGGTCTCGGCGTCCGGGTTCAGCTGCCGGTTTAGGTGCGCCATCTGCAGCTCGTACTCGAAATCGGAGATGGCACGGAGGCCCTTCACGATGACCGTGGCGTCCACGCGTTTGGTGTAGTCGGCCAGCAGCCCATCGAAGGAGTCAACGTGCACGCCGCTCATGCCGCGCGTTACGTCGCGGATGATGGCCACGCGCTCGTCGGCGCTGAACAGCCCGTTGGTCTTCAGCGGGTTCTCGAGGACCGCCACCGTGAGCTTTCCGTAGATGCGAGAGGCCCGCCGGATGATGTCGACGTGACCGTTATGAAGTGGGTCGAAGGAACCCGGGTAGACGGCATGGATCATGATTCGCTCACTGTACGCCTGCTCACCTGTTGGGGGCCAACCTGGGCGGCCTGCCGGCCTGTGTACCGGGTGCTCAGCTCTCGGAGGTCGCCAGCTGGCGCAAGAGCCCATCCACGACCTCTGCCGGTGTGGCCGCACCCGTTAGCACGGCGTCCACTGCCTGCTCCTCGCTGGTGGCTAACACGCGGCGTAGCTGCTCGCCTAGGGTGGCTGTGACCTCGGCACGAACGCGGGCGCGGCGGCTTTCGGCCCGGCCCGGCAGCCCGACATGCTCCTGGTGGGCGTGCACCTTGTCCACTAGCTCGGGCACCCCCTCGCCCTTGGTGGCGACGGTTCCCACGATGGGCGCGAACCAGGTCTGGTCGTCGTACATGCCTAGCTCCAGCGCGCCGGCCACCTCCCGCCGCAGCCTGTCGGCGCCCGGCTGGTCGTACTTGTTGATGCAGAACACGTCGGCGATCTCCATGATGCCGGCCTTGAACGCCTGCACGCCGTCGCCCTGACCGGGGGTGAGCACCACCACGGTGGTGTCGGCGGCCTTCACCACGTCCACCTCCGACTGCCCCACGCCCACCGTCTCCACCAGCACCACGTCGAAGCCGACCGCGTCGAGGAGCGCCACGACCTGAAGGGTGGCGGCCGCTAGGCCACCGAGGTGACCGCGGGTGGCCATGGAGCGGATGAACACTCCCGCGTCGGAGTGCCAGCGGGTCATGCGGATGCGGTCCCCGAGGATGGCCCCGCCGCTGAACGGGCTGGTGGGATCGATGGCGACCACCCCCACGCGCTGACCGCGCTGCCGCCACTCAGCGATGAGAGCGTCGACCAGTGTGCTCTTGCCGGCGCCGGGTGAGCCGGTCACGCCCACCACCAGAGCCTGACCGGTACGCTCCCTAACGCTACGCAGGAGCTCCTGCCCCGCGTCGGTGCCTGCCTCCACCAGCGAGATCGCCCGGGCCAACGCCCTATGGTTACCAGCGAGGAGTGAGCTTCTGAGCGCGTCGATGTTCCGGGCGTCCATGGAGGGAAGGCTAACCCATGCCCAGTGCGCCGTGCCGACAGACCCGGAGCGGACACTCACCGAGCGGAAAGCGGGCATCGAACCGCGCCTGGTCGGTTACGGTGAGGGAATCGGCGGCGTAGCGCCGCAGCGGAGGTAAAGCACGTGAACGACGCAACCGTTTCGCCACTGCGACTCGGCATGGTGGGTGGCGGCGCCGACGCCTTCATCGGCGCGGTGCACAGGATGGCAGCCCGCGTGGACGACGCCTGGCATATGGTGGCCGGCGCGCTCTCGTCCACCCCGGAACGCTCGCTGGCCAGTGCTCGCAGCATCGGCTTGGCCCGCGGCTACGGCACTTGGCAGGAGATGCTGGCCGGCGAGTTGGCGCTGCCCCCCAGCGAACGCGTAGACGCCGTGAGCATCGTGACCCCTAACCACCTGCATTTCCCGGTGGCGCTGGCGTTCGTGGAGGCCGGCTTCAACGTGGTGTGCGACAAGCCCATGACCCTCAACTCCGCCGAGGCGCGCCAGCTCATGCAGGCGGTGGAGGCGGCGGGTGTGGTGTTCGCCGTTACTTACAACTACACGGGCTACCCGCTGGTTAAGGAGGCGCGGCGCCTCGTGCGGTCGGGCGAGCTCGGCGACGTGCGCAAGGTGGTGGTGCAGTACCGGCAGGGTTGGCTCGCCACCCGCGCGGAGCTGGACGGCTCCAAGCAGGCCGAGTGGCGCCTCGACCCTGCCCGCTCAGGCGTTGGGGGCGCCATCGGCGACATCGGTACGCACGCCGAGAACCTCGCCGCCACCATCACGGGGCTGAGCATCGAGGCCATCGCCGCCGACCTCACCCCCCTCGTGCCGGGACGCACGCTCGACGACGACGCGGGCATGCTCGTCCGCTTCGAGGGCGGCGCCAAGGGCGTGTTCGTCATAAGCCAGGTGGAGGTGGGCGAGGAGAACGGTCTCGTCATCAGCGTGTACGGCACGCAGGGCGGGCTCACCTGGCGACAGGAGGAGCCCAACCGGCTAGAGCTCACGAGCCTGGCGGGACCACGGCGCGTGTTCACGCGGGCGGGCGGACCTTACCTGGGCGCGGGCGCGCAGGCGGCCTCGCGGCTACCGTCCGGCCATCCAGAGGGGTTCATCGAGGCGTTCGCCAACATCTACCGCAACGTGGCGGCCGACATCCGTCGCCGCCGCGGTGAGCGCACCTGGCTCGACGAGCTCGGGCTCGAGCCCGACTACCCCACGGTCATCGACGGCGCCCGCGGCGTGGCGTTCATCGAGGCCGCCGTGGCGTCAAGCTCCGCAAGCGAGAAATGGACCAGCTTCGACTTCAGGCCCTAGCACCCAGTCGGCCAGCTAGGGCCACTATGGCGCTCTCCAGCGCCAGCTCCTGATCGCCCCCGCTCTTCGCCCTCACGTCGGCCTCGAGCAGCCCCCCCAGTACAGGCAGCAGGTCGGCCTCGCTCAGTCGCCGGGCTAGGCCCAGCGCGCGTTGCGCCACGAACGGCTTGCACTTGAGCGCTTGAGCCGCCTGACCACCGCTGGGGGCGCGCCCGCCGGCGCGCTGGACGAGAGCCACGGCCTTCGCCACCAGGGTGAACTGCCAGATGAGCGCACCGAAGATCTTCGGAGCTGCCTCGCCCTCGTGCATCAGTTGCCGCGCGATGGCCACGGCGCGGCCAGCGTCGCCCTCACCCACCGCCTCGATGATGTCGAAGGAGTCGCGGGTGGCTGGCCGGTTCACGATGGCGCGCACCCGGTCCACGTCGTAGCGGCCGGCCAGCACGGCGAGCTTCTGCACCTCGGAGGCGATGGCGGCGGGCTCCTCGCCGAACACGTCGGCCAGGTACTGCGGCACGCCTGGCTCGTGCTCTACGCCCGCACGCTCGAGCTCTTCCTTGATCCACCTGGGGAGGCGCTCGAAGCGCGGCACTGGCACGTGCACGTGCTGGCCGAGTTCGCCCAGCGCCTTCTGACGCGCGGGGGTAGCGTCCGGGTCGAGCACCACTATGAGCGCGCCGTCTTTGAGCTTGGCTAGGGCCTTCATGACGTCGTTGCGCGGTTTCACGCCGGCTTGCCCCGTGAACGCCTCGCCGAAATCGAGCATCAGCGCCGCCTGCCCGAAGAGGCCGCCCTGGGAGGCGGCGTGACTGACGTCCTCGGGGGTCATGCCCTCACCGAGCTGCACCGCGCTGGCCGGTTGCACGCCGTGATCTTGCAGCGCCTGCCTCGCGGCGCGGCGGGCCAAGAACGGGTCGCCGGAGAAGGAGACGATCATCTGGTCAGTTGCCGTCGGCCACGGCCAGGATGGCGTCGCGCATGGCGGCGGCGTCCGTGTAGCGCTCCTCAGGGTCGCGCGCCAGCGCTTTGGTGACCACCGCTTGGTACGCAGCAGCAGCGCCCGTGAGCGGCTCGAGGGGCACACGGTCGTCGCCCGCGAGGAAGCGCACCACCTGGTTGCCATAGGGCGGCGCTCCCATGAACATGTGATACAGGACCGCGCCGGTGGCGTAGAGGTCGGAGCGGTGATCGGTGCGCACGCCTTGGAACTGCTCGGGCGCCATGTAGCTCGGGGTGCCGAGCAGCATGTCTTGCGCCGTGATGGCGGTGAGGCCCAGGTCCTTGGCGAAACCGAAGTCGGTGAGGAGCGCACGTTCGCCCTTCACGAGGACGTTGCCGGGTTTCACGTCGAGGTGGATGACGCCCTGTTCATGGGCGTACGTGAGGGCGGCGAGGATGTCGACGATGACGCGCACCGCGCGCCGCGGCCGGAGCGGCCCGCGCTCGAGCGCTTCCTCTAACGACACCCCAGCGCAGTAGGCGTACACGAGCGAACCGCCGTCTTGCACGTCGAGCAGGGGCACGATGTTGTCGTGGCGCAGCTTGCCCACCACGGCCGCTTCGCGTTCGAGCCGCTGGCTGAACGTGGGGTTGAAGCCGCGGAGGCGCTTGACCACCACGAGGCGGTCCTCCCACCGGGCCAGTTCCACCCTCACCGGCCCGTGGTCGGAGAGGACGCGGACGGTCATGAGCATTGTGAACAACTTATCACGTATCGGGCATCGCCCTAGAGGCGGCAGGGCCGCTGCTACCAGGCTGGCTGCGCCGTCATGCTGCTGGGTGCAGCCTGAGGGCGCGCCAGGTCGTAGCGCACGGCGCCGTGCCACTGCGTTACGAACACGGCTGCCCCGTGCTCCTGGAGGCGCTCCACCACTTCCGGCGTGGGGTGGCCGTAGTTGTTCCTACCCACCGAGATGACGGCGAAGCGCGGCGACGCCGCCCGCAGGAGCCCGGGGCCGGTGCTGCTGCGCGAGCCGTGGTGCGGAACCATGAGAACGTCGACGGGCGGCACGGCCAGCTCCGGCTCGGTAGGCAGCCCGAGGTCGCCTAAGAACAGCGCCCGCGCGGCGGCGCCGAGCCGCAACACCAGGGCCACGGACCGCTCGTTGGCGGGGGCGCTGGTGGTGGCCGGAGGGTTGAGCACGTCGAGCGTGACCGCGCCGTTCCTCAGCACGAGCCGCTCGCCTCGCCGCGCTTCGTGCACGCCTACGCCACGGCGGGCGGCGAGTTGGCGTAGCTGCACGTCGAGTGCCGCCGCGGGATCGGGCGGGCCGGTGACGAGAAGGCCCACCGGCAACCGTTCCAGCACGGGCAGGAGGCCCTCCACGTGGTCCGTGTCGGGGTGTGTGGCTACCACCACGCTGAGGCGCGTTACGCCTAGCGCCCGCAGGGCCGGTAGCACCACCCTGGCACCCACGTCGTAATCGGAGAAGGGGGTGCCGCCACCGTCGATGAGCACGCCCTCACCGCCGCCCAACCTGATGAGCACGGCGTCGCCCTGGCCCACGTCTAGGAACCACACGTCGGGCGCCGTGAGCGGCGCCGGCACGGCCAAGGTGGTGCCGCCCGCCATCACCAACGCTACGGCCGTGTGCTTGAAACGACCGGGCCGCCGTGCCCACGCGCAGATGGCGATCAGGCAGACCGCCCAGCACGCGTGCCCTAGCCAGCTGATCTCGCCCCAGCTGAGGAGTGGCAGCGTGGCTCCCACACGGGCGAGGCCGACGAGCGCGCTGACAAGCGGCTGCGTGACCAGGTTCACGAGCCGCGCCAGCGGTTCAGCCACCAGCCCCAACATGCCAGCCAAGAAGCCGAGTGGCACGAGCAGGCCAGCCAGCGGCACGGCCAGCACGTTCACGAGTGGGGAGAGCACGGGGAGCACGCCGAAAGAGTGCAGCACCAGGCTCAGCGAGGGCAGCTGCGCCGCCGTGCTGACCGCCAGGCCCGTCCAGAACATGCTGCGGGCCGCGTGGCGGCCCCGCCGCAGGAGGGCGCCCGCCATGGCCGCCAGCTCCGGGTCGGCCACCAGAGCGGCACCGCTGCCGCCTGGCGGGGCGCCAGCCACGCCGAGCCGCGGCAGCCAGTGCGGCAGCAGCACGAGCATGCCGGCCACGGCCAGGTAGGAGAGCTGGAACGACAGGTCGAAGAGCATCTGAGGAGCCAGCAACAACCCCACGAGGGCGGCCAGGGCTAGCGCCGTGCCGGGCTGCACTCGTCCGGCACCGAAAGCGCGGCTGGCGAGCGCCGCCAGCGCCATGGTGGCGGCGCGGATCACGCTGGGGCTGGCGCCGACCAGAGCCACGAAGCTTACGGTGGCCGCCATGAGGAGCGGCGTGCGCCAGCGCCGGAACGGCTTCAGCAGCCGCTCCAAAGCGAGCAGCAGCACGCCTACGTGCAACCCAGAGAGCGCCAGCAGGTGCGCCATGCCCGCGGGGCCGAAGATGTCGCGAACCTCGCCTAGGTCGTGGCGTAGTCCAAGCGTCATGGCCGCCATCAGCCCGGCGCCCAGCGGGTCGAGGCCGGCCACCACGCCGCGCTGCAACCGCTGCCGCACGGGTAGGCCCGGCCCTTCAACGTAGTCGGTCACGAACAGCTGGCCCACTACGCCGCGCCGGCGCAGGTGCGCCGCCATGTCGAAGCCGCCCGGGTTGCGCTTGCCGGGCGCTGGCTGCGCCACCCCTGTCACGGTGAGGGGGCCGGCCGGCGCCACGCTCTCGGTCCAGCCGCCGCTGGGCGCCACCAGTGCCAGCCGCGCCCGTACCGGGCTGACAGCGCTCAGCACCGAGCCATCGGAGTGCCCCCGCCAAGTGACCTCCTGCTCGTACCAGTGCTCGAGCGGGTTCGGTGCCAGGTCGAACATGGCGTGCCGCGTGAGGCCCGCGCCAGCGCCCAACACCAGCGGCACCACGAAGCCGAGGAGCAGCGTGGGCTTACTCACCTCGAACGTGGTGGGCCACGGCCGCCGCGTGACGGCCTGGTAGGCGAGCGCCCCAACGAGCAGCAGCGCACCGAGCACGAGCGCCACGCGGGGGCCTGCCACGCTAGCCGCAGCCACCCCCACGAGCATGCCCGCCGCTACCGGCATGGGCCAGGGCACGAACGCGCCGCTCATGGCGTGGTGACGGCCACGGCGCGGTCAGAGGCCCACGAGCGGTTTCAGGCGCTCGAGGGTGCGCGGGCCTATGCCGGGCACGCGCAGCAGGTCCGCCAGGCTAGTGAAGGGCCGATGCTCGACGATGCGCTGCGCGATGGCGGGCCCCACGCCTGGCAGGCCCTGCAGCTGCTCGGGGCTGGCCGAGTTGAGGAGCACTCGGGCGCCACCAGCACTGGTGACAGCAGCCGGCACCTGCACCACGGCGCCGTCGGTGACAGGCGCTGCCAGCGCCACCAGCGAGCGAGCGGCGGTGGGGAGCAGGCCGCCAGCGGCCTCTATCAGGTCGGCCACGCGCGCCCCGAACTCCAACCGGTACGCCCCGGGCTGCGCAACCTGCCCCTCCACCGACGCAGTGATGACGGGCTGCTCCACCACCACGCGCCCCGGCCTCGCCACCAGGCGGGGGCCAAGCGCCACGACGCCGAGCGTGAGGCACGTGAGCGCCAAAAGCTGCGTGAGGCGGTCGTGGAGCAGCTCGTGCATGCCCCAAGCTAAAGCGTGCCGGGAGCGTGGTTGCCACGCTCCCGGCACGGGCCTATAGGTTGTGGGCCGCCATCCTAGCCGGCGGGCCGTTACGTGCTCTTACGGTCTGGTCAGCCCTTGGCGGCCGCGTACTTCTCGGCCACTGCCGACCAGTTGACTACCTCGAAGAACGCCTTCACGTAATCGGGACGGCGGTTCTGGTAGTTGAGGTAGTAGGCGTGCTCCCACACGTCGACACCGAGGATGGGGGTGTCGCCTTGCATGAGGGGGCTGTCCTGGTTAGGCAGCGAGTAGAGCTTGAGGTCGCCGTTAGCGCCGACAGCGAGCCAGGCCCAACCGGAGCCGAAGCGGGTACCGGCCGCGGCGGCGAACTTCTCCTTGAAGGCGTCGAAGCTCCCGAAGGCCGCGTCGATGGCGCTGGCGAGCTCACCGCTGGGCGCGCCCCCACCGTTGGGGCCCATGATCTCCCAGAAGAGGTTGTGGTTCACGTAGCCACCGCCGTTGTTGCGGATGGCGGTGCGCACGTCCTCGGGCAGGGCGTCGATGTCGGCGATGAGCTCCTCGGCGCTCTTGCCAGCCAGGGAGGCGTGCTTCTCCACGGCGGCGTTCAGGTTGTTGGTGTAGGCCGCGTGGTGCTTGCCATGGTGGATCTCCATGGTGCGGGCATCGATATGCGGCTCGAGGGCGTCGAAGGCGTAAGGCAGGTCGGGCAGAGTGAATGCCATGAGTGTTCCTCCTAATCATGGGTCGTGCTATTTGGCGGGGGCCGGTGGCTACCCCTGTCGCAGGTGAGTGTACCAACCGAGGCCGTGCTGAACGGGTACCGCTGACGTCACACGGGTCCGCGGCGGTGGGTTAGGCACTGGGTCATGCCCGGGGTTAGGCCCTGGCTAGAGCCTCACCACAACGCGACCGGTTACGCCGCCAGCGAGGATGCTCTCGATGTGCCCCGCCAGCTCGCTCAGGCCCACCTCCGTGACGAGACCGGGCGCGCTCAGGGCCGCCTTCACGGCCGGGGATGCCGCGAGGGTACGCCACAGCTCCACACGGGCGTCCATGGGTACGTGCTGGCTGTCGACCCCCACGAGCGCCACGCCACGGAGGATGAACGGGTGCACGGTGAGCCGCAGGTCGGCGCCGCCCACTAAGCCGCACGCCGCCACGGCGCCGCCCACCACGGTCGACTTGATCAGGTTCTCGAGGGTGGTGCCGCCAACGGTATCGACAGCGCCAGCGTAGAGCCCCTTGAGGAGAGGTCGCTCGGTGGCCTCGTTCAGCGGGGCCCGCCCCACCACCTCGCTGGCGCCCAGGCGCCGCAGGAGGTCGGCGGCCTCCGTCTTGCCGGAGCTAGCGATGACCTCGTAGCCCGCCTCGGCCGCGAGCAGCACCGCTAAGCTACCGACGCCGCCCGACGCGCCCGTTACCACCAACGGCCCCAGCTCGGAGACGGCCCCCGCGAAGGCGAGCCGCTCGAGGGCCAACGCGGCCGTGACGCCGGCCGTGCCGAGCGCCATGGCGTCGCGGGTCGAGAGACCCGCCGGCAGGGGGACGAGCCATTCGGCCGGCACCCGTACGTACTCGCCGAAACCGCCTGGCGTGTCCATACCCAGGTCGAAGCCGGTGACCACCACCGCCTGGCCCGGCTCGATGGCCGGGTCGGTCGAGTGGACCACCGTACCGGCGGCGTCGATGCCAGGCGTGTGCGGGTAGTTGCGGGTCACGCCGCGGTTGCCGCTGGCGGAGAGCGCGTCCTTGTAGTTGAGGGAGGAGTACTCCACCCGCACGGTCACAGCGTGCTCTGGCAGGGTGGTGAACGGTACCTCCTCCACCCCGCGCCGCACACCCTCATCGTCCACGTGCACGCGCAGGGCGCGGTAGCTGCTAGGGAGCTGATGCGTCATGCCCAATGCTAGCCCGCATCCTGGAGGACGGACCTATGGGCACGCCGTTCTGTAGACTCTGGTTCATGAACCAGCAACGCCTCATGACGATCTCCGTAGCGGCCATCATCGTGGTCATCGCAGCCTTCGCTATCGTTCCTCGCTTCATGACCAGTCAGGCATCAGGCGAGCTCGATTACGCTGCCAACCCGCGCCTCGGCAACGCCGACGCGCCCGTGAAGGTTGCCATCTTCTTCGACTTCCTCTGCCCGCACTGCGCTACCTTCAGCGCCCAGATCACCCCCGTGCTCAAGCAGGAGTTCGTCGACACCGGCGTTGCCGCGCTCTACTTCGTGAACTTCCCGGTGGTTAACCCCGTGGTCAGCCGCGACGTGGCCATCGTGGGCGAGTGCGTTTTCGACCAGGGCAACGACATCTTCACCGAGCTCGAGCCCATCATGATGCGCGCCCAGAGCACCCTGCGCAGCCGCGCCGACGCCGTGGACTTCGCCCTGGCTTACGCCCCCGGCCTCGACGGTGGCGCGCTGCGCGACTGCGTAGCCAGCAGCGAAGCTGCCGACGCGGTAGCCGCCGACGTGGCCGCCGCCAGCACCTTCAAGATCTCCGGCACCCCGTCCGTAGTGGTCAACGACCGCCTGGTCACCAACCCCACGCTGGCCAACATCCGTTCGGCCATCAACAACGCGGCCAACTGAGTCGTGCGCACGCCGCTCCTTTACTCGGCGTGGCTCGTAGCTGCCGTGGCTATGCTCGGCAGCCTCTACTTCAGCGACGTACGCGCCTTCATCCCGTGCACCTTGTGCTGGTACCAACGCATCCTCATGTACCCTCTGGTCATCGTCCTGGGCGTGGCCAGCTACAAGCAGGATAAGAGCGTCACTCGCTACGCCCTACCGCTGTCGGTTCTGGGCTTACTCATCGCGGCCTTCCACTACCTCGAGCAGAAGGTGCCGTGGATCAGCTCTTCGGCCGTATGCCGCACGGGCGTGCCTTGCGACGTCCAGTACATCAACTGGCTCGGCTTCATCACCATCCCGTTCCTGTCGCTGGTGGCGTTCACCATCATCACCGCGCTGCTGGTCGTGGTGCACCGCTCGCGCGCCTGAGGCCCATCTGAGGTCGGTCTAGCCGGCCTCGCGCTCGCTCAGAGCCAAGCGGTTGAAAGACCCTTTACACGAGGAGGCCGCGCCCTACTGGGGCGCGGCCTCGTCTTCACCGTCCTTGTGGATGAAGCCCGCGGCCCACATCCACCACAACCACCAACCCTTGATGGGCCGGTACAAGAGCAGAACGAACAAGATCCCGCTGCCTACCAACACCCACTCCAGGCCCGAGAAGAGCCCGAAGGTGAAGATGAGCACCAGCGCCTCGATGACGAGGAGCAGGATAGCCACGGTGTAGGCCATGACCCATGCACCGAGCCAGGCGCCCGACTCGCGCTCGAAGCGCACGCCGCAGGTGGGGCAGGTATCGCCTACCCCCCAGTACGAGGTGAACACGCCGTCGCCGCCGCAGTTGGGGCAGCGGCCCAGTGTGGCGCGCCACATGGCACCGAAGTCGGTCCAGCGAGAACGGTCGCTCTCGGGACGGCCGCGTGCGTTCTTGTTCATGGCTCCTCCGAGCTGCGCACCGTGCCGTGTTCCGTGGGCAGCACGAACCGGCTCGCACGGAGGCGGCGGAAATCGTCCCAGTCGCTTAACGTGCGGCTCCGCTTCTCCTCCTCGCACCACATCAGGAACGGCACGATGTAGGAACGAGCGTGCCTGAGCTCCTCGCGGAAGATGGTGGCGGAGAGGCCACCACGCTCCAGCATGCCCGTCTCTTCGTAGGCGGCGAGGGCACGTGAGCGGTCGTACGGCACCCGCCGGAACTCCGGCACCCACCTGCCGTTAGCGAGCTCGAGGATGAGGTAGTGAGCGCGCGGGTCGCCGGTGAAGGGCGAGCCCACGGAGCCCGTGTTGAGCACCGTGTAGCGCCCCCATGTTGCCTGGTAGGGGCGGTGGGTGTGGGAACCCACCAGCACGTCCGCCGGGTACTCCTGGGTTATCTCCGAGATCACCTCGGGGGTCGTCTGCGGCCCGATGCCTTCGCGGTAGTGGCGCGGGCTGCCGTGGCTGATGAGCAGGCTGGGCGCGCCGGGTTCCTCCACCCGCAGCGTGAGGGGCATGGCGCGGATGGTACCTAGCAGGCCCGCGGCCTCCACCTCCTCAGCCGCCAGCTTGGCGCTACGCCAGAAGGGGTCGAGGTACCACGGGTCCACCTCCACGTCGCGGCGCTCCACGATCATGAGCATCACGTCGTCGTGGTTGCCCATGATGGCCTGGTGCTCCAGCTGCTGGAGGGTCTGCATCACCTCAACGCTCTGCGGCCCGCGGTTGACCGAGTCGCCGTTAACGACGACGCGGTCCACGGCCTGAGCGGTCAGGTCCTGGAGCACGGCTTCGAGGGCGGGGAGGTTCCCGTGGACGTCGGCGAGGATAGCGATGCGCACGCCCTCGAGTGTAACTTTGCCCGCTAAGCGTGTGGCGCTTCCGCGAGACCCCGCTCGGCGGCCGCGCGCATCGCCGCCACCGGTGCCTGGACCTGGGTCCACGCCTGGAACGCCAGAGCGCCCTGCCAAACGAGCATGGCTAAGCCGTTCTGCTGCGCGAGACCTAGCTCCGCCGCCGCGGCCAACAGCGGCGTTACGGCAGGGCGGTACACGAGGTCCACCACCCGTGCGGTGGCAGGCAACAGGCGGAGCTGTGCGGCGCCGAGGAGCGGCAGCCCGTGAGGGTCGGGGCCGCCCTGCATGCCCACGCTCGTGGTGTTCACCAGTAGGGCGGCACGGCTCAGCAGCCGATCCACGGCTGCCGGCTCAACGGCAGCTAGCGTGCCGCCCGTGACTGCTGGACCCAGGTCGGCTACCAGGCGCTCGGCGCGAGCGGGGTCTCGGTTCAGTACGTGCACCGCAGCGCCGGCCGTGGCGAGTGCGTGAGCCACCGCCCGCGCGGCGCCACCCGCGCCGAGCACCAGGCAGTGGGCGTCCGCCAGCCAGCTGCCGGAGGTGGCGTAGCCTTCGCCAGGCGGCGCCAGTTCCTCCAAGCCCAGCAGGAAGCCGGCCCCGTCGGTGTTGTGCCCCACCAGCCGCGCTCCGCTACGCACGATGGTGTTGACGGCGCCCACGGCGCGGGCAGCCGGCGTGAGCTCGTCGAGGAGCGGCACTACCGCCTCTTTATGCGGCACGGTCACGTTGGCGCCCAGGAACGGCTCGGCGCGCAGGCGTCCTACGGCGGCGGCCAGCGCGGCGGGGGGCACGTCCTCCGCCGTGTACGAGCCCGCGATGCCGGTGGCCGCGAAGGCGGCACCGTGCATGTGAGGGCTTAGCGAGTGACCAGCCGGGTGCGCTAGCAGCACAACCCGCGCCTCGCGCCGCGTCACGCCTCGGCGCCCGGCGCCCCCGCCGGAGCCGCCGCTAGGCGGCTCGCCTCCTCGGCGATGACGGCGGCTGCGCGCTCCACCTGCTCGTCGTCGATCTGGTGGTGGGTAACGAGCCGAAAGCGCGAGGCGTCCATGGCGTTGAAGCGCACGCCGCGCGCCCCGCTGGCGGCCGCCAGCGCCTCGGCGGCCGGCTCACCGGCGGGAGTGGTGGCCTCTACGTACACCATGTTCGTCTGCACCGAAGCGAGGTCGATTCGAAGCCCCGGCAGGTGCGCCAGCGCTTCAGCCAGGCGCCTGGCGCGAGCGTGGTCGCGCCCCAGCAGCGCCGGCATGCTTTCCAGAGCCACCAGCGCCGCGGCCGCCAACACGCCTGCCTGCCGCATGCCGCCGCCCAGCATCTTCCGGTAGCGGTGAGCCTGCCGCACGAAGTCGCGGCTGCCCAGCAGCACGCTCCCCACGGGCGCGCCCAGCCCCTTACTGAGGCAGATGGACGCGGACCGGAAACCCGCGCACACGGCGGCGATATCCACGTTGAGGGCGGCTGCGGCGTTGAAGGCGCGGGCGCCGTCGAGGTGGACGGGCAGGCCGTGCTCCTCCGCCACGGCCTGAACGGCGTGCTGCGTGGCCAGCGGCACCACCGTGCCGCCAGCGAGGTTATGTGTGTTCTCGAGCGCCACCAACGCCGTGGGCGCCTGGTGCACGGAGCGGCGCACCGCCGCGCGCACGGCGGCCGCGGTAGGGACACCACCTGGGGCTGGCACCAGCCTGGGCAGCACGCCCGCGATCTGCGCCATGGCGCCCGGCTCGTACTCGTAGATGTGGGCGCCCTCGGGCAGGATGACCTCGCTGCCACGCACGCAGTGCACCGCCAGGGCGATCTGGTTGCTCATGGTGCCCGACGGCACGAAGAGGCCCGCCTCGAAGCCGGTCATCTCGGCCAGCCGCTCCTCCAACCGGGCAACGGTGGGGTCCTCGGCGTAAACGTCGTCGCCCACCTCCGCCGCGGCCATGGCGCGGCGCATGGCCTCGGTTGGAACGGTCACGGTGTCGCTGCGCAGGTCGACCACGCGCGCGGTGGTGCTCACGGCCTCACCGCTCCACGGGAACGACGGCCGCCACCGAGGCCACCCGGGCACGCCCGCCGGCGCACCTCACGCCCCCGCGGGCGCCGCGTGCGTAACGTCCGGTTCCGCCTGGAGCGGAGCGTTCGTAGCTAGGCTCGCGTACCAGCCCGCGAACGCGCTCAGGCCGCGGCGGTACATGGCCTCACGGCGTTCGCGTTTGCCCTGGCCACGCACCTTGGGTAGCTCGGGTACGAGGCCCCAGTTGGCGTTCATGGGCTGGAACCCGTCCGGGTTGGCGCCCGCCAGGTAGCGCGTGAGGCCACCTAGCATGCTCTCCTCGGGCGGCACCACGGGCGGTAGCCCAAGCACGGCGCGCGCTGCGTTGGTGCCAGCCAGCCAGCCCGTGGCGGACGACTCGAGGTACCCCTCGGTGCCGGCCAGGACCCCGGCCACGAAGAGCCGCGGTTGGCTACGCACCGCCAGCGTGGCGTCGAGCAGGCTCGGAGCGTTCAGGTAGGTGTTGCGGTGCATAACCCCGTACCGCACCACCTCGGCGTTCTCTAGTCCAGGGATAAGCTGCACGAGGCTCTTCTGATCGCCCCACTTGAGGCCCGTCTGGAAGCCCACGAGCGACCACATCTGGCCGCGCTGGTCCTCCTGCCGCAGCTGCGCCACAGCGTAGTAGCGCTCTCCAGTGTCGGGATGCTCCAGGCCCACGGGCTTGAGGGGACCGAACCTGAGCGTATCGAACCCGCGGCGCCCGAGCTCCTCGATGGGCATGCAGCCTTCGAAGAACTCGAGGTTCTCCCAGTCGCGCGGGGTGTGCGAGCGCGCCTCGGCCAGCGCGGTCATGAACGCCTCGTACTGTTCCTTGGTGAAGGGCAGGTTTATGTAGTCGGCGGCCTGACCGTAGCGGCCCTTGCGGTACGCCACGTTCATGTCGATGGAGTCGAACGCCACCACGGGCGCGGCCGCGTCGTAGAAGCCGAGGAAGCCCTCCCCCACCAGCTTGGCGATGTCTGCAGCCAGAGAGTCTGCCGTGAGGGGACCGGTAGCCAGCACCGCCACGCCGTCAGGCACCTGGGTCAGCTCAGCCTCCTCCACGCTGATGAGCGGGTGCGAACGCACCTCGGCGGTGACGGCGCGGCTGAACTCGTGCCGGTCTACGGCGAGGGCGCCGCCGGCGGGTACGCGGTTGGCGTGAGCGCTGCGCATGATCACACCGCGCGCGGCCAACATCTCGGCCTGCAGGAGGCCCTTGGCGTTGTTCTCTGCCTCACCGCCGAAACTGTTGGAGCACACCAGCTCAGCGAAGTCGCCGGTCACGTGGGCGGGGGTGAGCTTCGTGGGCCGCATCTCCACCAGACGCACGGCAACGCCCAGGCGGGCCGCGGCCAGGGCTGCCTCGCTGCCGGCCATGCCGGCACCGACCACGGTGATGCGCGGGGCCGCGCCGGCGCCCGTAGCGTGAGAGTCATCGTTCATGCCCGCCAGATTAGCACCGGCACAGTTACGCTTCGGCGCCGTCACGTAACCAGCCGATCACCCCGCTGAAGAAGCGGTCGTCGCGCCAGTAGGCGTTGTGGGCCGTGAGCGGGTTGTAGCGCGGCAGCACCATGCGCTTGTCTACCCGGTAATGGCTGAGCCGGTCGGAGAGCAGGTCGCCGGGAGCGTGCACCTGCAACCACCTCACGGCCTCGAACGGCTGCTGCAGCGGTGCCAACGCGTGCGGCCCGTGGTCGCGCATGTCCGGCCGGCGGCGCACGCCGTGGAGGACGTTCAGGAGCTGCGCGCGAACGGCCTCGTCTTCACCCGGTCGTTGCCGGAAGAAGTACGCCACCTTGTCGAGCGGCGAGCCGAAGGTCAGCAGGCCCCTCACGCCCTCTAAGGGCAGCTGATCCCCAGCCGCGCTGCGCCGCGCGAGCCGGTCGAGCAGGTCGAGCGCCACCACGCTGCCCAGCGAATGTCCAGCCAGGTACACGCCGTCGTAACCGGCGCGCAACAGGGCGGAGACTAGCTCCTCCCCCTCGTCGAGGATGGCGCGCCGAGTGCGGGCGCGGCTCGACAACCGGTCCGAGGTCACGTAGAGCGCAACGTCTGCCACGTGGCTAAGCAGCAGCGAGCGGCCGAGAAGGATGCCAGCCAGCGCCGCCAGCGCCACCGCCAGGGCGGGCTCGGTCACCACTGTCAGTGCTACTCCTAGGTAGCCGTTTAGGAGCGGCGCCAGCAGGGAACCCACGGCGAAGGTAGCCAGCAGCGCGAGCAGCAGCACGGCCGTGCCCGGTGCCGCCCAGCGCGCCGCCGCTGGCGCGTAGAGACCCGCCCAGGCGCCGTCGCCCCAGTCGGCGTTGGCGCGCCGCACCGCCCGCGCCTCTAGACCAGCCACGAGCAGGTCGTAACCGAGCACGAGGACGGCCGCCACGAGGCAGAGGAACAGCACGAGGGCGGCCGCCACGGGCAGCGACGGGAGCTCTGGTAGGCGAGCCGCCGCCTGACGCAGGGCCGCGGCGGCCTCGCCGGCTCGGGCCACCACCACCAGCAGCGCCACGAGGATGGCGGCAGCGGCCCCGGCCAGCCCCGTCACCTGAAGCACCTGTCGCACCACGATGGGCCAAGCACGACCCGGGCGAGCGCCGGCCAGCAGGAACGGCAGCTGCCGCCGAAAGTCGAGCCCGGCCACCACGACCTCCAGCAGCCATACGAACGTGGCCGCAGCGCTCATGCCGCCGAGGGCATGCTCCGCCCAGTGGTACTCGAGCACGTCGAGCTCGCCCTGGGTGACGCTTCCGGCCGGCAGCCGTACCAGGGTGCGCGCTTTGCCAGCCAGCGGAGCGATCACGGCGGTAGGTCTGGCGCGACCCGGCAGACCCGCCTCCCGCCCTAAGTGCGCAGCGCGCCACAGGCCCTGCACGAACGCCCCCAACGTGCGCAGCGGTGGTTGGTCGCCGATGCCATGAATGACCAACAGCGCCTCACGGCGCTTCCCCGGTCGGTCTGTAGACACTGAAGGCACTCTAACCCGTCTCACACGTCAGATTCGAACCTGCACCAGTATCCTGGCGGTATGGAAACTAGACTCAGAACCGTACTCACGGCCCTAGCCGTAACGCTGCTATCGCTGGGCGCAGCGCTCGCTCAGGGCGGCAGCCCCACCACCTGGCGCGCCATCTACATGGGCCAAGTGGGCGATCAGCAGGTGACCCTAGACCTAAGCCTCGAACCGAACGGCTTCGCGTTCGGCCGCCTCACCGGCGCCGGCAGCGCACGGGTGCTCGATGGCGTCGGCACGCACAACGCCGACACGGGCGCTGTATCGCTCGAGCTGCACAGTACGAGCGGCGCACTCGCTACGTCCGTGGCTAGCGACCTGGCCGCCGTGGGGGCCCTCGACGGGGTGGCCGACGGCGCCGCTGCGGCCGAGCTGAGCGGCACGAGGAGCATCGATTGGACCGACGACGGTAACACGCTCGAGGTCGCGCTCCGGCTGAACCCGGACTCCACCACCGAACAGGAGCGCACCGGCACCCTCACGCGGGTGGCGCAGTACGCCTACGGTCGCCTCGTTGAGGGGCGCATCGACATCGGTTTCGCCCAGCCGCGCTTCCAGGCTGAGCTAACCGACCTGAACACGCTGCTGCAGGACGCGGCCACGAGCCGCAGCGCAGAGTGGGTGGCGGAGGGCCGCGCCATACAGGACGAGGGCCACGGCCTCGGGTGGGGCTGGACCTACACGGAGTCGACCGACCTGATGGGCGTGGCAGACAGCTACCGCAGCCTGTTGACGAGCTTCTACTACTACACCGGCGGCGCCCACCCTAACAGTCACGCCGAGAGCCAACTGGTCGACGTGAGCCGTGCGCAGGTGCGCACCGTCACGCTGGCCGAGTTGTTCGAGCCGGGCACTCCGTGGCTGGCTAAGCTGGAAAGCGCGGTGCTAGCCGACCTAACTGCGCAAGGCGCCGAGTGGGTCGTGGCCGGCGACGTGGCCACGTTAACGGAAGCCGACCTGGCCACCTTCACCCTCGGTCCCGCCGGGCTCACCTTCCACTTCGACGCTTACGCTATGGGCCCGTACGTGCAGGGGGCGTTCGCCACCACGCTCGGTTACGACGCGCTCCTCGCTTACGCCGCCCCCGAAGGCGCACTGCGCACGTTCGCCAGCGTGTACGGCCAGGACTGACCTACGACCACCGACCTGCAACGTAGCGGCTAAGCAGCCAGCCTACGTTCCTGTTGCGCCCGCCCGCGGCAGTGCGCGTTCCGTCAGCGGAAGCGCCGCCGCCGCGGGCGCACGCCGCGTAGGAGCCAGAGCAGGAGCGCCAGCACCACGAGCGCAGCGCCGAAGCCGCCCACCACCAGGTAGTTGCGGAGCGGCACAGCCACGAGCCCGGTTGGCAACGCCCGCACCCCGAAGGCGAAGAGGTCGGCCAACGCCGCGTACACGCCCTGCGCGGCAGCGCCCGCCGGTAGGCTGTCGGCGGCCGGCAGTAGCGCGTCTAGCCGGTAGAAGCCCAGGGCCCCTAGGCCAGCGCCCAGCGTGAGGGCCACGCCAGGGTTCATCAGGCGCAACAGGCCGCGGGAGAAGCCCACGAGCAGCACCGCGAAGAGAAGCGCGCCCAGCCCCGCCAGCCAGCTGTAGGTGAGGTAACGGCCGTGCGCTCGCGCTGAGAAGCGGTCGAGCACCGGCGCCGCCGCACTCACGCGTTCAGCTTGATCCTGCCTCGTGAGCTGCGCAGCGGCCAGGCTACCGCCCCCCTGCCAGGCACGCTCGGCCAGCGCGGCCAGCACCCGCTCCTCGGCCTCGGCCTCGCTCAGGCCGGCCAGCTCAGCGGCCGGGAGCAGGCCCGCGAGGGCCTCTTCTTCCGTTTCGGCGTCGCCGGCAAGTACGGCCCTCGCCTCGGCCAGGCGCCCCTCGACCACGGCTGCGTTGGCAGCCAACATGGTGGTGAACAGCTCGTGGAGCCGGGCGCGGGCTGCGTTGTTGACGCCGCTGGTGAGCCGCCCCCGCACGTTCTCGTTGGTGACCACCGCCAGGGCCTGAGGCAGGCCGCCCTCCAGCACGTCGGCGCTGAGCTCGGCGACGATGGCGGCGCCGATCTGCCGATCGGTCATGTTGCGCACCTGCTCTACGGGGAAGGTCACGAACACGCCCACCAGCGGCTGCACGGGCTGACCAGGGTTGGCGGCGGCCTGCGCAGGCCAGTCGGCTGTGCGGGTGCCGTCGTCGAGACCGCCACCCACCATGGCCTGACCGATGGCGCCCTCGACCAGGGCGGGCACGGGGCCCGCGAGGGCCGCCTGGAACTGCCGGGCCAGGCCGGCATCGTCCACGAGCTCCAGGAGCGACGCGCTGCCGCTGCCCACCAGGCGGTCGGCGAGCACACCGGCGCCGCGGCCCAGGGCCTCATCGACGGTGAAGCTGGGCACCTCGGACGCATCAGCGAAGACGCGGAGGCCCGGCACCAGCATGAGAGGCTGGCCCGCCACGTACCCGGCGCCCGTCCGGACCTCTAGCAGGCCGGCACCGCTCTGCCCAGGGCGCAGGCTCAGGCGCAGGACCTCGCGCTGGACCTCCTGTCCGGTAGCGCGGTCGCTGAGCTGAGAGAGGCTGAAGAAGAGCGTTCCCACCAGCGCGGTGAGGGCCAGCAGCACGGCACTCGCCCAGGCCACGTCGCGCTGCCATGCCGGTTGTCGTTCCGTTCGGTACATGTGACCGTCCTCGCACCCTCCGCCCGCGAAAGCTAGGTGGGCGGAGGCTCCGCTACCTTACCGCGCCGCAAAGGCTGAGGCGACGCTTACCATTGGGGCATGGACTCACCTTCTCGCGTGACGGTGGTACCCCTGCTCGGGCCGTTCCATACACGCTCTCCCCTCTACAACGTGGTTCACGTGAGGGCGCTACTGCAGGCGCTCAAGCCCGACGCGCTGGCGCTGGGCGACCTACCGCCCGGCGCGCTGGACAGCCCCGCCTGGCAGGCCACCGAGCAGGTGGCGCTCCCCCACACCGTGGTGCCGTGGGCCCAGCGCTCGAAGCTGCCCACTTACGCGGTGGGTTCGGTGGCGGGCCAGCCGGGCGAGCCGGGCGAAGCCGGCGACACCGAGGCGTTCATGCGCTACTTGGGCGAGTTCGAGGCGGGGCGCGCCCACCTGCGGCAGCTGCAGGCCGCCCTCGGTCCCGTGCAGGAGCTGGTGAGCCGCGGGCTCGACCTCGGTCGGGTGCTAGAGCAGCTGCTGCCGGCTCTTGAGCGCTACGACACGCAGCGCCGCGAGCTGTTCGGGGAGGGGCCGGGCACGGGCTGGCTCGAGGCCCGGGCGAGCAGAACGGCTGAGCGGGTGGCGGCCCTACCGCACGAGCACGTGGCGGTACTTGTGGGTGTGGACGACTTCGGGGCCTTAGCGCGCGCTCTGGGCGAGCGCGTGACGGTGCAGGGGTTACCAACGCGGCTCGACCTCGACGCCGCCACCACCCGTGAGGCACGCGAGCGCTCGCTGCTCGACGTGGCCATGCGCGGCGAGGTGGAGGAACCCGCCGCCCTCCTCGCGCAGCTGCGAGAGTTAGGAACGCCGGAGGCGCGCTACCACGAGGCCAACCTGCTCCTCACCCACGGCCACCCAGCGGAGGCCCTGGAGGTCCTGAAAGGCGTAGCGGGCGGCGAGTTCCACGAGCCCTACTACCTACCCGGTTTCGTTCTGGCGCGCTTGGGGGAGCTCTGCGACCTGGCGGGCGACAGGCAGGCCGCCCTTCGCGCCTACCGAGGCGCGCTGGCGCTCAGCTTCGCGCCGCCCGAGGCGGTGGCGTCCGCCCAGGCGGGCATGAAGCAGCCGTTCGACCCAGGCGCCGCCGCGGCCCAGTGAAGCTCCCGCCCTACCGCGCGGAGCTCGGCTATACCTACGCTTTCGGTCGCTTCGCGGTGGCCGAGGCGGTGACGCACCGCCCGGCGGACGTGAGGCTGGTCCTGTGGCACAGCGCCATGCCCGGTGAGGACCTGGCGCGGTTACGCGAGCAGGTGATGAGCGCCGGTCTCACGTTCGAACGCGACGACGCCACCGTGGCGCGCCTGCGCCGCAAGGCCACCGTGCACTGCCTCGCTCAGGTGAGCAAGCGCGCGGAGGAGCTCGATCCGAGCAGCGACCACGTGGTGCTGGTCAACGCCAGCCACCCGGGCAACGTAGGCACGGCCATCAGGAGCCTGGTGGCGTTCGGGTTCCGGGACCTGGCGCTCGTGACCGAGCCGCGAAGCGCGCCGGTGGCAGAGCGGCGGTCGGCGGCCGAACCCGCGCACGAGCCCAGCGGCGTAGACCCGTGGGGCGCCTACGTGGTGCGGGCGTCGGTAGGGTTGCGCTTCGCGCTGCGCTGCCAGAGCTTCCCGTCCCTCGCGAGTTACCTCGCACAACACGGCCGCGGCCGGCAGCTCTACCTGCTCGACGCCGACGGAGAACGCGAGCTACCTACGGTGGAGTTCGTGGGCCCGTTCGCGCTGGTGTTCGGGCCGGAATGGCAGGACGCCAGCCACACGCCCTCCTGGACAGCGGGAGTCAAGGTGCCAGATGAGAGCATTTCGGTAAAGATCCCGATACACCGTCAGGTAGAATCTCTCAACTTGGCAACTTCCGTGTCTATCGCGGCCTATCAGGCCCGACGCTCGGACCAAGTCTAGGAGATGACCCCCCAGCCCCACGTCCCCGCATCGGTGGCGGGCATCGCAAGGGCTCAGGAGCGAACGTGACCCGCACCTTCTGGATCTTGCTAGCGGCGTTCGGAGCGCTCTTGGTGCTGTCGTTCACTGGCCGCACCGCCGCCATCGTCACCCTCGGCGTGGCCGCGCTCCTGCTCGTACTCGTCGTCCTCGTCCGGCGCCCGCGCGCGCCCGCGTGGCGGCTCGCAGCGGTGGGCGCCGTGGCGTGGGGCATCGAGGAGGCGGCGTGGAGCGTCAACCGTCTCTACGACAGCTTCGACCCCACCTTCATCACGGAGGTGGGTTACTACCTCGGAGCGGCGGCGTGGCTGGGCGCGCTCCTGTTGGCCCCCAGCAAGCGGGTGCCCAGGCGCCTGGTCCTGGCCGGCCTCCCACCCGTGGCCCTCATAGCGTGGATGCTGCTCGACGACGTCGGCACCGCCACCGGCTTCATCTTCCCGCTCGTGGAACTCACGCTCCTCGTAGCCGCACTGCCGCTCCTCGGTGGCACCATCCAACGGGGTGCCTCCGAAGGGCGCCTGCTGGTGGTTCTCGGCTTCTTCTACCGGGCGCTTGCGGCCGCGTCGTACTCGTGGCTGGACGGCGGCACCGATACTGGCTACTTGCTGCTGTGGCTCTTCGGCTACCTCTGCCTCTCGCTCGGCATCTATATGGAGCTGAACGACGTCCACCTAGACTTCATCTCCGCCGGTGTGGCGGTGGTCACCCTCCAGCTCGCCACTGCCCGCATCCTCGAGTTCATCTACACGCACCCGGGTACCGGCGTCACCCTCAACGCCGTGGCCGTGGTGGCCTGCCTCGGCTTCCTACAGATCACGATGGTCATCATGATCCTCGTGAACAACAACGAGCGTCACATGCGCGCCCAGCAGGAGCATCGCAACTGGGCCAACCTGCTGGAGTTCGCCCTGAGCTCGCCCGCCGAAGGCCTGAAGCTCGAGGCCCTCATGGACCGCACGCTGCGCAGCGTGCCCGGCCTGCAAGGCATCGAGGTGCACGGCGAGGCCTCGCGCGGCGTGCTGAGCGGCTACCCTTACCCACTCGTCAGCGGCGGCACGGAGGTGGGGCGGCTCACCTTCGACCGCCAACCGGACACCACCTTCGCGCTCGACGCCGCGGCTCCCCTGTTGGCCGCCAGGTTGCAGCACATCCGCGAGCACGACCGGTGGCGCACCGCGGCGCTCACGGACCCACTCACCAACCTCCTCAACCGCCGTGGGCTCGAGATCCGCGCCGCCGCCCTGCTCAGCGAGGCGCGCCACAAGGGATTGCCGGTGAGCATCGGGCTCATCGACCTCGACCACTTCAAGCGCGTGAACGACGTGTACGGCCACAGCACCGGCGACCTGGCACTGAAGGAGTTGGCGGCCATCCTCGTGCGCCACATCAGGCCTAACGACCTGGCCGTGCGCTGGGGCGGTGAGGAGTTCCTCGTCGTGCTCGTGTCCGACATCTCGGGCGCGCTAGACGCCATGAACCGCCTCAGGCGGGAGCTCGCGGGCGCCAGCGTGGGGCAGATCGCCTGGCCGCTGGCCGCCTCGGTGGGCCTGGCCGGCGGCAGGGTGCCGCGGGAGGAGCAGGCCCTGCAGCGCTGGATCAACCAAGCCGACGCCGCGCTCCTGAAGGCCAAAGACCGTGGTCGTAACCGTATAGAGGTGGCAGAGACCAAGCTGGACGCCACCACTTGAGCGCCCCGCCAGCGCCGGCGCCCGCCACGGGACCGAGCCGGCTTGGGTAACATGCCCTGATGCGTGAACTCCTCTACGACGCCGCCCGCCACTACAAGCGGGGCAAGGCGCTAGCCGAGCGCGGCGACGTTCGTGGCGCCATGGCGGCATACGAGGACGCCCTGCGGGAGCTGCACGCCGTTAAGCCGCAGCGCATGCGCGACGTGCTCCTGGCTCAGGTCTACCTCTCGCGCTTCCAGGCCGGCCGCAGCATCGACAGCCGCCGCGCCGACAGCGACCTGCGCGTGGGTTACAGCTACGCCCGCACCACTCAGGAGCCCACCGTTAGGCTCTGGGCCGAGCAGCTGTGGCAGGCACGCCTGCAAGAACCAGCACCGGCCACGCACGGTCGTGGCGCCACGGAGGAGCCACGCCGCGAGGGTCGGCGCGGCCGTCGCCGTCGTGGGAGCAGCAAGAACCGCCAAAGCGGGTAGCATTGCCACATGATGCGCAAGATCCTAGAACAGGCTTACGCCGCCGAGTCCGAGTACCTCGAGCTGCTCGGCACGCTCGTGGCCCACGAGAGCCCCTCCGGGGCGGTAGAGGCGCTGAACGCCCTGGCTACCACCCTGACGGGCCTCCTGGAGACACGCGGCTTCACCGTTACGCGCCACGCCCGGCCGGAGAGCGGCGACATCGTGGAGGGGCACCTTGCCGGGGGCAGCGGTCCCAGCACGCTGCTCCTCTGCCACTACGACACCGTGTGGCCCCTCGGCACCCTGGCCGAGATGCCATGGCGCCGCGACGGCGATAAGGTGTACGGCCCCGGCGTGCTCGACATGAAGGCGGGCATCGCCACCGCGCTCATGGCCACGGAGCTAGCTCAACGCCTGCAGCTGCCGCTCGAGGGCGATGTCACGCTGCTCCTCACCGCCGACGAGGAGGTGGGCTCGCTCGACTCGCGTGAACTCATCGAGGAACTGGCGCAGCGCCACGACCGCGTCCTGGTGATGGAGCCCAGCCGCGACGACGGTGCCCTCAAGGTGGGCCGCAAGGGCGTGGGAGACTTCGAGCTAACCCTCGAGGGGGTCTCGGCTCACGCGGGCAACAACCCCGCCGACGGTGCGAGCGCCCTGCGTGAGCTTGCGCACCTGCTGCTCTACGTGGAGGACCTCGCCGACAACGAGCGCGGCACCAGCGTCAACGTCACCACCGCCAAGGCCGGCTTCGCCCGCAACGTCATCGCCGAGCGCGCCGTGGCCTCGGTAGACGTGCGCGTGCTGAAGGCCAGTGAGGCCGAGCGCGTAACGAAGGGCATCAGCGATTACACCCCGCGTGACTCCCGCGTGCGCCTGTCGGTCGACGGCGGTCTCAACCGCCCACCAATGGAGTCCACCCCGCAGAACATGGCGCTTTACGAGGAGGCCGTCACGGTGCTCACCGCTATGGGCCTGGCGCTGGAAGGTGCGGTGGTGGGCGGCGGCTCCGACGGTAACTTCACCTCGGCGCTGGGGGTCGCCACGCTCGACGGCCTCGGCGCGGCCGGTAGTGGACCGCACGCACGCTTCGAGCACATCAGGGTGCGAGAGACCCTGCAGCGGGTCGCACTACTCACCGGCCTGCTCACCCGCCCCTGACGGTCGACCTACCGCGGCCGCTGTGGCGCGCGCTGCTGTGCGCGCTCTGTGGCCTGGCGCTCACGCTGGCGCTGCCGCCCATCGGCTGGTGGCCGCTCGTGTTCGCGCTAGCGCCGGTGTTCGCGCTGGTGGCCAGGGCGGAGCGCGCCCGAGCGGCGTTGGCCGCGGGCTTCTGGGTCGGACTACCGTTCTTCACGCTCTACGTGTTGTGGTTGCCACGCAGCTTCGCCGAGATGTTCGGCGCGGCGTTCTGGTTCGTGTTCCCGGCCATGGTGGCCATCCTGGCGCTCTTCTGGGGGCTCACCACCTGGGGCGCCTGGCTGCTGGCTGGTGGACGGCGCGGTAACCCGCCCGGCGGCCGGGCGCTCCTCACGCTACCCGTGCTGTGGGTGTTGGTGGAATGGGCGCGCACCCAGGGCTACTTCGCTTTCCCCTGGGGCACGCTGGGCTACGCCTGGCTCGACACCCCGGTCGCTCAGCTGGCCGAGTACTTCGGCGTGTACGGCCTCAGCCTGCTCGCTACCCTCGGCGCTGCGCTACTGGCGTGGCCGTTCGTAAGCGCCGGTGGGCGGGGGCGCCGCGGGCGGCTCGCGAACCTCGCTCTCGCCGCGGCGGCCGTCCTGACCGTGACGGGCTGGGCGTTCTGGCAGGGCACGCTGCTCCTGCCGCGCAGCGGTGCCATTCCCGCCGTTGCCCCTAGCGCTGCACCTGAGGTCGGGCGCGCGCTGCTGGTGCAAGGCAACGTGGATCCGTTCGCGCGCGCTTCCTCGGCCGCGCAGGAGCTTGAGGTACACCTGCAGCTCACCGAGGCGGCGGCGCAGGGCGAGCGCTTCGACCTGGTGGTGTGGCCGGAGGGCGCCGTCATCGGCTACCGCCTCGACACGGGCGACGCTGGCGGGCTGCGCTCCACCATCACAGGTGCCGCACCTGGTGCCGACTTCGTGGTGGGCGGGCGCGCCTACGAGGGCGGCCGGGGCGACAGCTACAACTCGCTGTTCAGCCTCTCTAACAGCGCTCTCTTAGACCGCTACGACAAGCAGTACCTGGTGCCCTTCGGCGAGCGCTGGCCCCTCATCGACCAGCTTGAGGGGCTCTACCGGAGCGTTTTCTCGCTGTTCGGTCTGCCACTCCTAGCCAGCACCTTGCCGGGCGCTGGCCCCGACCCGCTCACCACCACGCTTGGCCCCGTGGCCGCCTTCATCTGTTACGAGTCCGTGTTCCCGCAGGTGCAGCGCGCCATGGTGGCGAAGGGCGCACGCCTGCTCGTTCTTGGCACCAACGACGCCTGGTTCGGGGTAGGTAACGGCGCCCGCCAACACTTCGACATGGGTCGTATGCGCGCCATAGAGACGCGTCGGTGGCTACTGCGCGCAGGCAACGACGGCGTGACCGCCAGCGTGGACCCGTACGGCCGCACGGTGGCGGAGCTGCCGCGCGGTGTGGGCGGCACGCTGGCCGTCACCTTCGAGCTGCTGGACGGCGCCACGCTGTGGGTGCGCTACGGCCAGTGGTGCCCGGCCCTGCTGGCGGCGTGGCTGGCGCTCGTGGCCGCGCTCGGTGCCCGTAGGGCCGCTACGCGCACGCCCACGCACGGCGAGGCGTAGACTGGCGCAACCATGAGGGTTGTCATCGTCGGTGGCGGCGAGGTCGGATCGTTGATCGCCGAAGCGCTCCACCGTTCCCACAGCGTCACCGTCATCGACCAGGACCCCGAGCGCGAGGAGGAGTTCTCCCACCTCGACCTGCAGTTCATGCAGGGTAACGGCACCGACCCGGCGGACCTGCGCGCCGCTGGCGTGGAGCGCGCCGACGCCTTCGTGGGTTGCACCGACAACGACGACGTGAACGTGCTGGCTTGCCTGGCGGCCAAGGGGCTCGGCGCGCGCCAGACGCTAGCCTTCGTAGCACGCCAGCGCTACATCGACGCCTTCAACCGCGAGGGCGCCTACGAGTCCGTTGGGCTCCTCATCGACCGCGTACTGTGGCCGCAGCGGCTCCTCGCTCGGCAGATCGCGGACATCGTGCGGGTGCCGCGCGCGGTCGACAACGCCCACTTCGCGGCCGGCCGCATCACCATGCTCGAGTACCTCCTGGAGGACGGCGACCCGTACATGTACACGCCGCTCTCGGGCCTGGAGCTTCCCGAGGGCGTGCTGGCGGTGGGCTCCATCCGCGGCGACACGTTCGCCATCCCGGTGGGGAGCACAACTTTCGAGCCGGGCGACCGCGTGGTGTTCATGGGCACCACTGAGCGCATGAAGGTCGTGCAGCGCGCCTTCGCGCCCACGGTGCGCTCGCAGAAGGTGGTCATCGTGGGCGGCGGCAACGTGGGCTTCATGGTGGCCGAGTACCTGGAGCCGTACCGCTACGACCTCACCGTCATCGAGGAGGAGGAGGAACGCTGCCTGAAGCTGGCGCAGTGGCTGCCGAACGTGCTCGTGCTGCGTGGCGACGGTACCGACCTCGACCTGCTAGAGCAGGAGCGAGTGGAGGACGCTGACGTGATGGTGGCCGTGACCGACGACGACGGCAAGAACCTCCTCGTGTCGCTGCTGGCCAAGCAGTTAGGGATCCCCAAGGTCATCACCCGCGTGGGCCGGCCGCGTAACCGGCGGGCGTTCCTGCGGGTGGGCATCGACTCGCCCCTCACGCCGAGAGCGGTGGCCGTGCAGGAGGTCATCAACTGGCTACGGATCGACGAGGTGGAGCACCTCGCCACCATCGAGGACTTCGCGGAGGTCACGGAGGCCATCTACCCCAAGGATGGGCGCGGCGGGCGCGTGATGGATCTCGACACGCCCGCCAGCATGCTGATCGGTGCCATAGAGCGCGGCAACAAGGTGCTCGTGCCGAGAGGCACCACGGTGGTGGAGCCCGGCGACCACCTCTTCCTGGTAACGACCCCCGACCAGGTGGACGCGGTCGAGGAGTGGCTCGCGGGCCAGGCCGGCGCACAGGCTGCTAAGCAGTGAACCGCCGCGAGGAGTCCGGCGGCTACTCGCTACGGGGCCGCTTCCTCACCTACATGCTGGGCACGGCGCTGCTGGCCATGGCGGCGGCCAGCGCCCTGTTCGCGCTCTACGCCGCTCTCCTCAAGGAGCCCACAGCTGGCTTCCTCACGGCTCTGCTGGCGGCCTTGAGCGCGGGGGCGTGGTTGCGCCTGCGCGGCTCGCCGAACGCGGAGCCGAGCCCGCGCGAGGCCATCGCCAGCGTGCTGCTGACCTGGCTCCTCCTGCCGCTCTTGGGGGCGCTGCCGTACCTGCTGGCGGGCGGCTTCGACCCGGTAGACGCCCTGTTCGAGTCGATGAGCGGCTTCACCACCACGGGCGCCACCACCATCACCGACCTGGGCGCCACCGCCACGAGCCTGCTCATGTGGCGGGCCCTGAGCCAGTGGGTGGGCGGAGTTGGCATCATCGTGATGTTCGTGGCGCTGTTCCCGCAGCTCGCCATCGCGGGCCGGCAGCTATTCTTCGCGGAGGCGCCCGGCTCGGTGCAGGAGCGTTTGGCGCCGCGCCTACGCAGCACCGCGGCGCTGGTGCTGATGGTCTACTCCACCCTCACCGCCGTCGCCGCGCTGGCCTTCAGGCTGGCCGGCATGGGTTGGTTCGACGCGGTGGCGCACGCGCTGGCGGCCCTGTCGGCCGGCGGCTTCTCGCCGGTGGCGCAGGGCATGAGCGGCTACGGCGTTGCCGCCCAGTGGGTGGCGGTGGCGTTCATGTTCCTCGCTGGCGTGAGCTTCCCGCTGCTGTTCAGGGCTGTGAGCGGCCAACCGCGTGCGCTACTGCGGAGCGCTGAGCTGCGGGCGTACCTCTTCATCGTGCTGGGAGCCGGCCTCCTGCTCGCCGTTCTTACGAGCCACCAGTACGCGCCCGCCGACGCGCTGCGGCACGGGCTCTTCCAGGCGGTGAGCGTTACCACCACCACCGGCTTCGCCTCGGCGGACTTCACCCTGTGGAGCGCACCTGCGCAGGCGCTCATCGTGCTGCTCCTCTTCGTGGGAGGGAGCGCAGGTTCCGCCTCGGGTGGGGTGAAGGTGGCGCGCTGGCTCATCATCGTCAAGCACAGCGTGCGCGAGGTGCGGCTCGCGCTGCACCCGCGGGCGGTGATGCCGGTGCGGGTGGGCGACAGGGTGGTGCCGGAGGAGGTCATGCGCTCGGTGGTGGCGTTCCTGACCCTTTACCTGGCGCTCTTCGTAACGGGCACGCTGGCGCTGGTGCTCATCGGCGAGGACCTCCAGACCGCCTTCACCGCTGCCATCGCCTGCCTGGGCAACACGGGGGTCGGGCTGGGGCCCCTCGGTCCCATGGGCGACTTCGAGAGCCTCCAGCCTCTCAGCCGCGTGGTGCTCACCTTCCTGATGTACGCGGGCCGGTTGGAGGTCGTCACCGTGTTCGTGGTGTTCCAAGCCTCGTTCTGGCGGCGTGGGCGTCGCGCTAGACGCGGTCGACGTAGCGCTGCCAACGGCGGTTGAGGCGCCGCGCGCGTTGCCTGCACCCCGCTACTGGGCTATGCTCTCCCACATCCGAAGCTAACTGGAGGGAACATGACCGATAGCATTGACTCCGTTCTGCAGGAGACGCGGCAGTTCCGGCCATCCAGGTCCTTCGCGCAGCAGGCGCACATCTCGGATCCCGCCGAGTACGAGCGTCTCTACCGGCAGTCCATCGAGGACCCGGAGGCGTTCTGGGGCGCGGCGGCCGAGCAGTTCCACTGGTTCGAGAAGTGGGACAAGGTGCTCGAGTGGGAGGAGCCCCACTCGAAGTGGTTCGTTGGCGGCAAGACGAACCTGGCGTACAACTGCCTCGACCTGCAGGTGGAGCGGGGCCTCGGTAACAAGGTGGCCCTCTTCTGGGAGGGTGAGCCGGGCGACAAGCGGGTGCTCACCTACTCCGACCTGCTCATCGAAGTGAGCCGCTTCGCGAACGTGCTGAAGAGCAAGGGCATCCGCACGGGCGACGTGGTGGCCATCTACCTGCCCATGATCCCGGAGGCGGTCATCGCCATGCTGGCCTGTGCCCGAATCGGCGCCACGCACTCCGTGGTGTTCGGGGGCTTCTCCTCGCACGCGCTCTCCGACCGCATCAACGACGCCAGCGCCAAGCTGGTCATCACGGCAGACGGCGGCTGGCGGCGCGGCAGCGTGCTGCCCCTCAAGCCGGCGGTGGACGAGGCGCTCGAAACGTGTCCGAGCGTTGAGGACGTGATCGTGGTGCGGCGCGCCGACAACGTCATCGACATGGAGGCCGGCCGCGACGAGTGGTACCACGAGCTCATCGGTAGCGCCCCCGACGAGTGCGAGGCCGTACCGGTAGACGCCGAGCACCCCGCGTACATCCTCTACACCTCGGGCTCCACGGGCACGCCTAAGGGCGTGGTTCACAGCACCGGCGGCTACCTCGTGCACACGGCACTGACCGCCAAGTACGTCTTCGACCTCAAGCCGAACGACATCTACTGGTGCACGGCCGACATCGGCTGGGTCACGGGCCACAGCTACGTGGTGTACGGCATGCTCTCTAACGGCGCCACGCAGGTCATGTACGAGGGCGTGCCGTTCCACCCTGGGCCCGACCGCTTCTGGGAGATGATCGAGCGTTACCGCGTGAGCATCTTCTACACGGCGCCCACCGCCATCCGCGCGTTCATCAAGATGGGCGCGGAGCACCCGGAGAAGCACGACCTCAGCAGCCTGCGTCTGATAGGCACGGTGGGTGAGCCCATCAACCCCGAGGTGTGGATGTGGTACCGCCGCGTCATCGGTGGCGACCGCTGCCCGGTGATAGACACGTGGTGGCAGACCGAAACGGGCGCCATCATGATCAGCACCATCCCCGGCGTGCACGCTGCCAAGCCCGGTTCGGCGGGCCTGCCGCTCTTCGGCATCGACGCCGCCGTGGTGGACGCCGACGGCAACGAGGCGCCCGCTAACCAGGGCGGTTACCTCATAGTGCGTAAGCCGTGGCCAGGCATGCTGCGCACGGTGTACGGCGACGACGACCGTTACCGCAACCAGTACTGGAACGAGGTGCCGGGCGTGTACTTCTCCGGTGACGGCGCTCGGGTGGACGAGGACGGCTACTTCTGGATCATGGGCCGCGTGGACGACGTGGTGAACGTGTCCGGTCACCGCCTCGGCACCATGGAAGTGGAGTCCGCCATCGTGTCGCACGAGGCGGTAGCGGAAGCCGCCGTGGTCGGCCGTCCCGACGAGCTCAAGGGCCAGGGCATCGTGGCGTTCGTGACCCTGGAGAAGGGCTACGAGCCCACGGAGGCGCTACGCCAGGAGCTCCGCAAGCACGTTGCCGACGAGATCGGTGCCATCGCCCGCCCCGACGAGGTGCGCTTCGCGGACGCCCTACCCAAGACCCGCTCCGGCAAGATCATGCGCCGCCTGCTCCGCAGCGTGGCCGCCGGTCAGGAACTGATAGGCGACACCAGCACCCTCGAGGACCGCGGGGTGGTGGAGCAGCTTCAACAGGGCGGTTGAGCGGCGGTCTAGCTCACGGGCCGACGGGGTCGAACACTAGTACACGGGCGTTGCCGCTATCGGCCACGAACAGCTGGTTCTCGTACACGAACACTCCGTCGGCGTAGACGAAGCCGGCCGCATTCACGCTCGGCTGGCCGGCGTTCCTTTCGGTCGTGTCGAAATCTGGTTGACCGAGCACCTGATTGGCGGGCAGTCCGCTCGACTCTGGAAGCGAGTCCCAGATCAGCACGCGCCTGTTAGCGGAGTCGGCTACGAAGAGCTGGTTGCCGTTCGAGTGCACGTAGCTGGGGGAATCCAGACCAAGTTGCCCGTTCCCGGGTGAGTCCGAGTGGAAGCCTGGCTGGCCAAGCACCGCGTCGGCAGCAGCGAAATCGGTGGTGGGGACCTGGTTCCATATGAGGACCCGGTTATTGCTAGCGTCGGCTACTACAAGTCGTTCGCCGTCGCTCCACACGTCGCTGGGGTAGTTCAGTACCCGGTTGCTGGGCGCAGCGTCGGAGATGCCGTCCTGATCGTCGTCGTTGGACTGGCATGTATCGAAGGCGCCTTGGCCAAGCACGACGTCAGGTGCCACACCAGAATCCGTGGGCACCGTGTTCCAGATCAGCACGCGGTTGTTGCCGCTGTCGGCGACGATGAGCCTGCCCGCTGCGTAGGTAACCCCGTCCGGGTAGTTGAGGCCCGCTCTACTGCATGCAGTTAGATCCGAGTCTAGGTCGGGTTGGCCGATGGCCAACGTGGCGGCCGCTCCACTGACCGTCGGCGCAGCGCTGTACACCAACACGCGGTGATTCTCGTAGTCGGCCACGAACAACCGCTGGCCGTCGGTAGCGATAGTGCCAGGTCCAGCCATAGCTGTGGCGGAGGTAGCGGACGCTATGTCGGTGAAGTCCGCCTTGCCCAGAACGAAGTCGGCAGTGGCGTCACTGGCGGTGGGCACTTGGTCGTAGCCCATAACCCGACCGGCTCCATACTCCGCTATGTAGAGCGTGCCGTTCACGACGACCCCGCGTCCGTACACTTCCCCGAGGCGCTTGTTGGCAGCCGTCTCCGTTACGCTCACCAGGTCCGGCTGGCCGATGGCGAAGCTGGCAGCTTGGCCGTCGACGAACGTAAGGAACGGGTAAACGACGTTCGCTGTGGCCGTGGCAGGCGCGGCCTGTCCGGGGTTCTGCACGCTGACACTGAGGGTGTTGGCGTCGTCCTTGAGGGTAGCCGGGAACGTGACGGTGGCGCCCACGCGGGTGGGCGTGGCGTCAACGCCGTTCACTTGCGCGGTAACCGTGGCGTCTGCCGTGGCGTCGGTGAGGGTGACCGTGACCGTGATGCTGCGGTCGCCGGTGATGGTAGCGCCATCTTCAGGCGAAGTGATCTCTACGCCGGCATCAGGCGTCTTAGTTGGCCCGTTACAGGCGGCTAGTAGCGTTAGTACCACTACCAGGAGTGCGAGGAGGCGGGGCTGCTTCGTTGGCATGTGGCGCACCTTTCCGTCGGGTCTGGCTGCACCCGACGGTTCCCTGCCCCCCATAGAGCTCGAGCCTGACCGCTGACGTTCACGATGCTAGTGGCGCCTAGCGACGCCTGACCGGAAGATCTCTCACAATGGCCCGCACCTGCAACCTCCCGAACAGCCGCCCGAACGGTCACTGACCGCCGCCGAGCCAGGGGCTTGACGCCGGGCGTCCGCTACCTATAGATTCTCTCCAGGCAATCCCTAGTAATCTTGTAAGGATTCCACTTCCGGCTGCGGACAACAGCCACGAAAGTGAGCACCACATGCGCAAACTGTTCTCTCTCATTCTACT
>CAZFFG010000006.1:0-2431 GCA_964518275.1 uncultured bacterium | reverse complement strand
ACAACAGCCACGAAAGTGAGCACCACATGCGCAAACTGTTCTCTCTCATTCTACTACTGGCGACGGTATCGACCGTGCTAGCGCAGTCCCTCACCCTCTACGTGGGTCGCGGCGAAGCGCTCGCCGGACCGATCATCGAACGCTTCGAAGCCGAGACCGGCATAGACGTGCAGGTGCGCTACGGCAGCACCGCCGAACTGGCCGTGCTGATCACGGAGGAAGGCGCCGCCAGCCCCGCCGACATCTTCTGGGCGCAGGACGCCGGCGCGCTGGGCGCGCTGGCCAACACCGGCCTGCTGGTGACCCTGCCCGAGTCGCTGGTCGCTAACGTGCAGCCCAAGCAGGTGCACCCCTCCATGGAGTGGGTGGCGGTCAGCGCCCGCAACCGCGTGCTGGCCTACTCCAGCGAACGCGTCAGCGCTGATGAGCTGCCCGCCAGCATCTTCGACCTGACGGACGCCCGCTTCGCTGGCCGCGTGGCGTGGGCGCCCGGCAACGCTTCCTTCCAGTCGTTCGTTACCGCCCTGCGCACCACGCACGGTGAAGAGGCGGCCGAGCAGTGGCTGCGCGACATGATCGCCAACGGCGCCGTGGCGTACCGCAACAACGGCACGCAGCTCGACGGCATCGCCTCCGGCGAGGTGGACTTCGGGCTGGTCAACAACTACTACCTGCCGCGCCGCCTGGCCGAGGACCCCAACTTCCCCGTGGCCCAGACCTTCTTCGGTGAGGGCGACATCGGCAACCTGGCCAACGTGACCGGCGTGGGCGTGCTGGCCAGCAGCGCCAACCAGGAGGCCGCTCAGCAGTTCGTGGCGTTCCTCCTCACCGACGAGTCGCAGCACTTCTTCACCGACGTCAACCAGGAGTACCCCATCACCACCACCGTGGCGCCCGCCGCCAACCTGGTGAGCAGCGCGGAAGTCACCGCCGCCTCGCCCGACGTGAACCTGGCCGACATCGATGACCTCGAAGGCACCCTCGAGCTCCTGCGCGAGGTCGGCCTGCTCTGACCGCCAGTCGCCCCACAGTGCGCGTGCCGCCCGGCATCTGGCGCGCACCCTGGTACGTGGTCGTCCCCGCCATCCTGGTGGGGACCGCCACGTTGTTGCCGCTCGCCTACCTGGTCATCCGCGCGCTAGAGGTCGAGCCCGCCACGTTATGGCGGCTCGTGGTGCGCCAACGCAACCTCATGCTGCTCGGCAACACCGCGGCCCTCACGGGCCTCGTGCTGCTTTTCGGCACGCTCATCTCGGTGCCGCTAGCGTGGCTGGTGGTGCGCACGGACCTGGCCGGCAGGCGCTTGGTTACCTGGCTGGCGGTGGCGCCCCTGGCCGTGCCCGGTTACGTGATGGCGTACGCGCTCCTGGGCCTGGGCGGCTACATGGGCCTGGTACCGCAGCTGTTCGGGGTATCAATGACGCGGCCCAGCGGGCTCTTGGGCGCCACGGCCGCGCTGACGCTCTACACCTTCCCGTACATCTTCCTGAACGTGCGCAGCGCCCTGCTCGGCCTCGACGCCAGCCTGGAGGAGAGCGCCCGCAGCTTAGGCCTGAGCCGCCTGGCGGTGATCTTCCGCGTGGTGCTGCCGCAGCTGCGCCCGGCGCTCCTGGCCGGCTGGCTGGTGGTGGGCCTGTACGTGCTGGGCGACTTCGGGGCGGTAGCGCTCATGCGCTTCGAGACGTTCTCGCTGGCTATCTATACGCAGTACACGTCCGCGTTCGACCGCAACAACGCCGCCCTGCTGTCGCTGATGCTACTGCTCATAACCACCACCATCGTGGTGTTCGAACTGCGCCTACTGGGCCGCAGGCGCTACGCGCGCCTGGGCCGCGGCGCCCCGCGGCTGATGAAACCTGAGAGGCTCGGGCGTTGGGCGCCCCTCTGGTACCTGTTCGTGGCGGTGGTGCTGGGCGCAGCTCTCGGCCTGCCGCTAGCCACCCTGACCGGCTGGCTGGCGCTGGTGCCACCCACCGCCGCGCAGCTCTCGCAGGTGGTAACCACCTTCCTTCAGACCGCCGCCATGGCCCTCCCCATCGCCCTGATAGCCGCCGTGCTGGCTCTGCCTGTAGGAGTGGCGGCGCTGCGCTCGCGCTGGTTCGGCGGCAAGCTGCTGGAGCGGCTCGTGTACCTGGGTTACGCGGTCCCGCCGGTGGCGCTGGCGTTCGCGCTGGTCATGTTCTCGCTCAAGTTCACACCGCAGTGGTACCAGACGTTCTGGGTGCTGGGTTTCGCCTACGTGGTGTCGTTCCTGGCCCTGGCCATCGGTCCGGTGCGCAGCGGCCTGCTGCAGGTGAACCCGCGCCTGGAGGAAACGGCACGCTCGCTGGGCCGCGGGCGCTTCGTGGCGTTCGCTCAGACGGTCATGCCCAAGCTGTCGCGCAACGTACTGGCCGCGGCCGCGCTGGTGCTCATGGCCGTCATGAAGGAG
>CAZFFG010000005.1:0-50962 GCA_964518275.1 uncultured bacterium | reverse complement strand
GAGCGCCGCGGCCCTCCGCCAGCTCATCGAACTTCAGCTCACGCCCCGTCAGATCATGACGCGCGAGGCGTTCGAGAACGCCATCCGCGTGGTGATGGCGGTAGGTGGTAGCACCAACGCCGTCCTGCACCTCCTGGCCATAGCGCACGCCATGGACGTAGATCTCAGCATCGACGACTTCGAGGCGTTGCGGCTCACCACGCCCGTGCTCTGCGACCTCAAGCCCTCCGGTCGCTACGTAGCCACCGACCTGCACGCAGTGGGCGGGGTGCCGCTCGTCATGCGCATGCTGCTCGACGCGGGCCTGTTGCACGGCGACTGCCTCACTGTCACCGGCAAGACGGTGGCTGAGAACCTCGCTAACGTGCCTGCCGTGCCGCCCGCCGGGCAAGACGTTGTGCACGCGTTCAGCGAGCCCCTCTACCCCGTAGGCCACCTGAACGTGCTGCGCGGCAACCTGGCGCCCGAGGGCGCCGTCGCCAAGACCACCGGGCTCAAGAACACCCGCATCACCGGCCCCGCCCGCGTCTTCGAGAGCGAGGAGGAGAGCCTCGCCGCCATCCTCTCGGACCAGATCAAGGCTGGCGACGTGCTCGTCATCCGCAACGAGGGCCCGAGGGGCGGCCCCGGCATGCGCGAGATGCTCTCCCCCACCAGCGCCATCGTGGGGCGCGGCCTCGGCGACTCCGTGGGCCTCATCACCGACGGTCGCTTCTCGGGCGGCACCTACGGCTTCGTCGTGGGCCACGTCGCGCCCGAGGCGTTCGTCGGCGGGCCCATCGGCTTGGTGCAGGAGGGCGACCTCATCACCATCGACGCGGAGAAGAACCTGCTGCAGCTCGAGGTGTCGGACGAGGAGCTCGCCCGGCGCCGCGCCGCCTGGGTGCAACCCGAACCGCGCTACAAGCGTGGTGTGCTCGCCAAGTACGCGGCTCAGGTCTCCAGCGCCTCGCTGGGGGCGGTCACCGACGAGCGCGCCTGAGCACCAACAACACCCGCGGCGGGTTAGAACCCAGGCCCCGGTTAGGAGAGTCACGTGCAAGAAGCCCGCATCACCGTGTGGAACGAGTACATCCACGAGGTCAACAACGAGGTCGTGGCCGCCATCTACCCTAACGGCATCCACGGTGCGCTGGCCGAGGCGTTGACGGAGCGCACCGGAGCCACCGTGCGCACCGCCACCTTGCGGCAAGACGCCGAGCATGGCCTCTCCCAGGCCGTGGTCGACGAGACCGACGTGATGCTGTGGTGGGGTCACGTGGCTCACGGAGAAGTGTCCGACGAAGTGGTGCAGCGCGTGCAGCAAGCCGTGCTGGCGGGCATGGGGCTCATCGTGCTGCACTCCGGGCATAACGCCCGCGTGTTCCACCGCCTGATGGGTACCAACTGCTCGCTGAAGTGGCGCGAGGCCGACGAGAAGGAGCGCGTCTGGAACATCGCGCCGGGCCACCCGATCATGCAGGGCGTGCCCGAGTACTTCGAGCTGCCGCAGGAGGAGATGTACGGCGAACGCTTCGACGTTCCCGACCCCGACGAGCTCCTAGCCCTGTCTTGGTTCCAGGGCGGTGAGGTCTTCCGCAGCCTGTGCGTGTGGCGGCGCGGTCACGGCAAGGTGGTCTACTTCCGGCCCGGGCACGAGACGTTCCCTACCTACCACGACCACAACGTTCAGACCATCATCGCTAACGCCGCGCGTTACGTCATGCCGGGCTTGCGCCGCTCCACCGCCGGGTGCCCCATGACCGCACCCTTAGAGAGCGTGCCCAACTGGGGCAAGGAGCACGTACTGGACGCCGGCAAGAAGTGAGCCGCCCGCTGCGCGCTGCCATCATCGGTACTGGCGGCATCGCGGGTAGCCACCACGACGGCTACTTGGCCGCCGGGGTGGAAGTGGTGGCCCTCTGCGACTTAGACCCCTCCGCGCTCGCCGCCCGGCAGGCGCAATGGGGCGTGGTGCGCGGCTACACCGACCTGCGCGAGCTGTTCGCAGCGGGCGGTTTCGACATGGTGAGCATCGCCGCCCCCACAGCCGTGCACCACCCAGCCACGCTCGCCGCGGCGGCGGCCGGGGTGCACGTGCTGGTCGAGAAGCCCATCGCCCTCGACCTCAGGCTGGCGGACGAGATGATCGCCGCTTGCGAGCGAGCGGGCGTGATCCTGATGGTGAACCACCAGCTGCGCTCCAGCGCGGCCGTTGTGAAGGCACACGAGCTCCTAACGGCCGGCGCCATCGGGAGCCTCACGCAACTACGGGTGCGTCAGGGCCACGACTGGGGTGGGCTCCGCTCCGTGCGACCCACCTTCGCCACCCGGGCCACAGCCGGCGGGGGCACGCTCCTCGACAACGGCTGCCACCTAGCCGACCTAGCGCTCTACCTGGGCGGCCCCGTAGCCTCCGTTTACGCCCGCTTGGCCACCCTCAAGTACGACGTGGAGGTGGAGGACACGGCGCACGCGAGCCTCGAGTTCGAGAGCGGCGCGCTCGGCATCATCGAGACGGCGTGGACGGCCACCGGCTGGGAGGAGGGCTTCTGGCTTCACGGCACGGAGGGGGCGCTCGAGTGCACCAACCGCTACGGTCCGCCCACCCTCCGTCACCTCTTCCGCCAGTCGCCGGGCGGTAGCTGGGACGCCACCGACGTGGCCGAGTACCGGTTCAGCGGCCACGGCCCGCACGTGCGCAACGTCATGGCGTTCGTGGCCGCGGTGAAGGGTGAGGGGCCCGTGGTGTGCACGGGTCGCGACGGCCGCGAGGCCGTGCGCCTCATCCTGGCCGCGTACGCCAGCGCCGAGCGGGCTGCACCCGTGCTGGCGGCGGAGGTGGCGTGAGATGACGTTCGAGGAGTTCCAACGCCTCATCGAGGAGATGGTGGCCGACATCCCACCGCAGTACCTCGAGGGGCTCCAAGGGGTGCACGTGCTGCCCGACGAGAAGGTGGAGGACGGTTACGAAGACGTGGTGCGTATGGGCGAGTACCTCGACCCCGGGCCTGCCGACTTCCTGGGCGCGGGTGAGGGCCTTGGGCGCCACATCGCCATCTACTACGGCTCGTTCGCGGCCATCGCCGCCGACGAGCCCGGGTTCGACTGGGAGGACGAGGCGTGGGAGACCCTCACGCACGAGCTGCGCCACCACGTGGAGTCGCTAGCTGGCGAGGACTTCCTCGTGCAGGAAGACGTGGAACAGGCGCGCGAGTTCCCGCGTAAGCCGTGAGCCTCGTTCAGGTGAGCGTGGCGCTGGCCACCGTCCACCAGCCCGGCTGAGCCTCGGCCAGCGACCGCGCCACCGCCACGGCCTCCTCCGCGGACGCGGCTACCCCGAAGCAGGTCGCGCCGCTTCCCGACATGAGCACCCCCTTGAGGCCCGCCTCACGCATGACCTTCAGCACGTCCCGAAGCTCGGGCTGGGCTCTGAGCACGCCCGGCTGCAGGCCGTTCGACCAGCCTGGGTCGAGGCCCTCGCTCAGGCGCCCGAGCGCCCGCTCGAAGCGCAGCCTCGGCGTGAAACCCACGAGCTCGGCGTAGGCGCTGGCCGCGCTGACACCGAACCCTGGGTTCACCAGCACGAGATCCAGCCGCGGTACGCGTAGCGGGCTGAGCTTCTCGCCCCGTCCTCGGGCGAGCGCGGCTGGCGAGCCCGCTAGGAAGAACGGCACGTCGGATCCTAGCGTTAGCGCCAACCGTTCTAGCTCGCCTTCCGTGACCAGGGGTCCGGCAGCGCCCTGGCCCAGCGCGTGCGCGCGCTGCAGAGCCCGCAGTACGGCTGCGGCGTCGGACGACCCTCCGCCGAGGCCCGCCGCCACCGGTAACCGCTTGACCAGCTCCACGTGTACGGCCAGGTCTGGCACGCCTGGGCTGGCGTTGGCTCCGGGCCGCGCGGCGGTGACCGCCGCCAGGCGGGCGAGGTAGGCGCTAGCGGCCACGTGCACGAGGTTCTCGGGCCCGGCGGGCAGGCTGTCTGCGCCGAGCGCTGGCGGCTCGCCGCTGGGCGTGAGCACGCTCACCCTCACCTGCTCGGTACCGGGCGTTCTCTCGCTTACCACCACGCGAAGGTCGTCCGCTAGCTCCAACTGGGCGAGCACGGTCTCCACCTCGTGGAATCCGTCGCCGCGCCGCGTGAGGACGGCCAGGCCCAGGTTCACCTTGCCGTTCGCCTTCTCTAGGTACTCACCGGTACGCATTCAGCTTCTCCCCGCTCCGCGCACCGCGCGGGCCCAGGCGGCGTGCAGCGCCTCGAAGAGCGGCAGGTCGGCGGGCACCGTCAGTTTGGTGAGGAGCGGGCTGCCCTCCACCAAGGTCACCTGCGTGCCGAGGCGCCTCACCAGCGCCGCATCGTCGGTGGCACTGAAACCGTCAGCTACCGCCCGCGCGTGCGCCTCTACTAGGAGCTCGCGCGCGAAGCCCTGCGGGGTCTGCACGAGGCGCAGCCGCTCGCGCTCCAGCACCTGGCCGTCTTCGGCCCACACCACCGTGTCGGCAGGCGCCAGCGCGACGGTGGCCGCTCCGGTGCTTACCACAGCCGCCAGCAAGCGCGCCGCCACATCGGGGGTTAGGAACGGCCGAGCCGCGTCGTGAACGAGAACGGTGGGCGCGTCGCTGGCTGCTAGTAGGGCCCGCACGGTCGCTTGCCTGTCGGTGCCACCCGCCACCACCACCGCGGTCGGCAGCAGTTCCCTAGCCCGCGCTAGCGCCTCCGCCGGCACCGCCACCACCACTTCGCTCACGTGCCCAGCGAGCGACTCGACGGCGAGCTCGAGCAGGGTGCGGCCGCCTACCTTCACGAACGCTTTGGGGCCCAGACCTAGCCTGGTACCACCACCGGCGGCGGGTATCAGCGCGGCCACGCGCGTCACGGTTCGGCCTTCCAACGCGGCGAGCGTTCGTTGTGAACGCCGAGGTGATCGAGCACCCGCGCGGTGACGCTGCCAACCAGCTCGGTGATGGTGCGCGGCCGGTGGTAGAAGCCAGGCGAGGCGGGCAGCACCAGGGCGCCCGCGTCGTTAGCGGCGAGCATGTTGATAAGCATGGGCCGCGAGTACGGCGCCTCGCGCACCACCAGCACGAGCGGCCGGCGCTCCTTCAAGCACACGTGAGCGGCGCGGGTAAGCAGGGTATCTGCGGCGCCTGCCGCCACCTTAGCCAGCGTGCCGGCGCTGCACGGCACCACGGCCATGGCGTCGAAGCGGTAGCTGCCGGAGGCGATGTCGGCCCCGAGATCGGAATCCTTGTAGCTGCGGGTGGCCAGAGCCTCGATGTCGTGAAGCGTGCCGTCGAGCTCGGTGGGGATGACGTGCTTGGCGCCCGCAGTTACCACCACGCGGCTCTCCACGTCGAGCTGGCGCAAGGTGTGCAGGAGGTCGAGGGCGTACACGAGGCCCGACGCCCCGGTGATTCCCACTACCACACGCTTCCGCGGCTCGGCTCCTGGTCTCGTCGGGTCGCTGTTCACGCCCTCAAGGGTACCGCGCCGGCGCTCGCGCCAACCAGCCGACATATACTCCTGTGAGATGGAACCTTCGACCGATACCTCAGCCCGCACGGCAAGCGCGTCTCAGGCAGCCACCGCCGCGGTCACGTCCGCCTTGGCGCACGATCAACGGCGCGCCCGCGTGCCTTACGCGGCCACCAAGCTGCGCCGCAGCCGCTCCGACCGCCTGGTGGGCGGAGTGTGCGGCGGCATCGCCCGCTTCGTGGGGGTGGGTAGCGGCGCCGTTAGGTTGGTCTACGGCGCCAGCGTGCTGCTATCTATCGGCACCACCGGGCTCTTGTACCTGCTTCTCTGGCTGCTCATCCCAACCGAAAGCTGACGCCCAGCCTGCCCGCGTTCAGACGAGCAGGCGTACGGGCGCCTCGAGCAGCTCCGCCACACGCGCGAGCAGACGCGCGCCCACCGCCATCGGCAGGTCGCCGCTTAGCGTGAGCGTGCTCCTATGCGCGCCGAGCTGCGTGTCGTACAGGATGCGGCCGAGCGTTACGGTGGGCACTTCCACGTCGAGGAGGACCTCGTCCATGTCGAGGCCGCTCAGGTCCACGGCCACGATGCCTAGCTCGTCCTCAGAGCCGCCGGCGCTGGCTAGTTCGGCCACGAGCGAGGCGAACGGCCTGGTGGCGGCGTCGTCAACCCGGCGGAAGTGAAGGCCGCCTTCCAGCTCGGCTAGCGCCACTTGCCCGCCCAGGTCCCCGCGCTCGGCCACAGCGCGCGCGGTAGCGCGCACGAGAAACGGTGCGGGCGTGAGGGGCTCGTCGTGGCCTAGCTCAAGGCCGGCCGCTAGCTGAGCGCCGGCAAGCGCGCTGAGGTCCACGTGGCGCCGGAGAACGTTGCCCGTGCGCGCGAGCGGCAGCCCCGTGAAAGCGACGCCGGTCGTCTCGGGCTCACCGTCGAGCTGGTGCAGGTCCGTCACGGCGTCGAGCTCATCTAGTGTGGTGGCTACGTCGAGGTCAGCGGGGTCGCCGGCCGCCTCGAGGGTCTCTAGTTCTTCTAGATCCTCGCCTGCCTCGTCCTCTGCCTGCGCCTCGTGCTCCACGTGTTCTTCTTCTGTTTCGAACGCAGCGGCTTCCTCGAGCTCCACGACCTGAAAGTCGCTAGCCGCCTCCTCAGGCTCATCGACCGCCGGGAACGGCTCCCAGTGGTCGTCAGCGCTACTTTCGGCGCTCAAGTCGTCGCCGGCCCACAGGTCGGGCAGGTCGCCGGCCGCCTCAGCCCCCGCGTCTCCGGCGGCCTCGAAGGCGTCGTCGGCAGCCACGAGGTCGGGGGCCGCCGTCCAGGCCACCTCGCCTTCGTCCGCCTCGAACTGCTCGCTAGCCGTGGTGAACTCCTGGTCGTAGCCGCCGATAGGTGCGTCGAAAACGGACGTGCTGGCGGGTTCCTCCGCCGTGAGGTCGCCGAAGCGCGCGGCGTCCTCTTCTGTTCCTTCGGTGGTTGGTTCGGCTGCGTGCACGTCCACGCGGTCGAAGCCCTCGAAAGCTGGCGCCGTGGCCTCGTCGCCGAAGCCGACGCCTACCGGCTCGTCCACTTCGGCGCCGAACGGTTCGTCATCAGCCACCAGCAGGTCGTCGTCGTCGGCCTCGTCCGCTGCCGCGCTCCAGGCCTCTACGGGCTCGGGTTCGGGCTCAGCGAAGGGGCTGCTCGGTTCGTGGGCGTAAGGGTCCTCGGCCGGGCCACCGAAGGCGACCGGCGCCTCGGGCTCCGTGTCGTCTAGGAGGAAGATGTCGGCTGGAAGGTCGTCGTCTTCGGATGTGCCCGGCTCCGTCAGGTCGGCGAACGGAGTGGGCGCCTCGGCCTCGAAAGAAACGGGCTCTTCCGAGGCGGGCGCGAACGGCTCAGTCGCGTACGGCTCAGGAACGGCGGGGTCGGGCGCGTACGGCTCGGGCGCGGCGGGCTCGGGGGCGGCGGCGAGGAGGTCGTCCTCGACCTCGTCCGCAACGAAGGCGCTAGCTGCGCTCGACTCACTGCGTGAGGTATGGCTGGCGCCGTTGGGCTGGTGGTAGCTAGGCGCGTCCTGATCGGGCCAGGCTTCCATGCCTTCCGGCAACGGTTCGGGAGTGGGGTCCACGGCTTCCTCACCGGCCATGACGCGGGCCAGGTAGTCGAGCACGTCGCGCTCGAGAATCTTGCCGTCCGGCCCGGTACCGTTCAGGAGTCGCCAGTCCACGTTGTTCTGCTCGGCCAGGCGTCTCGCCAGTGTGGCGATATCGGGTTCACTCACGGCTTTCCTCCAAGTATTTCGTACCCGCCGAAGCCGCCGCGCCAAGCAACGGGAGACGGAGTTCAGTTAGCTTTCGTCGTCATCGACGAGTATACGGTGGATTCTCACCCGAAGCCGGGGGGTCACACAGCGGTAAACACCACTCCGGCCGGGCTTTCACGACCTGCGACGCAGCTGGAGCGGGCCCTGGTCAGGGACGCCAAGCCTGGAAGAACACGTCGTCGAGGTAGGTCTGGAGCATGGCCTCCTGACCGTAAACGGGGATGGTGGTGCTGATGGTCTGGCCCGGATCCATTCGCTGGTCCACCACCACGCGCTCTCCCCTGTCGTCCGCCACCACGACCTTCAGCTGGTACGACTCTTCGAGCAGGCGACGGATACCCATGTTGGTGGGATCGAACGTGAAGGACACCTGGCGGCTGCCGTCGCCCGGCTCGCTGGTGGTGCCGCCCGGGCCGGAGGGAGTACCGCCCGGCGTGACCCTCGGGTCGGTCGGGGTTTGCCGGCCGGGACCGAAGATGTCGTCTAGGCGACCGCCTACGGGGTCGTCCGGGAAGAGCGACGGCGGAGCGCTCCCGTTGACGGTGAGGAGCACCGGTGTGCCAGGCAGCGTGAAGCCCGTGGGTCGCGCTTCCACCACGCCCGCGGGCCTGTCGGGGTCGGTTATGTACGTGACCTGACCGAGTTCCAGTTGGGCCGCCCGCAGCATGATCTGCGCCTGCCACTGCGGCAACCCCACCACCTCTGGCACGGCCACCACGTTGGCGGTGGAGAGCGAGTACTGCACTATGACCGGCGTGCTCGTGGCCGCCTCTTCACCCGCCGGAGGCACGGTAGAGATGACCGTGCCTGGCTCGCTGAAGCTCACCGCGGAGGGCAGCCGCTCGATAACCCTGAAGCCAAGGGCGCGCAGCGCCACCTCGGCGTCGTCGATGTTGGTACCCGTCAGGTCGGGGATGGCGTGCACCGCCGTGCCGTTGCCAGAGCTGACCACCAGCTCGAGCGTACGGCCCTCCCCAAGGCGTTCGCCGCCCACTGGCGACTGTGAGATGACGCGGCCAGCGGCGCGTTCCGACGGCTCGAACGTGATGGTACCAACGGGCAGGTTCAGCTCGGCGGCCCTAGCGAGAGCGTCGGCCTGCAGGAGGCCCACCACGTCGGGGATGAGGGCCTGCGCTGGTGGCGTGTTGACCCCTAGATGAACGGTGCGGCCACGCTTGACAACGCTGCCCGGGTCGGGCGCTTGCGACGTGATCACCTCGGCAGGCTTGCCTGCCACGTGCTCCACGAACGTCACGGGTTCGAGCCCCTCACGTCGCAGCATGACGGTGGCCTGGTCGTACGGCAGCCCTACCAGGTCGGGCAGGGTGACCTCTGCCACCGTGAAGTACCTGCGCACGTCGACCGCCACGAAGACCCCAGCGGCAAGCACCAGCACGAGGCTCACGAGCACCCAACCCCAGGCCCGGCGTCTGATCGGGGCCTCTTGCGGGTCGGTAGGGTAATCGCTCACCGCGCAAGATTACCACGCACCTGCGAGCCTTCCGGAAGCCGGAGGCGGTAGCATCGGGCATGCAGAGCACCCCCTCCACAGCCACCGGTTCCACGCTCGCCCACCTCACCGCCGCGGACCTCGCCGCCTCCTCGGAGCTGCAGGCGTTCGAGCGGCTGCAGGCAGCGGGCTGGCCAAGCGGGGTGGTTGTCGTGGGCTCGGCGTTGGAGGACCAGTTCTACCGCCTGAACAACCTCCCGCGGCAGCTGGCGGCGCTGTACGAAGGGCTGAACCCGGCCGACCCCGACGAGGACATCGTCGAGGAGGTCGAAGCCGACGCGCTGCGCCTCGTGTCGCAGCACTACCTGCTAGACGAGACTGTCGACGCCTTCTACGAAGCGCTAACGAGGCTGCCCGGGGCTGTGCGCGTGCGCCGCCCAGACACACATGAGGGCCGCGCCGCCAGCTACCCCCGCGGTGCGCTCCTGGAGCTGAAGCACCTCTTCCAGGACGATTGGCGGGTGGACGCGGTGCTCCTCAGGCTGGCGCTAACGGGCAGCCTGGCCATCGACGCTCGGCCCGTACTGCTGACCGCTAGCAGCGACGTTGCCGACACTGCGGCGTCGGCAGCCGCCGGCGAGGTCCTGGGCCGTGCGGTGCAGGTGTGGCTCGACCAGGCGGGCAGCTTCACGCGGGTGCTGCCCGCCTGACGCCCACCGGCTAGCTACACCCCGAACGTCACTTGATGATCTTGGTGGGCGGGGTAACGGGCGGTCGGTTGGTCGGCGTGGTCGACTCGAACGTCACGAAAGCCTGCGGGTTGATGCTGCCCACTATGCGCAGCGCCTCCTGGATGCGTTTGCGGGGCAGCACCGAGAACGACACGCTCACGTCGCCATCGCGGCCGCGGGCGTTGAGCACCGTCACGTAGAAGCCTGCCCTCCGCAGGTGCTCCTCCACGGGCGCGCTGTCGACGGGCGCTACCACGCGCATGATGGTCTCGCCGATGGCGAGCCAGCGCTCGATGCTCACACCGAGCATGGTGCCGGTGGCGTAACCCGCCGCGTACGCCACGAACTTCAGGGGCGAGTCGAGGTTGGAGAGCACCTGGGCCGCAGCGATGAGCCAGATCAACGACTCGAAGAAGCCGAACAGGCCCGCCAGTCGGCGCTCACCGCGGACGAGGAAGCCGATACGGAGCGTACCGAGCGACACGTCCACGATGCGTAGACCGAAGATGAGCAGCGCCGAGAGGATCAACGACAGCAGCTCAGAGCTCACGCGCCACCCACCTTGGCGGCCGCGAAGGCGGCGGCGCCGATGACGCCCGCCTCCCCACCCAACTCAGCTGGCAGTAGTGGGGGTACTGGGTAGCCGCCGCGCAGGTAGTGCTCGTAGCTCGCCTGCACCTTATCGAGGTAGAAGGCGCCCGCCTCGGAGAGGCCACCCCCGACCACGAACACCTCGGGGTCGTAGACCTTAACGAGGTTGGCGAGCCCGATTCCCGTGTAGAGCGCCGCGTTCTCCACTATGCCCAGCGCCTTCTGCTCACCTGCTTTGGCACGCTCGAAAACCGCCCGCGTGTCGAGCTCCGTGCTGTACGCGTAGCTCGCGTCGCGCGCGATGGAGCGACCAGCGGCGAGGGCCTCTAACGTGCCAGGGTGACCGTCGCCGCCCATGGGACCACCCACCATCATGGTCATGTGGCCGATCTCGCCCGCCATGCCGTGAGCGCCGACGATGATCTCGCGGCCGTAGAAGACACCGCCACCGATGCCGGTGGAGAGCGTTACGTAGACGCTGCTGTGGCGCCCCTTAGCTGCGCCGTACACGTGCTCCCCGTAGCCAGCCACGTTGGCGTCGTTCTCGAGCACCACGCGCTTGCCCAGTCGTTCCTCCAGGCGGTCCGCTAACGGGGCGTTGGCGAAGCCAGCGATGTTGGGGGTGAAGAGCACGGTGCGACGCTCCCGGTCGAGCGGTCCGGGCGACCCGATGCCCACCGCGTCCGACTCGAAACCCTGCCGCCGTAACGCCTCCGCGGCGTTCACGAGCGCGTCTACAACGGCGTCGAAGCCCGTCTGCGGCGTGTCCACCCGCTCCGAGGCGAGGATGCGGCCGTCCTTCACGGCAGCAGCGAGGATCTTGGTCCCGCCAAGGTCAAGTCCGATGGTGATCATCCAGCAGTCCTTTCGAAGGTGGCGGCTACGGTGAGGGCTTGCTCGGCGATCAGCCCTTCCTCATCCGTCCTCACCACGAGCACCTTCACGCGGCTCTCCGCGGCGCTGATGACGGTGGCGCCCCGTTCGTTCTCGGCCGCGTCGAGCTGCACGCCTAGGAACTCGAGGCCAGCGAGGCCCTCGGCCCTGGAGGCGGGGTCGTTCTCACCGATACCGCCCGTGAACACCACCACGTCGAGGCCGCCCATCGCCGCGGCGTAGGCACCGATGGTCTTGCGCACCCGGTAGGCGAAGAGCGCCAGCGCCGCGCGCGCGCCGGCCTCGCCTTTGGCGGCGGCCTGGCGCACGTCGCGCATGTCGTTAGAGATGCCCGACATGCCCTTCAGACCCGCGCCCTTGTTGAGCAGCTGATCCAGGCTGGCGAGGTCCATGCCGCCGCGCAGCAGATGCAGGAGCAGGCCTGGGTCGATGTCGCCGGTGCGGGTGCCCATCAGGAGACCCTCCAGCGGGGTGAACCCCATGCTGGTATCCACCGACGCGCCACCCGCCACCGCGGTGGCGCTGGCGCCGTTGCCGAGGTGCAAGGTGATCATCTTGAGGTCCTCGAGCGGTTCGCCTAGTAGCTGCGCCGCCTGCCGCGAGACGTACTGGTGGCTGGTGCCGTGGAAGCCGTAGCGGCGCACGCCCTCCTCCGCGAACTCCAGCGGCAGGCCGTAGAGGTAGGCGTGTGCTGGCAGGGTGGCGTGGAAGGCGGTGTCGAAGATGGCCACGTGCGGCACGCTGGTGAGGGCCTGCCGCGCCGCCCTGATGGCGGCGAGGTTACCCGGGTTGTGCAGCGGCGCCAGCGGGCAGAGCGCCTCGATGGCCTCCTCCACCTCGGCGGTGATGAGGGTGGGCGCCACGAAGCGCGTGCCGCCATGCACAACGCGGTGACCCACCACCGCCAGGGGCAACGGGCCGAGGTGGTCCTCGAACGTGCGCAGGGCGAAGTCGAAGGCGTGGTCGTGGCGCTCGAGCCGCGGCGAATCGATGAGCGCGAACGAGGCCCGGGCTGTGGTAGGCCCGCCGAGCCGCTCGATGGTGACGGACTCGCCGCTGGGCAACAGCTTCATCTTGAGGCTGGAGGAGCCGGCGTTGACCACCAGTACCTGCTTCTCGGAACCGAGCCCGCCGGCGTCGGCTGCGCGGCTCACGCGGACGCTCCGGCACCGAAGTCGTGCACCAGCCGCGGCACGAAGCCGAGAGCGTCGGCGGCCACGAAATGCACGGCGATGTCGTCGAGCTCCGTGAGCAGCCCCACCTGCTCACCGTGCACGTGACCGTACACGAGGGCGTCCGGGGCGGCCGCGCTGATGAGTTCTGTGAAGCCGCTAGGCTCCAGTCGGGAGTTGGTAGGCGGGAAGTGCAGCATGACCACGCGGTAGTCCCCTTCGAGTCGTTCGGCGGCAGCGAGCGAGAGCCTGAGGCGCTCCAACTCCCGCCGGTACACCTTGTCGTCTTGTTCCGTGAAGCCGTGCGTGCCCGGGCAGATCCAGCCACGGGTACCGGCGATCACCACGCCGTTCACGGCTAACGCGTCGTTCTGAAGCGCGTACATGCCTTCGGGTAGCACGCTGCGTAGGCGCGAGATGGAGGGCCACCAGTAGTCGTGGTTGCCCCGCAACAGCACCTTGGTACCTGGCAGAGCAGCGATGTCGTTCAGGTCTACCAGCGCGTCTTCTAGGCGCATGGCCCAGGAGATGTCGCCTGGGACCAGCACCAGGTCCTCGGGGCTCACGGTGTCGCGCCAGCGTTGGAAGAACAGCTCCGGATGGCCGTGCCAACCGCCACCGAAGATGTCCATCGGTTTCGGGGTCACGCGTGAGAGGTGAGGGTCGGCGATAGCGAACAGGCGCATCGGCCGTCCAGTGTACCTGTTGCCCGTGAGCAGCGGTCACGGCCAGCCTGGTCGCATGCCGCTCTCACCAGTCGCTTGTGAGCAGTGCGACCCCGGCGGTTCCCACGCGGTCGGCAAGCTCCTGGGCGGTGCGACCGAGCGTGGGGTGGCGCCAATCCGGCCACAGCTCGGCTAGCGGTGTGAGCACGAAGGGTCGCTCGGCCATGCGCGGGTGCGGTAGGCGGACGGCGGGCAGCGCCTCCCCGTTCCCCTGGGTGGCGGGTGCGATGAAGATGCGCCCGTCGAGGTCGAGGAGGTCGAGGTCGATCAGCCGCGGACCCCAGCGCTCGCGGCGTTCTCGGCCCAGGCGCGCCTCGATCGCTAGCAGCTCCGCGAGCAGCGTACGGGGGTCGGGGTGGGCACGCGTCGGCGCCAGACGCAGCACGGCGTTGAGGTACGGCGGCTGCCCATCTGGCCCCCCGACGGGCTCGGTGCGGTACAGGGCCGACTTGCCCACTACACCGCCGAGGTGCGCGAGCTCGCTTACGGCCTGCGCCAGCTGCCGGGCAGGGTCGCCGAGGTTGGCGCCCAGGGCCACCAACGCGTACCCCTCAGCCCCGGGGCGACCAGCGCCCTGGTCAGCCGCGGCTACGTAACGCCTCCACGTAAACGTCGCGGACGATGCCAGGCAGCGGTGCGTTCGGCTTGTGGACGCGCACCAGCGCCTCGGCGACGAGGGGCTCGGCTTGCAGGAGCCGCTCGCAGATGGTCACCGCCAACGCCTCGATGAGCTTGAAGCGCGTGCCGGTCACGGCCTCCGCTACCAGCTGGTACACGCGGCCGTAATCCACGGTGCTCTTGATGGAGTCCGTGCCGGTCAACGCCAGCCGCAGCTCCACGTCGACGGCGAAGCGCGCGCCCAGGCGGCCCTCCTCGTCGTACACACCGTGGTAGGCGTAGAACTCCATGCCCGTGAGCACGATGCGGTCGCGCGGCGTACCTCCCGAGCTCATGCCTGACGCTCCGCGCGCTGCAGGGCGGCCCACACCTTCAACGCCTGGCTGTGCTCGGGCACGTCGTGCACGCGCAGCATGGCCGCGCCCGCGGCGGCGGCGCGGAGGTGGAGGACGAGGGTGCCCGGCAGGCGCCGCTGCGGGTCGGCTTCGCCGCTGATGGCCCCGATGGACCCCTTGCGTGAGGCGCCCACGAGCACCGGCCTCTCCCCCGCCGTGAGCGCCTCGAGCCCCGCGATGAGGCTGAGGTTATGGCTCACGTTCTTACCGAAACCGATGCCGGGGTCGAGCATCACGTCCGGCACGCCCTCCGCCAGCGCGGTGCGCGCGGCACCGCGCAGGAAGTCGCCCACCTCACGCACCACGTCGGCGTAGCTCGGGTTCGCCTGCATGGTGCTGGGTTCCCCCTGCATGTGCATGAGAACCACGGGGGCGCCGGCGGCGGCAGCCACCTCGCGCATCCGTTGCAGGCGCAGCCCGCCGATGTCGTTCACGATCCTCGCCCCTTCAGCCAGCGCGGCCTCCACTACCTCAGGTCGGCGGCTGTCGATGCTCACGATAGCGCCCGCGGCCGCCAGCGCAGACACCACGGGCAGCACGCGCCGGCGCTCCTCCTCTGGTGGCACGGCCTCGGCGCCCGGTCGGGTGGACTCCCCGCCGACGTCGACGACGAGTGCGCCCTGCTCGGCCATCGCGATGCCGGCGTCCACGGCCCGGGCCGGGTCGAAACGTTGACCACCGTCGCTGAAGCTGTCGGGGGTCACGTTAACGATGCCCATTAGGGCCGGCCCACGCCAGCGCAGTTCCGTTGCACCGCCCGGCAGGGGTCGCCCGAAAGCGAGCACGTGATCGCGGTCCGCCGCCAAGGGAGTGCTCAAGCGCGCTCGCCCACCCCTTCGAGCGGGGCGGCGTGGCCGCCGGGCACCCAGTCGGCAGGGCGCTCCGCTAACCCGAAGCGCCAGGCCACCGCCTGCGCCACCCGCTTGCCAGCGTGGCCGTCGCCGTACGGGTTGGGTGCCTCGCGCATGCGTGTGAGGGTGGCGCGGTCGGCAAGTAGCTGCGTGAGGCGCTGGCGCACGCTAGCGGGCTCGGTGCCTAGCAGCTCCAGAACGCCGGCCTCCACGCCCTCGGGGCGCTCGGTAACGTTGCGCAACACGGCCACCGGCACGCCGAGCGCGGCGCCCTCCTCCTGGATGCCGCCGGAGTCGGTGATCACGAGCTCCGCGGCGTCGAGCAGCGCTAGCATGTCGAGGTACTCCAGCGGGTCCTCCAGTAGAACGTTTCCGAGCTGACCGAGCTCGGGCACCACCGCCTCCCGCACGGCCGGGTTCAGGTGCACGGGGTACACGAAGAGCACAGCGGGGTTGGCCCGCGCCACGTCCGCGATGGCCGCAGCTAACGCCCGCATTACGCCGAGGTTCTCGCGCCGGTGCATGGTGATGGCTACCAGGCGCTCGTGCCCGCGCAGGTGCGCCGGCAACCGGGCGGCGCCGCGCATCTGGGCCACGGCGTCCACCGCCGTGTTGCCCGTGACCACCATGGACTCGGGCCGCTTGCCTTCGGCCAGGAGCTGCCGCCGCGCTAGGGGGGTGGGCGGCAGGTCGAGGTCGGTGAGCACGTCGGTGAGGCGCCGGTTGGCCTCCTCCGGGAACGGTTGCAGCATGTCGTAGCTGCGTAGGCCCGCCTCCACGTGCGCCACCGGAACGCCTTCCAGGAACGCAGCGAGCGCCACCGCGAAGGTGGTGGAGGTGTCGCCATGCACCAGCACGTAGTCGGCTTCCAGTTCCGCCAGCTTGCGCGCGGCCGCGGGCACGATGCGGCCGGTGAGCTCCGCCAACGACTGCCTTGGGGTCATGACCGCTAGGTCGGCGTCGGGCGTTAGGCCGAAGCTCGCCAGGGAGCTGGCCAACTGCTCGCGGTGCTGCCCGGTGACGAGGGTGAGCACCTCGAGGCCTGGGGTGGCCTGCAGCGCGGTGACCACGGGCGCCATCTTGTTGGCCTCGGGGCGGGTACCGAACGCCGCCACCACACGGGGCGGCCTACCCGCCGGCCGCGCCAGCGGGGCCAGCTCATGGGCCGTGTTCACGTGCCTACTTCGCCTAAGCGCCTGACCTCTGCCAGCCGCAGCAGCGACACCCCGCCGATCAGGACGATGGTGGAGACGATGGTTACGAAGGTGAGGATGGGTGGCGTGCTGGAGAGGAGCATGCCGATGATGCCCAGCAGCATGGTGGCCGTCCAGAGGAGGATGACCGTGAGGCGCTTGGAGCCAGATCGTTCGCGCAACATGTCGTGGATGTGGTCGTTAGAGGCCAGCGCGGGGCTGGCGCCGCGCCGCATGCGCCGCAAGGTGACCTGGGTGATGTTCACCACCGGCAGGGCGAGCACCAGGATGGGTGCCACCACCGACACGGCGGCCGTGACCTTGAGCGCGCCGAGCACGCTCACCGCCGCCAGCACGTAACCGAGTAGGTAGGCGCCGGAGTCGCCCATGGTGATGGTGGCGGGTCCGAAGTTGTAACGCAGGAAGGCCAGCGAGGCGCCCGCCAGCGCCGATAGGAGGAGCACCGCCGTGGCGCGGTCCGGGAACTGCACGGCCACCGCCAGGAGGCTCATGCTGGAGATGGCGGTGATGCCTGACGACAGCCCGTCGAGCCCGTCGATGAAGTTGAACGCGTTCGTGAACCCGACCACCCAGAGGATGGTGAGGATGATGGAGAACGTTTCCGGGATGAACACGAAGGTGGCGTCGCCGAAGTAGTCGGTAACGAAGCCGATGCGCACCCCGTTCACAACTAGGATGCCGGCGGCCACCACCTGCGAGGCCAAGCGGAGCGCCGGGGGCACCTCCCACATGTCGTCGATGAAGCCCACCAACGTCATGAGCGCGCCGCCGAGCGCGATGGCTAGGAGCTCAACACGGTACTCGTCTAGCGATCCGGGCGCCACGAGGCTACCGAGCAGAACGGCTAGCAAGAAGCCGCCGAGGATGGCGATACCGCCGATGTTAGGCACGGCGCCGCTGTGTTGCCTGACGCCCGCACCGTGGGCACCGCCACCCACCTGCACCGCGCGGATGCGGAGAGCGAAGCGCCGCACGTGCGGTACGAACCACAGGACGGCTCCCATGGCGATGGCGAAGGAGACGGCTACTAGCGGGAAGAAAGAGAGCAACGTGCTGCGCACGCCTCCTATTCTATGAGGAAAGGTAAGACCACTATGAGATGAGCCACACTCTTGCTGCCGCGGTTCGCCCCCACACGCGGCGGGCGCAGCGCCTACCTCGTGCCGTAGAGGCGATCGCCGGCGTCACCCAGGCCCGGCACGATGTAGCCGTGCTCGTCGAGGCGCTCGTCCTTGGCGGCCAGGATGATGTCGACGTCCGGGTGCGCCTCCTCCACCACCGCTATACCTTCAGGGGCGCCGATGATGCAGAGCAGGCGGATGCGCTTGGCGCCTTCGTCCTTGAGCACCTGGATGGCCGCCGCTGCGCTGCCGCCCGTGGCGAGCATGGGGTCGAGGAGGAACACGTCGCGCTCGGCCACGTCGCTGGGCAGCTTCGAGTAGTACTGCACTGGGCTCAGGGTGTCCGGGTCGCGGTAGAGGCCGATGTGACCCACCCGAGCGTTCGGCACGAGCTCGAGGATGCCGTCCACCATCACCAGCCCGGCGCGCAGGATGCCGATGAGCGCGAGCTTCTTGCCCGCTAGCCGCTTCACGTTGGCCATCGCCACCGGCGTCTTCACCGTGGCGTCCTCCAGCTCGAGGTCACGCATAGCCTCGAACGCCATCAGCATCGTGAGCTCCATGCAGAGCGAACGGAACTCGCGCACGCTGGTGTCCTCGTCGCGGAGGATGGAGAGCTTGTGCTGCACTAGCGGGTGGTCGACGACGATGACGGCCATCTGGTTCCTCCTCTACGCTTGGGGCGCCCCGTGGAACGCCGCGCGTGGCAACCAAAAAAGCGCCGCCCTCAGGGGCGGCACTGGTGGCGGAGAGGGTGGGATTCGAACCCACGGTGCAGCGTAGCCACACAACGGTTTTCGAGACCGTCCCGTTCAACCACTCCGGCACCTCTCCTCACGATCTATGGCCCAGCTAACCCACCCCTCGGGCGGCGAAGTTGAGCCTGCGAAGTATACCGTACCAAGCCGGGACGGTACCACCACCATGGTCCGGCTCTGGCGCGCTGCCACGCTAGCCCTGGTTTCGGGTACAATAGCGCTTGGCCGCAGCGACCTTGACGAGCGCAGCGGCTGGGCATAGACTCCCTGTTGCGCTCAAGCAGCGGTGGCTCCATGCCGGCGCCGCAGGGCGCTAACCGCGTTGGCCCATCGTCTAATGGCAGGACAACGGTTTCTGGTACCGTCGGTCAAGGTTCGAGTCCTTGTGGGCCAGCCAACAGAGAGCCACGGCAGCGCACCTGCCGTGACGCGAGCTGCAGTTAGATCTGCTGCTCCAGCCATGCAGGTGCGTTGTTGTGCGGTGGCCCATCGTCTAATGGCAGGACACCCGGTTTTGGTCCGGTCGGTCGGAGTTCGAATCTCTGTGGGCCAGCCACGACGCCCCCTCCTCGCGAGGGGGCGCTCTTCATCTTCGCGACGTATCTCTTAGCGACCCAGCCCCTGCTCGCTTGCGCCTCAGTTGTCTCCGTAATCGTAGAAACCGCGTCCGCTCTTGCGGCCCAGGTGCCCCGCCTCAACGAGCTTGCGCAGCGTCTGGGGCGCCCGGAAGCGCTCCCCTAAGGCGTCGGTCATGGACTCGGCGATGAGCAGCATGGTGTCGAGACCGATGTAATCGGACAGCTCCAGCGGCCCCATGGGGTGGTTGAGCCCGAGCTTCACGGCCGTGTCGATGTCTTCAGGGCTCGCCACGCCCTCCTCCAGCATCCGCACGCCTTCGAGCAGGAGCGCGGCCACGGCGCGCGTGGTCACGAAACCCTGCCGGTCTAGCACCGTGACGGTGGTCTTGCCGCAGCTCTGCGCCAGCCGCTGTGTCAACGCCAGGGTGGCGTCGCTCGTGCGCACGCCGCGCACGATCTCTACGAGCTCCATGCGCTCCGGTGGGTTGAACCAGTGCATGCCCACCACCTGCTCGGGGCGACCAGTGGCGGCGGCGATGGCGGTGACCGACAGCTCGCTCGTGTTGGTGGCCAGCACCGCGTGGGGCGGCGCCGCGGCGTGAAGCTCCTCGAAGATGGCGCGCTTGAGCTCCAGGCGCTCTGGCACCGCCTCTATCACGAAGTCGGCGCCCCTGGCAGCCACCGCAAGCTCCTGGGTCAGTTGCAGGCGCGCTGCTAGCACCGCCTCGTCGTTGCGCCTCGCCGCGCGCCGCTTGGCGCCCTCGAGCGCGTCCTCAGAGGGGTCGTACACGGTCACGTCGTGGCCGTTCATGAGGAGCAGCGTGGCGATGCCGCCACCCATGGTGCCAGCGCCCACGACCGCCACGCGCATTGTCGCGCTAGCGCCTTCGCCTCTCACCTCGTTAGCCATATCTACACCTTCCCGCCGCGCCACCCGCAGGCTGCTCGGGGGCGCGGAGACTGACACCGAGCTTACTCGGCCGCGGGCAGCTTCCGGCGGGGAGCGTAGAGGTCGTAACGGGTGGTGCGCCCCGTCAAGCTGCCCGAGGGCGTGAGCCCAGCCAGGTACCCCGCCTTGAGTGGCCGCTTCACCACCACCCGTAGCGTGGCCGCTTCGAGCGCTGCGTTCAGGAGCTCGGCCGCGTCGGCGTCGGCCCCCACCAGGTCGCGGAACAGGGCCATGCCTTTGGCGGGCAAAGCGCTCTTGCCGGCGCCTGGGTACATGGGGTCGAGGAGGACCACCCCGGGGGGATCACCAGCGGTCAGGCGCCGGGCTAGCGCGTGTGCGGCCTCGCCTTGCTCGAGCCGCAGGCGCGCTGCGGCGGCTCGTGCGGCTGCCCCGTAACGGCCCGCCTGGGCCTGCGCGAGGGCGTCAGTCAGCAGCGCAGCCACCTGCGGCACCCGTTCCACCATCGTCACCTCCAGCCCAAGCGCGGCCAGGTGGAAGGCGTCGGCACCGAGCCCGGCCGTGGCGTCCAGCACTTCGGGCTGAGGCTCATGCGCCGTGGTGCCGGCCCGGGCGAGCGCGTCCTTCACCGCGCGGCCAAGCAGGTCTCGGCCGCGGCGCGGCCGCGTGAGGGCCGCCGTAGCTGCCCGCACCGCACCGCCCTGTGCGGTGGTGAGGTAGAGACCCTGATCGTCCCTGAGTAGTTCAGGCTGGGCAGGTCGGCTGCCCAGCGGATCGTGGCCAGCGGTCACGACTACCAGCCTACGGCGCCGGGCGCGGCCTGGGAGCGGGGCCGGTGCGCCCTGCCACGGTAGAACCGGCCGGCGCCTGGCGCCCTAACCCGTGCTAAGATTCAGGCGCCACGGCGCAAGTTCACCTACGTTTCGTAAGACATGCTGCGCCACAACCTTCATTTCGAAGGAGCGGTAGTTCCGCGTCCTTCGCATCCTCGGTCGCAGGTAGGCGCCAATCGGGAGGAACCATGAGCAACCAGAACCTAAGCCAACGTCGCGCGGCCGCCGTCACCCCGGCCGCGGCGAGCGTGCACCCTCTCTACTTCGAGCGAGCCGAAGGCAGCTACGTGTGGGACGTGGAGGGCAAGAAGTACCTCGACTTCTCCTCCGGCATCGCTGTCATGAACATCGGTCACTCGCACCCGAAGGTCATGGAGGCCGTTCGCAAGCAGGCCGCGGAGTTCCAGCACCTCTGCTTCGCGGTGGGCATGCACCCCACCTACATCGAACTGGCCGAGCGGCTCAACCGCCTGGCACCAGGGTCCAGCCCCAAGAAGTCGTTCCTGGTCAACACGGGCGCCGAGGCCGTTGAGAACGCCGTGAAGATCGCCCGCGCTTACACCAAGCGGGCCGGCATCGTGGCCTTCACCCACGCCTTCCACGGCCGTACCTTCATGGCCATGTCGCTCACCAACCGCCCCGAGCCGTACAAGAACGGCTTCGTGACGCGGGCCAACGACGTGTACCGCGCCGAGTACCCGTACCTGTTCCGCAACCCTTGGGGCGCCACCACCGAGGAGGAGCTGGGCGAGAAGGCGCTGGCGGCGCTCAAGAACCAGGTCAAGTACTCCATCGGCGAGAGCGAGGTGGCGGCGTTCATCCTCGAGCCCGTGGCTGGTGAGGGCGGCTTCATCCAGGCGCCCGGCAACTTCCTGGCCGGCTTGGCCGAGTACGCTGCCGAGATAGGCGCGCTCTGGATCGACGACGAGGTGCAGGCCGGCGTGGGTCGGACCGGCAAGATGTGGGCCGTGGAGCACTTCGGGCTCGAGCCCGACCTCATGACCACCGCCAAGGGCATCGGTTCGGGCTTCCCCATCGCCGCGGTGACCGGTAAGGCTCACATCATGGACAGCCTCTCCCCCGGCATGCTCGGCACCACCTTCGGAGGTAACCCCACCGCTGCTGCCGCCGCCATCGCCACGCTCGACGCCGTGGTAGACGAAGGCATCGTGGAGCGCGCCCGCGAGCTTGGCGCCAAGGCGCACGCGCGCCTGCAGGTGCTGGCGGAGCAGGAGCCCCGCATCGGGGAGCTCCGCGGTGTGGGCACCATGCTGGCGCTCGAGTTCGTGCAAGACGACGGGGTCACGCCCGACACCGCCACCACCGACGCGGTGGTAACCGCGGCGCGTGAGGACGGCCTGCTCCTCCTCTCCACCGGCACTTACAGCAACGTCATCCGCCTCCTGCCGCCCCTCAACCTCTCCGACGCGGAGCTGGACGAGGGTCTCACCAAGATCGAAGCCGCGGTGAAGAAGGCGCTAGGGCGCGAGGCCGCGCTAGCCTGACGTAGCTGCGCAGTCCGCGTTCGTACCCAGCCCATCCCATGAAGAGCGGGAGCCGTAATATTGCGGCTCCCGCTCTCCTTACTGATCTTCAACCCGGGCCCGCGCCAGCCGGCCCCACGCGGCCTGCTAGCGCGCCTCGGTCAGGGCTCGGAGCCCTGCTTCACGGGTACACCCACCATGTTGCCCCACTCGGTCCACGAACCGTCGTAGTTGCGGACGTTCGGGTAGCCGAGCAGGTACTTGAGTACGAACCAGCTGTGGCTCGAGCGCTCCGCGATGCGGCAGTAGGCGATGACGTCGTGCTCGGGCCGCACGCCGGCCTGCTCGTAGAGGGCGCCGAGCTCCACGGCGCTCTTGAAGGTGCCGTCGGGGTTCACCGCTCGGGCCCAGGGGATGTTGGCCGCGCCCGGAATGTGCCCGCCGCGAAGCGCCCCCTCCTGGGGGTAGTCCGGCATGTGCAGCCTCTCACCGCTGAACTCCTCGGGGCTCCGCACGTCGACCAAGGCACCGGTACCGGCGTTGACCTCGAGGAGGTGCTTCAGCACGTCGGGTGCGAAGGCGCGGATGGACGCGTCGCGGTACGGCACCTTGTAGCTGCCCCGCTCCGGTTGCGGCGTGACCTTCTCTAAGGGCCGGTCCTCCGCGAGCCAGGCCTGCCGGCCCCCGTCCATGAGCCGAGCGTCGGCATGCCCGTTGTACTTGAGGAACCAGAAGGCGTAAGCGGCCCACCAGTTGCTCTTGTCGCCGTAGAGCACCACGGTGTCGTCGTTGCTGATGCCCTTCCGTTCCATCAGCTCGGCGAACTCGCGCTCGCCGACGAAGTCGCGGATGTCTTGCCGCTGCAGTTCGGTATGCCAGTCGAGCTTCTGCGCGCCGGGAACGTGGCCCTGCTCGTAGAGGAGCACGTCCTCGTCTACCTCGAGGACCTTGATCTCACCGCTGCCTAGGCGTTGCTGAACCCAGTCAGTGCTCACCAGCACGTCGGGAGTGGCGTAGTCGTCGTACTTGCCGTTTGCCATGCGTTCCTCCAGCGACCCATCGTAACGGCCCAGCACGGTTCGGTCGGTCTAGCCCGTGACCGAAGGCGGGCCTGGTGGCCCCTGACGCTATACTCCGGCGATGAGTTCCCAGCTTCAGAACCCCTTCCGACTGGCGCCCTCGATCCTCTCCGCCGACTTCGCCAAACTGGGCGCGGCGGTGGAGGCGGCGGAGGACGCGGGCGCCGACATGATCCACGTGGACGTGATGGACGGCCACTTCGTACCCAACATCAGCATCGGGCCCGCAGTGGTGGCGGCCGTGAAGCGCCACACGTCGCTCCCCCTCGACGTGCACCTCATGATCTCTAACCCGGCCGCCTACGTGGCCGACTTCACGTCGGCCGGCGCCGACTACCTAACGGTGCACGCGGAGGCCACGCACCACCTCCACCGTCTGTTGCAGCAGGTGCGCGAGAGCGGTGCCAAGGTTGGCTTAGCCCTCAACCCGCTCACGCCGCTCACGGTCCTCGAGGGCGCCTTCGGCCTGCTCGACCTAGCGCTCATCATGACGGTGGACCCGGGCTTCGGTGGGCAGGAGTTCATCGCTAGCAGCGTGGCGCGCATCGAGGCCACCAGGCGCATGCGCGACCGCATCAACCCGAACTGCCTCATCGAGGTCGACGGCGGTATCAACGTGAAGACGGCGCCTCTGGCCGCCGCGGCCGGCGCCGACGTGCTGGTGGCTGGCAGCGCCGTCTACGGGGGCGGCGCCAGCGTACGCGAGAACCTGGCCGGCTTGCGGGCGGCCGTCTCGAACGTGGTCTAGGCCACCGCCTCGAAGCGCCCTAACGCCCTGAACCTGTCGTAACGCGCCTTGCGCAGCTGGGTGCCGCTCATGCCCACGAGCTGGGCCAGTTCCTCTACCAGCGCGTCCTTCACGAGGCCGATGGCAGCTTCGGGCGCCGAGTGCGCGCCACCTAGCGGCTCGTCGATGACGCGGTCGACCACCCCCAACGCCACCAGGTCGCGGGAGGTGAGCTTGAGGGCCTCGGCCGCACGTTCGGCCTCACCGGCGTCGCGCCACAGGATGGCGGCGCACGACTCAGGGCTGATGACCGAGTAGATGGCGTTCTCGAGGATGAGCACGCGGTTGGCCACCCCGATGGCCAGCGCGCCGCCAGAGCCGCCCTCGCCTATCACCACGCTGATGGCGGGCACCTCCAGCTCGCTCATGCGCCGGATGCTCTCGGCGATGACCCAGGCCTGCCCCTGCTCCTCGGCGGCCAAGCCCGGGTAGGCGCCCGGCGTGTCGATGAGCGTGATGACGGGCAGCCGGAACCTGTCGGCCATGTCGAACATGCGCATGGCTTTGCGGTAGCCGCTCGGGTGGCTCATGCCGAAGTTCCGGTAGATGTTCTCCTTGGTGTCGCGCCCCTTCTGCTGCACGATCACCACCACGCTCGTGCCGTCAAGCTTGGCCAGCCCCGTAACCACCGCGGGGTCGTCGCCGAGCGTGCGGTCGCCGTGAAGCTCCGTGAAGTCGTCGAAGGCGTCCTGCAGGTAATCGATGCCTGTGGGCCGGCCCGGGGCCCGCGCCACCTGCACGCGCTGCCAGCGGGTGAGGTTGGCGTACGTTTCGCGCATGAGGTGATCGAGGCGCTGCTGCAGCGCATCGATCTCGGTGTTGAGGTCGATCTGCTGCTCGGCGGCGTAGGCGCGCATGTCGCGGATCTTGGCGGCGAGGTCTTCGATGGGCTGCTCAAACGGTAGCGGCATGCACCACCTCGGCTTTCGTGTCGGGCAGGCCCGAGGTGAGGAGCGTTAGCACCGTGGCGATGCGCGCCTTGAGCTCCTTGCGCACCACCACGTCGTCGACCATCCCTTTCTGGAGCAGGAACTCGGAGCGCTGGAAGCCCTCCGGGAGGTCCTGCCGGATGGTCTGCTGGATGACGCGCGGCCCGGCGAACGAGATGAGCGCGCCCGGCTCCGCAAAGATGACGTCGCCCAAGGTAGCGAAGCTGGCCGTGACGCCGCCGGTGGTGGGGTCGGTGAGCACCGCAACGTACGGCAGCCGCTTCTCACGCAGCGAGTTGAGCGCCACGGTGGTCTTGGCCATCTGCATGAGCGAGAGGGCGCCCTCCTGCATGCGCGCCCCGCCCGACGCCGTGACGATGACCAGGCTGCGTCCTTCCGCGGCGGCGCGTTCGGCCGCGCGGGCGATCTCTTCACCAACCACTGAGCCCATGGAGCCAGCCATGAAGGAGAAGTCCATGACGACCAGCCCGATCGGCACGCCGTCGAGAAGCGCCCCGCCCGTGACGATGGCGTCGGGGTTATCGGACTTGGCCTGCGCCTTCTCGAGCCGGGTGGCGTACGACTGCGTGTCTTCGAACTCGAGCGGGTCTTGAGGGCGGATGCCGCCAGACCAGCGCTCGAACGTACCAGTGTCGGCCAGGAGCTCGATGCGGGCGTCGAACGGCATGCGGTGATGGAACTGGCACTCGGGGCACAGGTAGTGGTTGGCCACCAGGTCCTTGCGGTAGATCTGCGCGTGGCAGCTATCGCACTTCAGCCACAACCCGGCCGGACTGGTGTCGTCCTCCTTGCGGGTGGGCTTGTTGCGTCTGAACAGCCTCTCAAGCGCCATGGCGGGCCTTCCGGGCCGGAACTATGGCGCTGTGGTCGGTCTCTCTGCGTAGCACGCCGCATTGTAGCAACAGCGGTGTCCTCTCTGGCTGTTACCTCGCCTTGGTGGGCTCAGGTGGGGCGGTCCAGCTCTACCGCTGGCAGCAGCGCGGCGGCGGCTTCCGAGGCGGTGTCGTGAGCACCGTGCAGGGCTGCCCCGTGCCCGGGCGCGTCGGCCTCGAACGGGGTACCTTGGCTGGTCACCATCTCGCTGCGACCCGTGAAGAGCGCCCCCTCCTCGATGTCGAGCGCGGCCGCCCTCACGTCGCCGATGAGCTCACCGCCGCGCCAGATCTCGACCTTGCCGCTCACCACCAGGCGTTCCACGATCATGCGCCCGATGATCTTCACCTCGGCGGCCTCGACGCTGGCGCCCTCCACCACGCCTGCCTCGGCTACCTCGAGCGGACCGTCCACTCGGACGTTGCCCTTCACCACGCCGTGCACGCGCACGCGGCCTGTGGCCTCCAGCTCGCCCACGATGGTGGTTCCGCGCTGGACGTACGTGAACGGCTCAGCCCGGTCGCTGGCCTCCTCGGCTGTGGAGCGACCGCCGCTGCCGGCACGGTAGGCACTGCCCGCCCTGGCGGCACGGCCGCTACGGCCCCTGGTCTCGGCTCGGTTCGTGGCCATGCCCTCTTATACCGTGCTACGCCCCGAGGGCGGGCCGACACCGTTAGCGAGCGTGAGGCAAGCGACACGTCTCGCCCGTGACCTTGAGGGGACCCGTTGCCCGTCGTATCCTTCAGGGGTGGAGAGCGCCCGAGTCGTCCTGGTCACCAACGTGGGCCAGGGGTATGGTCGAGCCGTGGCCTTGGCCTACGGGCGCGCCGGCTACGACGTGGTCTGCGCCGACAGAGACGTGGACCTCGCCGCCAAGACCGCATCGGAGGTAGAGGAGCTAGGCGGTCAGGCCATCCCCATCCAGGCCGACATGACCACCCAGATGGACGTGCTCTCGGCCTACCAGAAGGTCATGGAGATCTTCGGTGCGCTCGGCGGGGTCGTGCACACGGCCGGCCAGGTGAGCACCACCCCGTTCGAGGAGCTCTCCGAGGGCGAGTGGTACGAGACCATGGCCGAGAACGTGCGCAGCACCTTCCTGGCGCTGAAAGCCGCGTCGCGGCTGCTGAGCGGCGGCTGGGTCGTGGTGGTCGCCCCACCCGCGGCCGGTTCGGTACAGATGCTTTCGGCGCAAGGGGCGCTACGCTCCATGATCGACGGCTTCCGGCGCCGCTTCGCTTACCCGCGCGTGAACCTAGTGCTCCCCTCCCGCGCGCCCTCGGACCCGCGCCACGACCAGGCTCTGGTACGCGCGGTGCGTTACCTCGGCTCACCTGAGGCCGCGGGGGTGAACGGCCAGGTAATAGACGTGGACCTTCCCAACCCGCCTCGCATCTCCGATTCGCTCCTACCCGAGGTGCGCGCTGCGCTCGACCCGACCGTGCGGCAGAGCGACGACCCGCACGACTATCACGACCACTGGCCGGTGGAGCCAAGCCTGCTGTTCGGAGAGGACGACGGGGCGTACGAACCCGACGGCACCGTGGCGCGCGATCGCAGTACGCGCCGCTACCCGGCCGGCGCCACTAACCACGTCTGGTACCCCGACGTTCCAGGACAGCTCGACGAGGTTCACGCGCCGACCGCCGCGGGGCTTGACGCCGACCACCCGTCCGACGACGACTACGACGATCACGACGACTTCGACGACTTCGACGACTCAGAGTACTGGGCGTACGACCTGGGCCTCCCGGAGGGTCCCGCGCTGCGCCATCTGGTGGCCAACGACGACCCGCTCGACGCCGACGCCTACGCGTCTGGGCACGAACCGGCCAAGGACCTCTACGGTGACCTCGCCAGCCTCGACCTGGTGGAAGACGACGACGACCCGCTCGGCCCCGCCGACGAACCAAGGCGCTAGCCCGTGCGCTGCCCCTACTGTTCTGCCGAAGACACGCGCGTCATAAACTCACGCCCCTCCGACGAGGGCGCCGCCATCAGGCGCCGGCGTGAGTGCGTGGCCTGCTCCCGCCGCTTCACCACCTACGAGCGCGCTCAGTTCGAGGCGCTGATGGTGCGTAAGCGTACCGGGCGGCTCGAGGCGTTCGACCCCGACAAGCTCCTCGGCAAGCTGCGCATCGCGGCCAACAAGCGGCCCGTGAGCGAGAAGCAGATCCGCGAGTTCGCGTACGGCTTCGAGGACGAGACCAACGCGCCCGAGATCTCTAGCGAAGAGATCGGCCGGCGGGTGCTCAAGTTCCTACAAGAGGCCGACGCCGTGGCATACATCCGTTTCCTGAGCGTGTACCACGACTTCGACTCGGTGGACCGCTTCATTGAAGAGATCCAGCAGCTGCCCGGTAAGCCGGAAGAGCCCGGCCGCCAGGAGCCAGCTAGCAAGGCCGACACGCGAGCAGCGGCGGAGGGGCCGGCCGTCCAGTCCGCTGGCAGCGAGCCGGACGATCCCTCCAACTGACCTAACTGGCCAGCTGAGCAAGGTGGACCTGCCGCCGGGAACGGTGCAGGTTCAGGTGTCCCAGCTGACGGTCGAGCCCTCGGGACCCTTAGCCACCACGAGGCGCGCCGGTAGGCGGGCGCTGAGCTCGGGCACATGGGTGATGACGCCCACCATGCGCCCCTCGGTGGTGAGCGACTCCAGTACGCCCGTCACGGCGTCGAGCGTCACACGGTCGAGCGTGCCGAAGCCCTCGTCGAGGAAGAGCGCACCCAGCGCTGCGCTGCCAGCCAACGTGTCGGACAACGCTAGCGCCAGCGCCAAGCTAGCCACGAAGCTCTCCCCTCCCGACAGGGTGCGGGCAGAACGCAGCTCGCCGCCGGCCCAGGCGTCGGCCACCAGGTAGTCGCCAGCCTCCAAGCGCAGGTCGTAACGCCCGTCAGTGACGAGCTGAAGGATGGCCGAAGCGCGCCTAGCCAGCACCTGCTGGACCTGGGTGAGTAGGTGCTCGGGGAAGCGGTTGCCGTGGAGGTCGGTGTTGAGCTGGTGATAGAGAGCGTGCTGGTCTTCGAGCTCCTTGAGCTCCCGGCGCAGTTCCACGGAGCGCGTGAGCCGTTCGCGCGCCTGCTGCAGTCGGCCGCGCTCCGCGCCCAAGCGCTGCTGGTTCTGCTCCAGCGCGGCCTGACGCTCACGCAGCTCCGCCTGCGCCGACTCCACAAGGCGGCGGGCGTGCTCCAGCTGCGCCTCGGCGCCGCTAGGTGCGTCGGGTAGGGGCTCCCGTTCGGCTAGTAGCGCGGCTATCTCCACCTCGCGCTGGTCGAGCTGGAGCACGGCCTGCTCGTGCGCTCTGACCTCCGCCTCCAGGGCCTGCAGCTCACTGGACGGTAACGCCGCGGCCTCGGCCTCAGCGGGCGTAGCGAAGCCCGCCTCGGCTGCCGCGCTCTCTAAGGCCACGCGCGCGGTGCCGACGTCCACCACCTGCGACTCGTGCGCCTCGGTGGCGTCGGCGAGCCGCGCCCGCGCAACGTTGGTTTCCGAGGCGGCGGCGTCCACGCGTTTCGCTAGCTCCTCGGCCCTGCTTCGCTCGGCCTCGAGCTCGGCGCGCCGTCGCTCGAGCCGGGCGCGCAGGCCCTCCTCCTCGTCTAGCTGCACCCCAGCTTCACGTAGGCGTTCCAGCACGGCTGCCGCGTGCGCAGCCAGGGCAGCCCTTTGCCGGCCCTTCAGCTCAGCCCTGAGCTGTTCGCCAGCACCGGCCGCGTAGCCCAGTGGCTCGCTGCCGGCCGGGCTCGTACCCTCCACCTGCGCGGGGCCGAGAGGTGGGGTGACACCGTGGCGCTCAAGGTCGTGCACGGCGTCCGTTACGCCCTGAAGCGCCCGCTGCACGCCCCCTTCGGCCGAGATGCGCCGCTCCTGCGCGTTGGCCAGGTCGGACTCCAGCCTGGCGAGGTCGCGCCGCGCCGCCTCGTACTCCTGCAGGGCGGCACCGAGCGCACTGGTGGCGGCGTCGAGGGCCTGGCTAGCGGCCTGGTACGCCTGGGTGAGGTCTTCGGCGGCGCCGTGGTCGTGCTCCCCGACCGTGCCGCCGCAGACGGGGCACGGGTCGCCGGGCGCCAAGTCGGCTCTGACGGCGGCCGCCAGGTCGGCCCGGCGCGCGATCTCGAGCTCTGCCTTGGCCGTCGTCTCTAGCTCGCGCAGGCGTTTACCAGCCTCGAGCCGGCCCTGGAGGTCGGCGCGCGCCGCGGCCACCTTGGTTTCGAGGGTGGTGAACACCTCGCTCGTGCGCCGCAGCTCCTCCACCGCGGCGGCGTGGGCCGCGACGGCGCGCTCGAAAGGGGTCACGAGCGAGGCGGCTGTGCTCCAGGCACTCCAAGCCTGCGGATCGAGAAGCTCCGCTCGTGCGGCTTCGGCCGCGGCAGCGAGCGCGCCACCGCGCTCTGTCAGCGCGCTCTCGAGCGGCAGCACCTCCTGCAGCACCTCCACCTCGCTGCTAAGCGCTCTTAGCGTGGCTTCGCTGGTGGCGCTGGCGCCAGCAGCCTCTGTGCGGGCGCGCTCGAGCTTCTCGGTTGCGGCGCTCAGCTGGGCTGCTCGCTCCTTCATCACGGCCTCGGCTCTGGCAGCGCGCTCACCGGCCTGCGCCACCAGCTGCAGGTGAGGCATGACGCTAGCGGCGCGCCTGGCCGCCTCAGCCCTAGCGCGCACCTGGGCCACGCGCTCGCCAGCTTGCTGCAACGAAGCGCGACGCCCGAGCAACCGCGCTCGCTCCTCGAGCAGGCGGCTGCTTTCGCGCCAGTCCTCTAGGCGCGCCTCGAGCTCGCGAGCAGCGCGACCGTCCGCCTCCACAGCGGCAACTAGCGCCTCGACCTCCCCCTCCAGCCGTTTCAGGGCCTCGGGCGCCAGGTCCTGGTACTCGGTGGTGAGGAGCGTGCGGCGCGCCTCGGCCTCCCCCTTCAGCTCGCTGGCCCGCGTGCTGGCCAGGCGCTGGATGCTCTCCACCCGGTCGAGGCCCAGGAGCGTGGAGAGCAGTTGGCGGCGGAGCCCCGCGTCGCCCCTCAAGAACTCGTCGAAAGCTCCCTGCGGCAGGAGCACCGCCCGGGTGAAGCCCTCGTAATCTAGACCGACGATCTCCTCGAGCGCCTGGTTGGCTTCCTTCACGCGCTCGCTGTCGGCCAGCTGCCGCCAGCCGCCCACGGCGGTGTCGTCCGCTTCTTCCAGACGCACCTCCGTGCCCACGCCCGCGCTGCGCCGCTGCGCTACCCGGGTGGCGCGGTAGACGCCCCGCGCCGTGCGGAAGGTGAGTTGAGCGAAGAGCGCCTCGGCCCCAGGGCTGATCAGGCCGCCTAACCCCCGACCACCCAGCCGCGCCGTCTTGCCGTAAAGCACGTAAGTGATGGCGTCGAGGAGCGTGGACTTGCCTGCACCAGTGGGACCAGTCACGGCGAAGAGGGCGGTGTCGGCGCCGCTGAAGTCGACCTTGGTGTGCTGACGGTAGACCGTGAACCCCTCCAGCTGCAGCTCCAGTGGGGTCACGCGCTCACCTCGTCGTGTAGCGCCTGGAAGAGCTGTATCAGCTCCTCGGGCTTCTCCATGCCCTTCTCCTGCGTCAGGTAGTCGCGGTAGGCGTCGACGAGGGAGAGAGCGCGGAGGTCGATGCGCTCAACGTCCCGCTCCATCTCGCCTGGCAGGACCTGCTCGACAGTGAGGAGGTTAGGCAGGTTGTGTTGCAGGTGCTCCTTGAGCCCGGGCCTCACCCGTTCGAGCGACACGACCAGCTTCAGCCAGCCGTCGAGTTCGGCGAGCTCGTCGAAGCGCGCGTCGAGCTCGGCCTCCGTGACAGCCACACGGAAGAGCTTCCGGCCAGCCGACATGGGTAGCGGCGTTACCGTGCTCGGCTTGCCGGGTTCGGCCTCCACTAGCAACGCGTACTTGGCGTCGCCCACCTCGCCGAAGTCGAGCTGCAGCGGGCTGCCGCTGTAGCGCGCCTTGTTCTCCGGTAGGCCCTCCACGGCTTGCGGCTTATGGATGTGACCCAGGGCCACGTAGTTGGCGGAGGCCGGCACGATGGAGGCTGGCACGGTGTAGCTGGACGTGCAGTGGAAGGCGTACTCGGAGTTGGCCAGGGTGGCGCCCTCGAAGGTGGTGTGCATGGCGAGCACGTTCACGCTCGTGTGGTCGAAGCCGGCGGTGAGGTTCTGAACCAGCTTGCGCATGACCTCGCGGTAGGTATCGCGCTGGGCGCCCAGGTCCTTGTGCAGCAACGCGTCGGCGTCGATCATGCGCCGCTCCGAGAGGAACGGTAGCGCCGCCACCTGCAGGCGGCCCGCGTCGAGGTCGAGCTGGAGTAGGCCGCCCTGACCGGCCGGACGGAACGACCCCACCGTGTGAACCTTGGTGAGCTTGAGAACGCTGGCCACAGCGTCGAAGCGGGCGGGCGAGTCGTGGTTGCCGGCGATGACGATGCTGGGTATGCCGGCCTCCCCGGTGCGGAGGAAGAAGTCGTAGACGGCGTCCTCGGCGTCGGCGCTGGGGTTGCGGCTGTCGAAAACGTCGCCTGCTACCACCACCGCGTCGACCTTCTCGGAGATCGCCATGGCGGCCAGCTCCTGTAACGCTGCCCTTACCTCCGGCGTGCGGTCGGCGCCGTGCAGGGTGCGGCCGGCGTGCCAGTCGGCTGTGTGGAGGATCCTCATGCCACTGAGTGTACGCAGGCCGCGCGACGTGTAACGACGCCCGGATGCGGCTGCTAGTTCAGGGGTTGCTATCATCCCCGCGTGGACAGCGGGCGACCGGAGCAGCGGCTCCCCAGCGAGTTCGTGACGCGCATGCGGGCGCTCCTGGGCAGCAGCGAGGCGGCGGCTCTATTCGCTGCGCTGGCGCTGCCGCCGGCGCTGGGACTGCGGCTGAACACGCTGAGAGGCGCGCCGAGCGAGCTGCTGGCGGCGCTCCCCTGGCGCCATGAACCGTGGCGTATGACGCCCGTGCCGTGGTGCCCCACCGCGTACCTGGTGGAGAACGACGCGGTGCAGGCCACGAGGAGCGAGTCGCAGGTACAGCAACCAGCCGTCCCTGGTCGCCATCCCTACCAGCTAGCGGGCGCCTACTACTTACAGGATCCTGCCGCCACCGTTGTGGCGGAGGCGCTGGCCCCGCGCCCCGGCGAGCTGGTGCTCGACCTGGCGGCGGCGCCCGGCGGTAAGAGCACACACTTAGCGGCGCTCATGAAAGGCGAGGGCTGGCTCGTGGCCAACGACGTGCATCCTCAACGAGCGCAGGCGTTGGTGGGCAACCTGGAGCGCTGCGGGGTAGGTAACGCTACGGTGACCAACGAAACGCCTGCGCGCCTGGCGCAAGCATGGTCGGGTCTGTTCGACCGGGTGCTGCTAGACGCGCCCTGCTCCGGCGAGGGGATGTTCCGCAAGTCCGACGAGGCGCTAGCCATGTGGAGCATGGATAACGTGCAGCACTGCGCGGCGCGCCAGGACGACCTGCTGCAGGAAGCGGCACGTCTAGTGCGGCCAGGCGGGCTGCTGGCCTACTCCACCTGCACGCTCAACCCGGAGGAGAACGAAGGCAGCGTGGCGCGCTTCGTGGCGGCGAGCGGCTTCGAGATCGTGCCGCTGGCGCTGCCGGGCACGGCGCCGGGCAGGCCAGAGTGGGCGGGCTACGCGCCGCTGCCGGCGCTGGTGGGAGCGGCCCGGATCTGGCCCCATCTAGCGCCCGGCGAGGGGCACTTCGTGGCGCTACTGCGCCGCCCCGACCCGCACCCATCCGACGAGCCCCCCGCAACCGACCACCGGGGCGGCGCACCGGGGCGGCGTGGCGGCCGTGGCCGCCGCGGCCACGGTGGCCCCCCGAGCCCGCCACGTGAGGCGTTGGCCGCGTGGCACGACTTCGCCGCCGGGGCTCTGACGCCAGGCTGGAGGGAGCGGCTGGTACCGACGGCCATGCAGGGTGAGTGGCTCGTCCACGCCCCAGCGGGGTCGCCGCCCCTCGGCAGCGTCAGGTGGCTGCGACACGGTGTGCAGCTCGGCCAGCTGCGTAGCGGTGCGCGGGCTACGCGCGTGGAGCCCGCCCACGCGCTGGCCATGTGGGCGCCGCCGGACGCGGTGGCGATGCGCTTGCAGCTGGAGGCGAACGACGAGCGCCTCGGCGCCTTCCTGCGGGGTGCCGACATGCAGGCGCCGGGCGAGGCGGGCTACTTGCGCGTTGAGGTAGACGGCCTACCGCTCGGCTGGGGCAAGCGCAGCGGCGACGTGGTGCGGAGCCTGCTCCCTAAGGGGCTGCGGCGCGGCTGAACCGCAGGCGCGTCAGCGGAGGAGCGCTGAGGCCTCGTCGTCGGACACGTTGGCGCTGCGCTCCTCCGCCCGTGTGGCCCACGCGGGGAACGGGAACGTGACGAGCACGGGCGTGGGCACGTCGGGTTGGTGAACCACCATGGTGCCGGGCGCCAGGATGGTGGTGCGCAGCCGCGTGCTGGCCGGCATGAAGCGGTACTCGGGACGCTCGGCCTCGGCCGCGTCGAGGCGGCCAGCCACCCGGATGGCGGCGTTCGAGACGATGCGGCGCTCCACCTCGCTGGCGGTCTGCTGCGCACCGATGAGCACCACGCCCAGCGAGCGGCCGCGCTCGGCGATGTCGAGCAGGACGTCCTTGATGGGGCTGCTCCCCTCCGCCGGTGCGTACTTGTTGAGCTCGTCGAGCACCACGAACAGCTTGCCACCCCTACCCTGCTCTTTAGCGGCGAAGAGGCCCTTGAGGACCACGCCCACCACGAACATCTGCGCTAGGGGCGCGAGCTGGTGGATGTCGATGACGTGGACCTGTGCCTGGCCGTCCAGCACGTCGAGCCGGGCGTTAGCACGAGTCTTGGGGCCGATGTCGCCCCGCACCAGGCCAGCCAGGTGCTTCTGGGCCCCCCGCAACCGGCGTACGAGCGCCTCGCGAGTGCCCCGTCCCTGCGCCGCGATCCAGCGCGGGTCGCCACCCCGTTGGCGCCCGCCGTCGTCGTCCTCCTCGTCGGCGCCCTGCAAGAGGAGCTTGTACTCCACGTAATCGACAAGGTCGCTGAAGCTGCGGAGCCGGCTGGTGGCGGTGGCGCGCTGCAGGAACTGTTCGCTGGTGAGCCCGTCGTCCTCACCGATGCGCCCAGCGACCCCAGCGGACGCGTCGTCGGGTACGTAGTCGTTCACCTCCAGGTAGGCGCCGCTGCCAGTTTGGACCTGCGCCAGCTGGAAGAGCCTCTCCTCCACGTGCTGCAGGAGGAACTCGAGCTGCGACATGGCGCCAACGTCCGAGAAGGCGAAGGGCAGCATGCGCTGTTCACAGAACTCGCGCACCGTCCACACGTACGGCTTCACGCCCTCGCGCTGCGCCACGTCGGCCACCAGCGCGTCGCCAGCCTGCTGCCTGGGCGGCCCGTGCAGGGCGCAGCTCGCGAACGGTCCGGCCTCGAGGCCGAGCGCCTCGTAGCGACTGCGGCTGGCGCCCTGGCGCTGCGCGTAGCGGCGCTCCTCCTCCTCGTAGCGAGCGTTGGGCTGATCGAGGAACAGCAGGTCCTCACCCTTCACGTTGAACACCACCGCGCGGCCGGCGCTAGGGTCCTTGAGAAGCGGCGCTCCGCCTGGCCCGTCGGTGCCGTGGAAGAGAGCGTAGAGGAGGAAGAGCGCGTAGCTCGTCTTGGTGGCCACGCCGGAGATGCCGGAGATGTTGACGTGCGCCCCGCGCGTGCCGTCCATGAACTCGAGGTTGAGGTAAGCGGGGTCGCCGCTTCGCAGCACCCCGGCTGGGAGGCGGGCGCCCATGCCGTCCACGTACAGCGCCTTCTCGAGCGCCTCACCCTGTGCCAGGTAGACGGCGTCGCCGGGCAGCGGCGGCAGGTACTCCTCCGGATCGAGCCGCGTGACCAGCACGTGCGCGGCGTAGCTCACCTCTGCCGGCATGAGACCGTGGGCGATGAGCTCAGTGTCGCTGTCGAACTGCACCCCCTCGTGACGCCGGCGCACCTGATCTATCACGCCGTAGAAGGTGACTCCCCTGCCCTCGCCCGCCGGGTCGGCGGTGGTGAGGGTCACCACGTCGTCGAGACGGGCGCGGCAGCCGGGGCTAACGGCGAACCAGAACGACACCGGGGTGGCGTCCTCGGTGCCGAGTACACGGCCGATCGGGTTGGTGGCAGGCGGTTCGGGGTTGGTCACGGTCATCTACTCCCTGAGGCCAGCGTCGCCATTACGCGGCGGCGCAGGAGCGGGGCGTTACCGAGGCGGCGCCTCAGCGTCTGCTCGAGGGCGCGCACGGGCAGTAGCTGCTGGGGCGCGCGCGGGTCCTGATGGCTGCGCGTGGCGTACCGGGGCAACACCGCACAGCTCCAATCGGCCACGGCCCTGGCCCAGGCGAGCTGACCGGTGGGCTGGGCGCCGGCGTGGGCCTGCAACCTAACGCTGCCCGCCAACGTGTGCGCCCAGGCGCCGGGGTCGCGGAGACGCAGGTACCACTCGAAGCGCGCGCTTTCGCCTGCGCCCACCAGGTAGAGCGGGGAGCGTTCGCCGGCCTGCAGCGAGCGAACCACGTCGAGCGCTGGGCGCGGCAACCGCTGCGCCTGCACCGTCTTGATGTAGCCGAGCACCCTGCGGTCGTCGCCGACGAGCGGGCGTGGGCCGTCGCACAGCAGCACGCCGTCGCCCAGTTCCCGCAGGAGCTGGGCGGCTAGTAGCCGCTCGGCGTCGCGCATCTTGGCTTGAAGCTGACGCACGGGGGCGTCGGCGTCGGTCTCGGGGGTGGCGGTGAGCTGGTACTCGACCCGCTGACCGCCACCGTACGCCTCGATGGCGAGGGCGCCGTTCTCGGTGAGGCCGCCCGCCACAGCGCACCAGCGCTGTACCAGCGGTTGCCCCACGTACTCGGCCTGGCGCTGTTCGGGTCGGCTGCGCACGGCGGCCACGGCACAGCTGCCCAGGGCCCCGAAGAGCAGGGCCTGGCGCTCCACCAGTAGGCGTGCCTCTACCCGCCGCACGCCGTCGAGGAAGAGCACCTCGTGGATGGTGGCGGGCGCTTGGCCCGTGAGGGGGCGCCACTCCTCTAGTGGCGCCTCAACACCGAGCGCTTCGGCGCTGAGGGGCGCGGTGTCGCCCTCCGGCTCGCCATCGTCGGCCGCGTAAGCGCCGGCGTCCTGGAGGGAGCCGAGGTACTCCACGCCCCAGGGCTCCAGGCGCACGTGGCGCAGGAAGGAGGCGAGGTCGTGGGAGTGGGCGCGCTCGGTCATGCTTATGGTTACCCTGCTTGGCGGCGGTGGGTGCGGGTCTTACGAGGCGTATCTTACCGGGGCGGTGCGGCAGGAAGTGACGCACCGGTGAGCTCCCGCCCGTTGGTGATAGGCCCGAGCCTGTACAACCCGGGCCAGAACGTGCTAGATTAGCGTTTGGCTTCGACTTTGCCGCCCCGATCAGACCGGCAGAGCCCACAAGCGAACCACTAGGACGTGACAACCGTGAAGACTTACTTTCCGAAGGAGACCACGAACGACTGGGTCGTAATCGACGCAGACGGTCTTACCGTGGGTCGCCTCGCAACGCAGATCGCATCTGTCCTCAAGGGCAAGCACAAGCCCACCTACACGCCCAACCAGCCCGGCGGCGACTTCGTGGTGGTGGTGAACGCCGACAAGGTCACCTTCACCGGGCGCAAGCTAGACCAGAAGGTGTACACCCGCTACACGGGTTACCAGGGCGGCCTTCGTGAGACCACCGCCCGCGAGATGCTGGCTAAGCACCCCGAACGCGTGCTGGAGCGCGCCGTGTGGGGCATGCTGCCCAAGACGCGCATGGGGCGCCGCCTCATCCGCCGCCTCAAGGTCTACGCGGGACCCACTCACCCGCACGAGGCGCAGCAGCCCAAGAAGCTGGAGTTGACCTGATGGAACAGTTCTACGGCACCGGTCGGCGCAAGGAAGCCGTCGCCCGCGTCTTCCTCCGCCCTGGCAGCGGCCGCATCTCAGTCAACGGCCGTGAGTTCCAGGAGTACTTCCGTGGCATCCTCGTGGGCGTACAGGCCCTCGAACCGCTGAAGGACACCAACACCGCCGGCCGCTTCGACGCGGTCATCACGGTCAAGGGTGGCGGCCCCAGCGGCCAGTCCGACGCCATCAAGCTCGGCGTGGCCCGCGCGCTGCTCAAGCTCGACCCGAACTTCCGCCCCATCCTCAAGCAGAAGGGGCACCTCACGCGCGACGCTCGCATCGTCGAGAGCAAGAAGTACGGCCTGAAGAAGGCCCGCCGCGCGCCGCAGTACAGCAAGCGCTGATCCGGCTGCCCGCACCCGCGGGCACCAGGTATCTCGACCCGCGAGGCGTGTGTCTACTGGCACCGCCTCGCTTGGTTTTGGCGAGCCAGCTTCCCCACCACGGCGGGACCCTCCAACCCGCAGAGCACTGGAGCAGTGAATGAGCGTCATCCAAGCCATCGTCCTCGGCATCGTGCAGGGGCTCACGGAGTTCCTACCTGTCAGCAGCTCAGGGCACCTCGTCCTCGCCAACTACTTCCTCGGCTGGGGCGAGAGCTTAGAGCTCTACGTCGACATCGCCACCAACACCGGCACGCTCCTGGCGGTGTTCATATTCCTGTTCAAGGACGTGGCCAAGGCGTTCACCGGCTTCTTCCGCGGTCTCGTGTCGGCGCGCGCACGGCAGGAAGAGGGCTGGCGCCTCGCCCTACTCGTCATCGTGGGCTCGGTGCCCACCGCGCTCATCGGTCTGGCCATGCGCTCGGTGTTCCACGAGCTCAACCGCCCCGTGCCGGTGGCCATCGCCCTCATCCTCACGGGGTTCATCCTCTGGTTCGCACCCCGCTCGGGCCCCAAGCACCACGTGGGGCAGGTCACCTTCCTAGACGCTCTCATCGCCGGCACCGTGCAGGGACTAGCCGTCATCCCTGGCATCTCGCGCTCGGGCTCCACCATCGCGGCGCTGCTAGCGCGCGGCGCCGACAAGGAGCTAGCGCCCAAGCTGTCGTTCCTCTTCTACCTGGTCGTGTCGGTAGGGGTCACCATCATCGGCATCGACGAGTTACGCGGTGCCGACGTGCAGCTGGGGCCGCTGCTGGCCATGACGCTAGCGTCGTTCCTGGTGGGTTACGCGGCGCTGAAGCTCGTCTTCGCGCTCCTGCGGCGCGGTCAGTTCCGCGCCTTCTCACCCTACTTGTGGGTGGTAGGAGCCTTCACCATCATCTACGTCACGTTCCTCGCCTGAAGCGCGTGAAGGGCCGCCTGACACGCGTAATAGCGGCGGTTCAGGCGGAGTTCGCTCACGCTATGATGCCCGTATAGGAGGCGCCTTGAATGGAAGTCGTCACCCGAATCGCACCGTCCCCAACCGGTGATCCCCACGTGGGAACGGCCTACATCGGCCTCTTCAACTACGTGTTCGCCAAGCACCACGGTGGCAAGTTCATCCTTAGGCTCGAAGACACGGACCGTCAGAGGTACCAGGAAGGCGCCGAGCAGCGCATCCTGGAGATGTTCACCTGGCTCGGTATCGAACCGGAGGAGGGCCCCGACATCGGCGGCCCCAACGGCCCGTACCGCCAGAGCGAGCGCCTCGATATCTACCGCCAGCACGTGCAACAGCTGCTAGACGAGGGCAAGGCTTACCGCGCCTTCGAGACGGCCGAGGAACTGGAAGCCATGCGCGTTGAACAGAAGCGCCTCAACCGGCCGCTCGGCTACGACGGCCGCGGTCGCAGCCTTTCGAAAGAAGAGCAGGAGCGCCGCGCCGCCGCTGGTGAACCGCACGTGGTCCGCCTCATCACGCCCGACGAGGGCTCCGTTACCTTCCTCGACCGCCTGCGGGGTGAGGTGGCTATCCCAGCCTCCGAGGTGCGCGACCTGGTGCTGTTCAAGAGCGACGGATACCCCACCTATCACCTGGCCAACGTGGTCGACGATCACCTCATGGGCGTCACCCACGTCATCCGCGCCGAAGAGTGGATATCGAGCACCCCCCTGCACCAGCTCCTCTACCAGGCGTTCGGATGGGACCTGCCCGAGTTCATCCACATGCCGCTCTTGCGTAACCCCGACCGCAGCAAGGTGAGCAAGCGCAAGCTCGATACCTCCGTCGACTCGTACCGGCAGCAGGGCATCCTGCCCGAAGCGCTGCTGAACTTCCTGGCCACCATGGGTTGGAGCATGCCCGACGGCCGCGAGATCTTCAGCGTGGACGACATGACGGCGCTGTTCGACATCGACCGCGTGTCGCTAGGTGGGCCCATCTTCGACCTCAAGAAGCTGCGCTTCTTCAACAGCAAGTACTTGCGTGAGGAGCTCAGCCTCGACGACGTGGCCGACCGGGTCACGCCCCTGTTCGAGGCAGCCGGCTACGAGTGGGACGACGACGATTACCTGCTCGACGTCCTCGACGTTCTGCGGCCCCGGGCCGAGACGCTCATGGACCTAGTGGACCAGGCCGGCTACTTCTTCCGCGACAGCCTGCGTTACGACGACGCTGCCCGCAAGCAGCTAGCCGCCGGGCAGGCGCACCTCCAGGGCATCGAGCGGGAGCTCTCCATGCTGGAGTTCTTCGACCACGACGGCGTGGACGACATGCTGCGCGACTACGTGCAGGACCAGACCGTGGCCATGGGCAAGGTGCTCATGCCGCTGCGCGCCGCGCTCACGGGCACCACGCAAGCGCCCGGCGTTACCGACCTCATCGTGGTGCTCGGCAAGCGCGAGTCGCTGAAGCGCATCGGCCAGGCGCTCACCTTCATCGACGCCGGCCTGCCCGACGACGACCCTCAGAGGGCGCTGGAGGAGGAGAAGGCGCGCAAGGCGGCCGAGGCGAAGGCCCGCACTAGCCACAGCAAGAGCCGCGGCGCCGAGTTCGCAGCCCGCCAGCAGGTGGATGACGCCGGCACGGGCGCCGGGGACGAGCGCGCCTGATGAGTTGGTTCGATAGGCTCCGGCAGGGGCTCGGCCGCACCCGGGCGGGCATGGGCGCCGACACCGCGCGCACGCCCGCCGCTAACGCGTGGGAGATGGACTGGGAGGACCTCGAGTTCGCCCTCATCGGCGCCGACGTGGGCGCCAAGCTCGCCGCCACCGTGGTGGCGGACGCTAAGAAGGAGCGCGAACGCGGCACCCCGTTCGTGGAGGCGCTGGAGCAAGCGCTGCTCGACCAGCTCGAGCCCGACCGCATGCGCCAGAAGCTGCGGCGCGTGGGCTTCGACCTCGACGTCACCCGCAAGGTGGTGGAGCCCAAGGGCAAGGTCATCATGATCGTGGGCGTGAACGGCGTGGGCAAGACCACCACCATCGCCAAGCTAGGCGCCTACTACCAGAAGCACGGCCGCAAGGTGATGTTCGCCGCGGGCGACACCTTCCGTGCCGCGGGTAGCGCGCAGCTAGCGGTGTGGGGGGAGCGCCTCGGTATCCCCACCGTCACCGGGCCAGACGGCGGCGACCCAGCCTCCGTGGCGTTCGACGCCGCCCAGCAACGCCTAGCCAAGGGCGCTGACCTGCTGCTCGTCGACACGGCCGGTCGGCTCCACACCAAGCACAACCTCATGGAGGAGCTCAAGAAGGTGAAGCGGGTCATCGCCAAGGCCGACCCGAACGAGCCCCGCGAGACCTGGCTCGTGCTCGACGCGGTCACCGGCCAGAACGGGCTGGAGCAGGCGCGGCGCTTCAACGAAGCCGTCGAGCTGACCGGCGTGGTGGTCACCAAGCTAGACGGCACGGCGAAGGGCGGCATCCTGCTACCCATCACGCGTGAGCTGGGGCTCCCCATAAAGTTCATCGGCGTAGGCGAGAACCAAGCCGACCTCCAGCCGTACGACGCCGCCGCCTTCGTGCGCGCGCTGCTCGACATGCCGGCCAACGCCGCCTGAGCGCGCCTGTGCGGGCGCCCCTCCTCCTCGTCAGCGCCACCGAGTTCGAGACCGCGCCGCTCACTAGCGGCTTCCAGCCCGTGAGCGCCCACGGTTCTCCCCTGCCCGCCGGTTGGCGAGCGCAAGCGGGTGAGCTGGCGGGCGTGGCGTGCCTGGCGGTAGCCACGGGCGTTGGCAAGGTCAACGCGGCGCTCCTGACGGGGCTGGCCGTCACGGCCTACCGCCCTGCAGCCGTGCTGCTGGTTGGTATCGGGGGCGCCTACCCGAACGCGGGCCTGAGCATCGGCCAAGCGGCTCTGGCGCTCTCAGATACCCACCTCGACAGCGGTGTCGGCCACGGCGCGGGCTGGTCCGGCCTCGAGAGCATCGGTTTCCCGCTCCTACCCGCAGGAGCGCACCGCCCCGAACCCGTCTACAACACCCTGATCCTAGCTGCCGACACGAACGAGCTGGCCCAGGAACTCGGCGTGCCCGCCGTGAGGTTCGGCACCGCCGAGGCTGTCACCGCCGACGACGCCACGGCGCGCCTGCTACACTCCCGTCACGGCGTGGCCATCGAATCGATGGAAGGGGCGGCGGTAGCGCAGGTGGCTGCCGCGCTGAACGTGCCCCTCTACCAGGTGCGGGGCGTGAGCAACCTGGTGGGCGACCGCGACAAGAGCAACTGGCGCGTGCAGGAGGCCGTGCAAGCGGCCTGCTCCACCGCGCGCGGCTTAGCGCCGCTTCTCATGGAGGCCAGATGAACTTCCTCGCCAGCATCCCGATCTGGGTCTACTTCGTCGTCCTCGCGGTGACCTTCATGGTCGTGCACCTCATGGCGTTACGCGCCGATCAGCCTCAGAACCGGATGCGATCCGTGGCCGGTCGGGTGGGCTCGTCGCTACTGCTCCTCATCGCGCTCTTCCTCATCGACCGGAACGCGCCCGCGAGCGTGCTCCTCTCCCTCCTCATCGCCGCCGTGGCGGGCTTCGTGAGCGGTCGCACCGCCACACCGGCGCTGCCGCCCCGGAGCGAACCCGAGGCGGTGACCGAGCCTGGCGAACCCGAGGACCGCTAGGCGCTCGCCCTTCAACGCGGCCGGCACGCGCCCGCTGCTTATACTCGCTGCATGTCATTAGTCACCGGGCTCGAGATCCTCAGCGCCGCACGCGCCGGCAAGTACGGCGTGGGCGCCTTCAACACCAACAACATGGAGATCACGCAGGCCATCGTGGAGGCCGCCGAAGAGACGCGCAGTCCCGTCATCATCGCGCTGTCTGAGGGCGGCCTCAAGTACGGTGGCCAGGCTCTCATGGCCGTCGTGCGCCACCTGGGCGAGACCGCCAGCGTGCCAGTGGCCATCCACCTCGATCACGGCTCCTCGTTCGAGTCGTGTGTGCGCGCGGTCCGCCTCGGCTTCACGTCGGTCATGATCGACATGTCGCACGAGGACGAGGCCACCAACGTGCGCGAAACGCGCCGGGTGGTGGAGATGGCCCACGCGGCCGGCGTGACGGTTGAGGCCGAGATCGGGCGCCTCGGGGGTATCGAGGAGCACGTGGTGGTGAGCGCGGAGGAGGCCACCCTCACCGACCCTGAGGAAGCGGAGCGCTTCATGAACGAGAGCGGCGCCGATTACCTCGCCGTTGCTATAGGTACCTCGCACGGGGCCAACAAGGGCAAGGGTCGCCCGTACATCGACCACGCCCGCATCGAGGCCATCGCACAGCGGGTCGCCGCGCCGCTCGTCATGCACGGCGCGTCCGGTGTGCCCGCCGCCCTGGTGGAGCGCTTCGTTGCTGCCGGCGGTGAGCTAGCCGGCGCCGTGGGCATCCACGAGGACGACGTGCGGCAGGCCGTCACGCAGGGCATAGCCAAGATCAACACCGACACGGACCTGCGCCTGGCCATGACCACCGCCATCCGGGAGACGCTGCTAGCCAAGCCCAAGGAGTTCGACCCCCGTAAGGTCCTCGGCCCCGCCCGCGACGAGATGCGCGCGGTGGTGGCGGAGCGCATGCGGGTGTTCGGCTCAGCAGGCCAGGCGCCGTAACCGTCAGCCGTCGCCAGCTAGGGCGCCCGCGTCGTCACGAGCGGGCGTCACGTAGACGGTGCGGTGCTGCGTGAAGTTCACGGCGCCGGGCGGACCGCCCCTCACCTTCCACACGTTCTTGCGCACGGTGTAATCAACGGGCACGTTGTCCGACCGGAACGCTTCGGAGTAGCCGGCCGCTAGCCTGGCGGCGAACAGTACCGTCTCGAACGGCACCTCCTGCCCTCCTGAGCGGATGAGCACGTGGGAGCCTCGGTAGCCCTGGGCGTGGAGCCAGACGTCGCGCGAGCGGCCGAGCTCGAAGGTGACCTTGTCGTTATCGCGGGCGTTGCGCCCCACCACCACCTCGAAGCCGTGCGGCCCGGTGAAGCGGATGCCTGGCCCCGACTGCACCCGCTTCTCGGTGCGCCTTTCCGCCGTGAGCTCCTCAGCTAGCCGGCCGAGCTCGGCGGCAGGCAGCTCTGGTAGCTGCTGAAGGCGCCGGGCCAGGTCACGCGCTTCCGCCTCTAGCGCCGGCAGCTGCTCCTCTGCGCGGCGGGCCCTCGCCTCCCGGCGACGGGCCTGGTCGTAACGGGCCGCCGCGTTGCCGGCCGCGTCGAGCCGAGGGTCGAGCGACAGGCTCACCGTCGCGCCGTCGAAGCCCGTGAGCTCAACCTCCTCGCTGCCGGGCGTGACCTCGTGAGCGAACGCGAGGAGCAGGTCGGCCTCGCTCCGCAGGCGGACGCCGTCGGCCGCGCCGGTCACCGCGCGGCGCGCGTCGGCCAGGCGACGCTCGGCGAGCTTCTGGCGGCGTCCGAGCTCCCCGCCCACCAGCTTGAGCCGCACCTCGCGGCGGTGGTCGCTTGCGCTCCGCTCCGGAGCTTGACCGCCGTGACGCGCGAGGAACGCGCTCGGGGCTGCCGCCAGGGCCTGCACGAGGTCCACCGCAGCAGTGAGCAGCTCGCCCTCTAAGACTGGGTCGTCGTCGGCGAGTGCGCTGGCCGCTGGGTGCGCCATGACAGCGCGCTGGAGGGCCCCGGCCAGCGTTGGCCCAACGCCGTCCAGCACACGCCCCACGCCGCTCAGGCGGGCGCCGCCTAGCGCCTCGTGTAGCTCACGCGGGCTAGCCCCTAGCGGGTCGAGCTTGCTGTAGGGCGGCGGCGGTTGGTAGGCCAGGCCGCTGCGCAGCTCACGGTAACGGTTGCGGTCGGCCAGCACCTGGCGCTCCACTCCGATGATCACACCCCGCTCGTCCAACAGGATGAGGTTCGCGTTCCGGCCGGTGAGCTCGGCCACGAGCTCCACGGGTGGCGTTGGCACGAAGCCGGCCCCGGCCGCGAACGCGAGCCTCACCACCCGGTCGCGCTGCGGCTGCGTGACCGCCAGGAGGGCGCCCCCGGCACGGGCGCGCAACTGCTCCTGGAAGGGAGTATGCGGCCTCGAACCTTCCGGCGCACCGGCTTGCACGCGGAGGTACGGCGCGGGCGGGCGGCTCACAAGTTGCAGCGTTAGGTCCCCGACGAGCGGCAGCGAAGCGGTGCGGCCGTCGGGGAACCGCCACGGCAACCGCTCAGCCGGCAGGCGGCCCGCCAGCAGGCGCAACTGTTCCGCTATGAGGAGGCCTTCCACCAGCGCGGGCTCGCGGTCAGTTCAGCACGCGTTCGAAGCCGCCTAGTAAGAGGCTGGCCTCGTCGACGTACTGCTTGAGGGGGAGGAACCACTCGCTGCCCGCCTCCGTGTAATCGAGTGCCGCCCGAGCGTGTTGGAGGAGCCGCGGCGCGTAGTCGGCGCCCATCTGCGCGTAGACGTCGGCCAGCATCTGTTGCGCGGCCACCCAGAACGGGTCGCCCACCTTGCTGGCGCTGGCCGCCTGCTCGTACCAGCTCGCGGCCTCGTCGAGCCTGAAGTACTCGAACGCCACGCTGCCGAGCGTGATGCAGGCGGGCGCGGTGGCGCCGAGCTCAAGCGCCTGCTGAGCCAAGTTGGCGGCGCCGTCGAGGTCGCCACGCCGAAGGTAGACGTCGGCCAGATCGGCGAGGGCCTCGCCCCGGTAGGAGTAGGACGGGTCGGTGACCACCTCCGACAGCAGGTGCTCGGCCTGGTCGAGGCGGTCGGATTCGATCATGGCGAAGGCCGCCTCGTGCTGCGTGAAAGCGCGGTGCTCGGCGGGCGCCAGCTGCAGGGCCCGCTGGTAAGCCGCGGCGGCCTCATCGCTGCGAGCTAGCGCCGCCAGCGCCTGCGCCGTGGCGAACGACACGCTGTAGGAGGGTCCCGCCTCGTGGTCGTCGAGCTTAGCGGCTTCCTCGAGCAGCTCCAGTGCGCGGTTGGGGTTGTCGAGCTCTAGGTGGCAGCGGCCGAGCAGGTAGCGGTGCACGGCGCGCTCGTCGCGGCCAAGCCCGGCGTCGTCCACCAGCTCGAGCTGCTGTAGCGCCTCCTCGGTGCGCAGGAGCTCCACCAGGGCGCCGGCGAGGCTCAGGCGCTCCGCGCCCGCCTCGAGTTCGGGGGCGAGCTCCACTGCGTGCGCGAAGGAGTCGGCAGCTTCCTCCCACTCCCCCATGAGCTCGGCGCACTGCCCTAGCAAAGACCAGCGGCGCCACTCTAGGTAGGCGGGCAGTCTGCCCTCTCCTATCTCGGCGAGCCGCGCCGCAGCGCTGCGCGCCGCGTCGACAGCGAAGAGAGCCGCGGCGGCGTGGTAGGCGGCAACCGCCAGCAGTTGCGGGTCGGTAGCGGCGCTGCTCGGCTGCACCTGACCGTCGGCCGCCTTGGTGGTGCGCAGGCCGCGCTTGACGTCGCCCACGCTCGCGCCGCGGTAGGCGGCGAACTCCCAGTAGAGGGCGCGGTAGAGGGGGTGCGATGCCAGGTTGGGGTCGGAGGTGACCGCGTTACGTAGCGCGGGCTGGCCGTTCTCTAGGCCGTCCTCGCCGTAGAGCGCGTAGAGGGCGGCTAGCTGCAGCCAGGTAGCCCCCAGCGCGTGACGGTTCGGGACGCGCCGCAGAGCCGTCTCGAGCATCGCGAAAGCGACGTCGTACTGACCCTCGGCCAGAGCTTGGCGGGCCGACTCTAGGTCGACTTGGCGCTGACGCCGGAACAGCATGCGGTTACGCTACCACGCGTCAGCGGCGCCACCATGGCGCTTTACACACGTGGTGCTCGGGCGTTACACGACGTCAGAGCCGCGAGATCTTGACCACCTCTGCGCCCTCCGCTACGGGCGGGTAGGCACGGTGGAACGTCTCGACCAAGAGCCGCTCGGGCATGTTGCGCATGAAGCCCAGCACCGACAGCGCCTGCGTGCGGTGGCAGCCGATTGCGCTCAGCTTCAGTGCCAGCTCGTCGCCAGCGTCGAAGCGGTGCGTCGGCGGCAGGTGCAGCGCCTGCATCTCCTCTTCAGGGAGGAAACCGGGCCGCTGCGGGCCCTCGAAGCGCCTGTCGCTGGCGTAGTAGTAGAGGCCTCTCGGGCGGTGCTTGGCGCGCTTCACGGCCGCCTGGACGAGCCGGCTCGTGACCACGTGGTCGGGGTGCCCGTTGCTGCCGTTCGGCGGGAACGTGAGCACCGCCTTGGGCTCAGTACGCTCGATGACTGCCACCATGAGCGCCACCAGTTCCTCCTCGGGCACGGCGGCGAGGCCCGGGTGAGGTGGCAGGCCCCGGTCGTCGTCGGGCACGTAGTCTTGGTAGTCGGCCACGGTGACGTCGGCGACCTGCAGCGTTTCGAGCGCGGCCCGCAGCTCGGCTTCGCGTACCTGCGGCAGCTCCTCGCGCGTGCAGAGGCCTAGGGTGCGGCCGGCGGCCCCACGGGTGAGCGTGAGGATGGCCGTTCGGCCGCCCGCCGCGGCGGTGCGCGCCAGCAGCGCGCCCGCGCCGAAGACCTCGTCGTCGGGGTGGGGGACGATGAGTAGCAACTCCGTCATGCCCGCCAGCGTACCCCCCTCCGACGGGGGATACGCCTGCTGAACGCGAGCGTGGCTACTTGCCTTAGCCCCGGTTAAGGGCGATGATTCTTTTCGTGACCGAAGGTTCTTCGCGCCAGAGTTCGCGGTTCCAACTCACCAAGTTCCTCCCTAAGGCTTCCGATTACGACCGGAAGACCATCAAGTTCGACCTGCTGGCTGGCATAACGGTGGCGTTCGTGGCCCTACCGTTGGCGCTCGGTTTCGGTGTCACGTCGGGCGCGGGCGCCACGGCGGGCATAGTCACCGCCATCGTGGCCGGGATCGTGGCCGCCATCTTCGGCGGTTCCGACTTCCAGGTCACGGGTCCCACGGGCGCCATGACGGCCGTGCTGCTGCCCATCGTGGCCGTGCACGGGCCGGGCGCTCTACCGATCCTGGGCGTAGGGGCCGGGCTCATCCTCATAGTGCTGGGCTTCGCACGCGTGGGTAGCTACGTGCGGTACATACCGTGGCCGGTGGTCACGGGCTTCACCATCGGCATCGGTGTCATCATCTTCCTGCAGCAGCTCCCCAACGTGCTCGGGGTGGCCACACCGCACGGCGAGAGCATCGTGAGCATCTCCATCCGCACCGTGCGCCTCTGGCTGGAAGCGCCGGGCTACCTAACCATCCTCCTGGCGCTCCTCACCATCGCCATCATGCTGGGTTGGGGCCGCGTTAAGCAGCTGAAGGCCGTGCCGGCGAGCATGGCGGCCATGATCAGCGCGTCGCTCGTGTCGCTACTGCCCGCCTTCGACGCCGTGCCCCGCATCGGCGCCATCCCCCGCAGCTTGCCGCTGCCCGTTCTGCCCTCGTTCGACGTCGGTCCGGGCATGGTCGAGCTGGCGCGCGCTGCGCTGGCGATAGCCGTGCTGGCCGCGCTCGAGAGCCTGCTCAGCGCAGTGGTGGCCGACGGTATGACGGTCGGTAAGAAGCATGACCCCGACCGTGAGCTGTTCGGTCAGGGCATGGGCAACATCGCTGCCGGCCTCTTCGGTGGCTTGCCCTCCACGGCGGCGCTGGCCCGCACCGCGGTCAACGTTCGCTCAGGTGGGCGCACCCGGCTGGCGGCCATCGTCCACGGCGTCGCTCTGCTGCTCATCATCCTCTTCCTGGCACCGCTCGCCAGCCGTATCCCGCTGGCGGTGCTTGGCGGCATCCTGATGGTGGTGGCGGTGCGCATGGTGGACCGCGAAGCCTTCCAGCTCATCGTTCGCAGCACGAAGTCCGACACCTTCGTGCTACTGCTGACCATGTTCGTAACGATCCTCTTCGACCTGATCCTGGCCATCGAGGTGGGGTTGGTGGCCGCCGCCATCCTCTTCATCGTGCGCATGAGCAACATGTTCACGGTCAACCCGGAGGCGCTCACGGGCGTGGAGGGCGAGCCAGAGGAGCCGAGATCTGAAGAGGAGCGCCAGCTGCATAAGCAGGTGGTGGCCTACCGCGTCGACGGCCCCATCTTCTTCGGGGCCGCCGAGCGGTTCATCGACCAGCTGGTGAAGGTCGACTCGAACATCAAGGTGGTCGTGCTGCGCCTCAGGCGCGTGCCGGTGATGGACGCCACGGGCGTTACCGCCCTACGCGCCATCAGCGACCGCCTGCGGCGCCAGAACATCGCCCTCCTCGTCTCCGGCCTGCAGCCGCAACCGAAGGCGCTCCTGAAGCGCATGGGGGTGTACGAGGAGATCACCGGCGACGGCACCGCCGACTTCGTGACGACCGAGCTCGCGTTCGAGGTGGCGGAGAGCCGCATCGCTGCTGAGGAGGCCGCAGAGAAGGCCAAGGAGCGCCGAACGAGCTAGCCGGCGCTCGGTCAGAGCCTGAGCACGTCGTCGCCGTTGCCCTGCATCTGGTTCTCCCGTAGCTCGGGCTCGGCCGTGTCCATGACTACGACGCCCGCGAGGTTCCCGGTGAAGCGGTTGAACGCCACCACGCCCCCGGACGTACCCGCGAAGCTCACGCCCGCGTAAGCGTTGCCCTCGAACAGGTTGGCTAGCAGAGACACCTGGCCTTGTTCTTCCACGATGATGGCGTCCTGCGCGACGGTGCCGACCACGCGCGAGTCGCGCATGCTGAAGCGGGCACTGGCGCCCACGTAGATGGCGCCCTCGTTGCCTTCTATCGTTGCGTTCACGACGTCGAGCCACGAGCTACCCGACATGTACACGTGCGACCACATGGCGTTACCTCTTATGACCACGTTCATGAGCTGCGCGCCGCTGGCCTCAGCGAGCTCGATGGTGCCTCCAGGGTTACCTTGGAACGTGTCCGACTCGGACTGGAGGCGGCTCTCGCCGTCGAGCACGATGGGCGAGATGAGGTAGGCCTCCGCCTCGTACGAGCCGCCGTTACCCTCGAACCAGTTGCCGCTGCTCTCCACCACCGCGTTCTCGTCGGCGGAGAGGGCGTGCCTCTCGTTGTCGAGGATGCGGTTGCTCACGAGCCTTAGCGTCACGGTGCCGATGGCGCGCAGCGCGTCGCTCCTTAGGGCGGGATCGCTGCCCTCGCGGTGCGCACGGCCGTTCTCCACGACGATCGAGCGCTCGATGAGCACGGTTGCCGCCCCGGTGGCGCGCAGGCCTCCCAGGTCGTTGTTAGCTATCCGCACCTCGCGGACCTCGAGGTTCACGTCGTCCTGCGCGTAGAATCCCACCGAGTTCTGACTCACCTGCCCACCCTGCATGCTTACAGCTGTGTCGCCGTAGAGCTCGAAGGCGCTGAGCCCATGCTCGACCAGGTCGGTGTTCACCAGGGTGAGCCTGGATCCTGGCGTGGCCACCAGCCCGGAACCGACCCCGAAGCTCTTGGTGCCGGTCATGTCGGGCCCGCCTTCGGCGCCCGCTAGCGTGACGCCCGTGAGCACCAACTCGGCGCCGTCGACCAGGAGCAGGTCGGCGGGCTTTTCACCCACGTAGCGCAGCGTGAGGTCCTCGAGCTCGAACCGCACGCCTGGCGCGACCCGCAGGGCGGTGGGTGCGCCCCGGAGCTCCAGCACGGTGGCATCGCTACCGAACCCTTTGAGTTTCAGGTCCGTGGCAATCACCAGTTCACCCGGCACCTCGATGACGCCCTCCCCTAAGGAGAAGGTGCCGCCCATGCCGATGGCTGCCAGTAACCCGTCCGCGGTGCCGATTGGCATGCTCACCACCTCGGGGGGTGTAGGGGCGCCTACGGGTCCCTGGCCTGACGCCGCGCCGCCGAGCAGGGTGGTGGCCGCCAGTGCGGCGACCACCTTCCTGAACGCTGCGAGTCGGTTGCGCAGTTCGGTCTGTTGGCCGTGGGGTTGGGCCATCTAGGGCCTCTCCACTCCGTAGGCGCCGTCCACGCGCACCGCTACCGCCAGGGCGTCCTGGAGGCTCATGCGCGGCAGCCACACGGGCGAGTCGACGCTGAGGTCGGTGCCGACCAGGTTCATCCAGCTGAACATGG
>CAZFFG010000004.1:34356-51667 GCA_964518275.1 uncultured bacterium | reverse complement strand
AGGATGGAGTACTACAACGCCGAGGAGACCGCATGAGCAGCGTTACCTTGGGCCGTAAGACCGAACCGCCGCTGTACGCGCTGGTCGCCCAGTTCGACACGGTGGAGGGCATCCGCCTGGCGGCGGAACGCACCCGTAAGGCCGGCTACACGCGCACGGACGCCTACACCCCGTTCCCCGTGGAGGGGCTCGACGAGGACCTGGGCATGCGCCCCACCAACCTGGGTTGGGTCGTGCTCATCGTGGGCATCCTCGGCTTGCTGGGCGGCTTCTTCCTGCAGTGGTGGGCCAACACCGTCTACTACCCGCTGAACGCCGGCGGTAAGCCGCTGAACAGCTGGCCGAACTGGATAGTCATCATGTACGAGATCACCATCCTCTCGGCGGGCCTCACGGCGGGCATCGGCATGATCCTCCGCAACGGCCTACCGCGTCCGTACCACTCCATCTTCAACACCCCCGGCTTCGAGCAGGCCTCGCGCGACAAGTTCTTCCTCTCCATCGAGGCGCGCGACCCGAAGTTCGACCTCGTCAACACGCGCGCCTTCCTGGAGGCGCTCGAACCCGAGCGCGTGTCGGAGGTGGAGCGATGAGGGGCAAGACCTTCAAGCTACTCGCCGCCCTCACCGTCGGCATGCTCGTGCTCACCTCGTGCGGTCGCAACATGTTCGACCAGCCGCGCGTGGACGCCTTCGATGCCAGCCCGTTCTTCGCGGACGGCAGCGCCATGCGCCCCATCCCCGAAGGCACCGTGTCGCGCGAGCGCGGCGCGCTGCAGCCCAGTTACCTCACGGGTCTCGGCCCCACCGGCTTCCTAGCCGAACTGCCCATCGAGCTCACCACCGACGTGCTGCTACGCGGCCAGGAGCGTTACGACATCTACTGCGCCCCGTGCCACAACTACAACGGCGACGGCACGGGCATGATCGTGCAGCGCGGCTTCCCGCAGCCTGCCTCGTTCACCTCGGAGCAGCGCCTGCTCGACTCGCCGGTGGGCTACTTCTACAACGCCATCACCAACGGGTTCGGCCGCATGTACAGCTACGCTGCGCGCATCAAGCCGGAGGATCGCTGGGCCGTCGCCGCCTACATCAAGGCGTTGCAGCTCAGCCAGAACGCTCAGATCTCCGACGTTCCTGCCGACATCCTGAGCCAGTTGAGCAGCACGGAGGCAGCACGGTGAACGCCCTGAAACTTCCCCCTATAGACACCAGCAAGCTGCAGCTCGGCGCCCTCGTGGTGGGCCTCATCGCCCTTGCCGGCGCCGCGGTGCTCGGCTTCACGACCGCCGGCTCCTTCTTCGAGTCGTACCTCATGGCCTTCCTCTTCGTGCTCGGTCTCTCGCTCGGTAGCCTCATGCTGCTGTTCGTGGTGCACCTGGCGGGCGGCTCGTGGGGCGCGCTCATCGCGCGGCCTCTCGAGGCGGCGGCGTCGCTCATACCCCTCTTGGCGCTCCTGTTCGTTCCCATCCTCTTCGCGATGGGCGACCTCTTCCCCTGGACAGACCCGGCCTACGTAGCCGCGTGGCCCATGGTGGAGGCCAAGACGGCCTACCTCAACTCGCCGTTCTTCATCGTTCGCGCCGTCATCATCTTCGGCCTCTGGACGCTGGGCGTGTTCCTGTACCGCTCGCTCAGCCGCCGACAGGACGAGACCGAGGCCGGTGCTGGCCGCGCTGGCTACCGCATGAAGAACATGGCGGGCCTCTGGATCGTCATCTACGTCCTCACCATGACCTTCGCCGCGATCGACTGGGCTATGTCCATCACGCCCACCTGGTTCTCGGGCATCTACCCCGGCATCTTCATGTCGAGCCAGGTCATAACGGCGCTCGCTCTGATCATCCTCACCATCGTGCAGCTGGCGCGCGTGAACCCCATGATCGACAAGCTGCTCACCCCCAAGCGTCTGCAAGACTTGGGTAACCTCCTCATGGCAGTCACCATGTTCTGGGCCTACACCCACATCTCGCAGCTGATCATCCAGTGGACGAACAACATCTCCGAGACGGCCACCTGGTACTTCAGCAGGCTCGGACCCGACTGGGTGGGCTTCAGCGCCTTCATCCTCTTCTTCGGCTTCTTCGCGCCGTTCATGATCCTATTCTCGCGCTGGGTGAAGCGCACCCGCCGCGCGCTGAGCATCGTGGCCGTGTGGGCGCTCGTGGTGCAGGCCATGAACATCTTCTGGATGCTCGCCCCGTCGTTCGAGCGCACGGGCGCGCAGCTGACCCTCATCGACGTTCTGCTGCTCGTGGGCATGACCGGCGTGTGGCTTGCGCTGTTCGCCCGCGCGCTTGGGGCCCGCAACGTGCTGCCTGCCAACGACCCGCGCCTGGTGAAGGTGGTGGCTGAGCACCATGCCTGAGCGTCCCGAGTTCCAGAAGACCCGGCAGTACCTCTTCACCCCGCAGCAGGTTCGCATGGCTGTGGCCCTGGGCACGATCGGCATGGTGGTGGCCGTGGTTGGGTTGCTGTTCCTGGCCTCCTCACAGCCGCAGGGGCGCTTCGAAGCGCTGGACGACTCCCAGTTCCAGGCGCACCTGGCCGACGCCACCAACGACCTGAGCGGCTACTCGGTGAACGGCGACCGCGCCACCATCGACATCAACCGCGCCATAGAGCTGGTGGCGGAACGCGGCGTGCAGAACCCCGGCTTCGCTGGTGCCGCGCCCGTGGCGCCTCCCGCTCCGGCCGTCGCCGCGGAGGCGGCCCCCGAACCCGCTGCTGAACCCGCCGCCGAAGCTGCCGAAGCCGCCGAAGCCGCCACCGAACCGGCTGAGGCCGCCGCTAGCGAACCGGCCGAGGAGCCCGCCGCCGAAGCTGCGGAAGCCCCCGCCAGCGAGCCGGCTGAGGCCGCTCCCGCAGCGGCTGCGGTTAGCGAGGACCTGCCCGACGGTGAGGCGGCCTTCCTGGCCACCTGCATGGCGTGCCATCAGGCCACCGGTATGGGCGTGATGGGTGCGTTCCCGCCGCTCGCGGGGCACGCGCCTGAGGTCTACGCGGCCGACCGCGACCTCATCCCCACCACCATCCTGTTCGGGCTGCAGGGCGCCATCACCGTCGACGGCATGCCTTACAACGGCATCATGACGCCGCACCTGCACCTGGACGACGCCACCGTGGCGTCGATCTCGAACTACGTGATGACCGCCTGGGGCAACGACGCCTTGGCTCCCGACTTCCAGCCGTACTCCTCCGCCGAGGTGGAGGCGCTGCGCGGTCAGATGCTCACCATGACGGAGGTTCACGACCTCCGCACCGCCGCCGGCTTGGATTGAGCACGTAGTACGTGCCCGCTTCGCCGGGCCGTTAGCGTCAGCGAAGGAACGCCGCCGAACCTTGAGTGGTTCGGCGGCGTTCCTCGTGTAAGTCGTGCGCCTATGGCGCTTCGCGGCTCAGACGTCGAGGTTGGCGAGGTGGGCGTGGGTCTCGATGAACTCGCGCCGGGGCGGGACCTCGGTACCCATGAGCACCTCGAAGGTCTCGCCGGCCTCAAGGGCGTCTTCGATGGTGACGCGCTTCAAGACACGCGTCTCGGGGTTCATGGTGGTCTCCCACAGCTGCTCGGGGTTCATCTCGCCCAGGCCCTTGAAGCGCTGGATCTCGATCTTCTTGTCGCGGTTGGCGCGCTGCAGCTGCGTGAGGGCGGCCTCGTCGTACAAGTACTGCATCTCGCGCTGCCTGCCCACGCGCACGCCGTAGAGGGGCGGCTGCGCGATGTAGAGGTAGCCCGCGTTGATGAGGGGGCGCATGTAGCGGTAGAAGAACGTGAGGAGCAGCGTGCGGATGTGAGAGCCGTCAACGTCGGCGTCGGTCATGATGATGATGCGGTTGTAGCGCACGTCTTCGATGCTGAAGTGCGCGTCGTCGCCGGTGCCTTCCACGCCTGCGCCGATGGCGGCGATCATGGCGCGGATCTCGGCGTTCTTGAGGATGCGCCCGATGTTGGCCTTCTCAACGTTGAGGATCTTGCCTCGTAGGGGCAGGATGGCTTGGAAGCGGCGCTCTCGGCCCTGCTTGGCGCTACCGCCCGCCGAGTCGCCTTCCACGATGTAGAGCTCGCTAACGGAGGGGTCCTCGGACTGGCAGTCGGCGAGCTTGCCGGGCAGGTCGTCGTTCTCGAGCGGGTTGGCGCGGCGCACAAGGTCGCGGGCCTTGCGAGCAGCCTCGCGAGCGCGGGCGGCTTGCGAGGCCTTGTCGATGATGGCCTTGCCGACCTTCGGGTTCTCTTCGAGGATCTCGGTGAGCTTCTCGTACACCACGCTGTTCACGGCGGACTGCGCCTCGGGGTTGAGGAGCTTGACCTTGGCCTGCGACTCGAACTGCGGCTCGGGCAACTTGACGCTGATGACGCAGGAGATGCCTTCCAGGAAGTCGTCGCCGGTGGGCGCCGCCTCGCCCTTCTTGAGCAGGTTCTTACTCTTGGCGTAGTTGTTCAGCACGCGCGTGTACGCCATCTTGAAGCCTGTGAGGTGCGTGCCGCCGTCGCGGTTGGTGATCATGTTGGCGTAGGTGAGGATGGTCTGGCCGTAGTTGGTGTTGTGGATGAGACCCACGTCGACCTCTACGTCGTGCAGGCCGTGGTCGGTCTGCACGGAGGCGGTGCCGCTGATGACCACCGGCTTGTCGTAGAGCAGCTCAGCCTCGCGCGCGAGGTTCTGAGCGAAGGCGGCCACACCACCCTTCTCGTGGAAGGTCTCGGTCTTGCTGGTCTCGCCCCGCTCGTCGTTGAGGACGATCTTCACGCCGCCCGTGAGGAAGGCGAGCTCGCGCAGGCGACGCCGCACACGGCTGTAATCGAAGCCCTCGATGTCTTTGAACACCGCCAGGTCGGGGTAGAAGGTGACCTTGGAGCCCGACTGCTTCTTGGGCACCGTACCTAGCACCGTGAGGGGCTCGACCACCTCGCCGTTCTCGAACGTGATGCGGTGGTGCTTACCGTCGCGCCAGACCTCTGCCATGAACTTGGTGGAGAGCGCGTTGACGACCGAGCTACCCACACCGTGCAGGCCGCCGGAGACCTTGTAGGCTCCGGAATCGAACTTACCGCCAGCGTGGAGCTCGGTGAAGATGACCTCGATGGCGGGCCGGCCCTCACGCTCCATGGTGTCGACCGGGATGCCGCGACCGTTGTCGGCCACGCTGGCCGAGCCGTCCTTGTTGAGGGTTACCTCGACCGTGTCGGCGAAGCCGGCCAGGCACTCATCGATGGCGTTGTCGATTATCTCCGTGAGGAGCTGGTGGAAACCGTCGATGCCGGTGCCGCCCTGCACGTACATGGCGGGGCGCCTGCGCACGCCTTCGAGGCCACGCAGCACCTTGATGTTATCGGCGGTGTAATCGCCGTTGTGCTTGCTCGGGACTGTCATTGAACCTCCGGGTCGGGCCGCGCTCTGCGCTGCTGGCCGCAGCCTACGTAGCCGCAGGCCCGCGCTTACTGGCGGCCACCCAACCCGTGTATCTTACCCCGAAAAGAGGCTCTCGGTCAAACGGTTCTTGCCGTTGTGGACGGGGCTTTCGCCCATTTCGGGTAGGCCCTGACCGCGCGCAGGTCGGACCACTGAACGCTCTGAGCGCAGCTGCCTGTCGGGTAGAGTTGGCCATGAGCACAGGCACCGTCTCTTCACCGTTGGCAGTCATCACCGGCGCTGGCGGCGGGCTCGCCCCAGTGGTGGCACGCGCGTTCGCGGCGGCTGGTTATCGCCTGGCACTCGTCACCCGTCCCGGCAGCGAGAACGCGGTGGAGCCTCTGGTGGCAGAGCTCGCCGGCGGGGTTCCTGCGGACCGCGCACAGAGCGTGGCCGCTTTCGGCATCGACCTCGCGGCACCAGCAGCGTGCGCGGCCGGGATGCGGCGCGTGGAGGCCGAGATGGGCCCCGCCGCCGCCCTCCTCAACTTAGCCGGCGGTTTCGCCATGGGCGGCCCCGTGGACGAGGGCCCGGAGGTGTTAGAGCGCATGCTGCGCGTGAACCTCCACACAGCCGTCAACGCCACGGCGGCCCTGCTGCCCGGCATGCGCGAGCGGGGTCACGGCTTCGTGGCCGCCATCGGCGCCAACGCGGTGCTGGCCCCCGCACCCGGCATGACGGCGTACGCGGCCGCTAAGGGCGCCCTGGCGGTGTTCATGCGGTCGTTGGCCGCCGAGGTCGACAAGGCGGGCGTCACGGTGTCGTTGCTGGTGCCGGCAGGCGCCATCGACACGCCAGGCAACCGCGCAGCCATGCCTAAGAGCGACCCGAACAACTGGCTCGACCCAGGCAGCTTGGCGGCGGCCCTCCTCTACCTGGCGGGCACGGGCGCGCGGGGCCGCGTGCACGAGCTCGTGCTGCGGCCCCGCTAACTCCCGGGGCGCACAGGCGCCCCAGCGCGCGCTCTAGGGCGCACGGCGGGCGGCCTAGAGCGCCTGCCCGCCGTGCGTGAAGCGCCCAGCCTTCATGGTGGCCACCGCGGAGAGCCCATCCAAGCTCACGGTGGGGTCATGCGACAGCACGACCAGATCGGCGTCGTAGCCCGGCGCAAGCATGCCGGAACGCGCCTCGGCCTGGATGGCGTAAGCAGCGCCACGCGTGTAGGCGTACAGCGCCTCGTCGGGGCCGATGGCCTCCGTCGGGGTGAGCCGTGCTCCGCTCGCTGAGGCGCGCCGGGCGGCCGAGCGCAGGCCCACGAACGGGTCCGGCGGCGCCACAGGGCTGTCGGAGCCGAAGGCGAGCACAGCGCCAGCGGACGCAAGCGAGCGCATGGGGTAGGCGCGATCCAGGCGGTCAGCAAGTTCGGTGCTGATGGAATCGACGTCGAACGTGAGGTGGATGGGCTGCACCGAGGCTACCAGGCCGAGCGTGCCCGCGCGGGTAACATCGCTCGGGTGCATGTGCTGGGCGTGCTCTAGGCGCGGTCTGAGTCCCGCCGCCCGCCAGGCCGGCGCCGTGGCTTCGAACACGTCGACCACCGCCCGCGTGGCGGCGTCACCGATGGCGTGGATGACGGGCGTGAGGCCCGCCTGCAGCGCCAGCGGCACTCGTTCGTTCAACACCTCCGGGCCGTCGACCGCCATGCCGCGGTTCTGGCTGCCCAGGTACGGCTCGAGCATCCACGCCGTGCGGCTGCCGAGGGCACCGTCGGCGAAGAACTTGGCGCCGCCCACGGTGAACTGCTGACCGCCCTGACCGGTGGCCAGACCGATGTCTGCCGCCGCCTCGATCTGCGCGTGCGGCAGGCAAGCCCACACCCGCAGCCCGTAGCTAGGCTCCGAGGCCGACAGCGCCAGCTGGCGGAAGTAGGCAGCGGGTTCGGCAGCCATGTGGTGCACCGTGGTAACACCTAGCGCTGCGAAATGCGCGGCCGCCCGTTCCAGCCACCGCGCGATGGTGGCCGCATCGGGGGGCGGTAGCGCCGCCTCCACCAGGTCGCGCGCCTCCTCGAGCAGGAGCCCGGTGGGCTCCCCGTCCTCGTCGAGCACGATCACACCGTTAGGCACCTGGGTGTCGGCCGTCACGCCCGCCTGGCGTAAGGCGCCGCGGCTGGCCCATGTGGAGTGGTGGTCCTGGCTAGCGAGCAGAACGGGCCTACCGCCGGCGGCGGCGTCGAGCGCTTCGGCCTCGTTACGCCCGACCGTGCTCAGGCCGAAGCGGTGCAGCGCGAAGCCGGCGCCGCGCACCCACTCGTGCGGAGCCAGCTGCTCGGCCCGGTCGCGCACGAGCGCAAGCGCCTCGTCCAGGCTCGCGGCCCGTGAGAGGTCGACGTGATCGAGCTCCTCCCCCGTGCCGGTGAGGTGCACGTGCGCGTCGTGCAAGCCAGGCATGAGCGTGCGGCCCCCCAGCTGCACCACGCGCGTTCCTGGACCAGCCAGAGGGTGGAGTTCCGCCGCGCTGCCAACCGCTAGGACCTTGTCGCCCTTCACGGCCACGGCGCCGGCGCGGGGCCGGTGGCGATCCATGGTGAGCACCGAACCGTAGAAGAGCGTGTCGGCGTGAGCGGTCACGGCTGCCCCTCCCCCACGGTTACCCGTGAGCGGCTACTCACCCTTGAACGCGGCTGCACGCTTCTCCTGGAAGGCGCGGACGCCTTCACGCACGTCGGCGGTAGCGGCCGCCCGCGCCTGCGAGCTGGCCTCCAGCGCGAGCTGGGCAGTGAGGTCGTTGTCGAGGCTGGCGCGCAGCTCCTGCTTGAGCAGGTCGTACGCCTTGGTGGGCCCCTGCGCCATCTTGATGACCTCGTCCCACACCGCGGTCTCGAAGTCGCCCCCGATGACCCGCTCCGCCAGACCCATGGCCACGGCCTCGTCGGCGCTCACGCGCCGGTTAGATACAGCCAGCTCCATGGCGCGGCCCACACCCACGAGGCGCGGCAGGAAGTAGCTGCCGCCAGCGTCCATGACGAGGCCGATGCCGGTGAAGCCCACCGTGAAGGAGGCGCTCTCTGCTACGAAGCGCATATCGCAGGCTAGCGCCAGGCTCATGCCCGCCCCAGCCGCCACCCCGTTCACACCGGCTACCACGGGCTTACCAAGCTCGGCGATGGCGTGTACCACTGGATGGTACGAGCGCTTGAGGATCTGACCGATGTCGCCGCCCAGCGGCGTGTTGGCGAGGTCCGCGCCCGCGCAGAAGCCGCGCCCCGCGCCCGTGATGAGCACGGCGCGCACGTGCGGCTGCGCCGCCGGCCCGCGCAACGCGGCGTCGAGCTCGGCGAGCAGGTCGAGGGTGAGAGCGTTCAGCACCTCCGGCCGGTTGAGGGTGATGCGAAGGGCTCCGCCCTCCGCATGCAGGGTTACGCTGCCTTTCGCCATCTGTACTCCTAATGTGGTGCGCGACTTAGCCGCTGCCGTAGTGCGAGGGGTCGTTGCTCCGAGTCTACCAGCGTGGTGGCTGACCGGCGGAGATGGCCAGGAGCACGTCGTAGTCGTCGCTAGTACCCGGGTCGTCGAGAGCGGCACGGTTACGCCTGAGGGCGCCGCACTCCGTGCAGCGGTGCACGATGACCCAGCCCTTCTTACCGCGCTCCACCCCGACGGGCTCGAGCACGCCGCCGCACTCGCTGGCGCGATCGCCCGGGTTCACGTCCACGTGCAAGGAGTGGAGGCAGAACGGGCAGTGGTTACGGTAGCCACCGCCCTGCAGTGGCGGCACGGGCGCACCGCACACCACGCAGTCGAACGGCTGGTTGGCGCCGCGGCCGGTGAAGAGCTTCACCCCTGGAGCATAGCCGCGCGCGGCGTCCCTTACCGCCGCCCGAGCGACGCCCGCAACGCGCACGGCTAAGATGTGCGGCAGGCGCGTACTGGGCGCCGGTTCGGGCTTTGGATGGAACTTCTAGTCGCACAGAGCGTCACTTACCTCGCCGGCGGCAGGGAACTACTTGCGGGCGTGAACCTCCGCCTGTCTGGAGGCGCACGCCTGGGACTGGTGGGCCCCAACGGCAGCGGCAAGAGCACGCTCCTACGCCTGCTGGCGGGCCTAGAAGCCCCCGACGCGGGCCGCCTGCTGCGCGCCCCTGGCGTGAGGATCGGTTACCTCCCACAGACCAGCCCAGGGAGCGCGGCTAGCGGAACGCTCTGGGAGCACGCCAGCCGGGTGTTAGCACGAACGAACGAGCTCGAGGCCCGAGCCCGGCAGGCCACGGAGCCAGAGGAGCACGCCCGCCTGCAGGCAGAGTTCGAGCGCGCCGGCGGCTACGGCGCGGAAGCCGCGCTCAGGCGCGAGCTAGCGGCGGTGGGTTTCGGGGCGGCGCACGATCACCGTCCGCTGCACACCCTCTCCGCGGGCGAGCGCCGCCGCCTGGCGCTAGCCACCACGCTAGCTGAGGACCCGGACGTGCTCCTCCTGGACGAACCCACCAACCACCTAGACGTGGCAGCGCGGGCGCGGCTCGGCAGGCGCCTGGCGGGCTGGGCCGGGGCGCTAGTGGTGGTGAGCCACGACCGTGCGCTCCTAGACGAGGCCACGCTGAGCACCGCCTTCCTAGAGCCGGGCGGGGCGCTCGGCAGCGACCCCAGCCGCCTCGTGGTGGAGCCAGGCGCCTACACGGAGGCCAGAGCGCGCCGCGACGGGGCCCTGAGGGCGGGCCACAAGCGGGAACGGGAGCGCGCCAAAGAGGCGGCGCGGCTGGAGGCCATGGCCGCGGAGCTCGCCACCTTCGGACGTAAGGCTGCGGCTCGCAAGCGCGCCGCTGAGCGGGGCGCCGCGCGCCTGAAGCTCGCCGCGGCTAAGCTGCCCGCCCCGGCCGCAGAACCACGTCTAGCGCGCAGCGGCGTGCACGCCCACCGGCGCCACCTCGGCGCCACGCTGCTCGAGGCCAAAGCCCTCACCGCCCCACCGGTCCTCAGCGGCGTGACCCTGAAGCTCAACCGCGGTCAACGCGTGGCGCTCCTCGGCGCTAACGCCAGCGGCAAGAGCACCCTCCTCAAGCTGCTCAGCGGCGAGCTGCCGTCCAGCGACCCCGGCGCCGAGCTGCGCTACGCACCCGGGCTGAAGCTGCGCTACGTGGGCCAGGAGGACCGGGGTCTAAGCGAGCAGCCGAGCTTGCTCGAGCAGGTGTCGGACAGGCTGGGCGGCGTGGCGGCCGGTGCGCTGCTCGCAGGCGCGGGCGTGCCTACCGACCGGTGGGACCAGCCACCCGCCGCGCTCTCCGGCGGCGAGCGCGCCCGGGCGGGCCTCGCCCTCGCGTTGGCCGAGGACGCCGACCTGTGGCTCATCGACGAACCCACCAACGACCTCGACCTGCACGCCGTTGAAGCGCTCGAGCAGCAGCTACTCGAGCAGCTCACGGCCAGCGGCGCAGGGCTAGTGCTGGCCACCCACGACCGCCGCTTGGCGGAGCGACTAACCGATGAGGTGTGGAGCGTGGAAACGGGAGACGTGCAGCGCTACCCCGACGTGGCGGCCTACCTGACCGGCAACCGGCTGGGCGACGACGGCGCCAACGCCCGCACCGTCCACGGCCCCGCGGCGGTGGTCCTCCCCGCGGACAGCGCCCATACGGAGACGCGCGAGGCGGCAGCTAACGAGGCCGCGAGCGACGAGACGACCGCCCGCACGCTCACCGCGCAGCTGGAGGAGCGCCGCAGCCAGCTCTTGCGGCTACGCGACGAGGACCCCGACCTGAGCGACCGCGACCGCACGCGCGTGCTGCAGCTGCTGGGCGAGGTCGAGGAGGCGCTGATGGCGGCTTACGCAGCCCGTCTGCCGGCGCCAGCGCCGAGCTACCGGTCGGTGGAGAACGGGGTGGTGGTGTATGCAGAGCGGCTCGACACGGCGCCCGAAGCCGGTTCTGGGGAGCCCTTGGCGCCCGCGCGGCTGGCGGTCGTGGCGCCGCAGCCTTTCCCAACCACCTGCCTCGGGGCCAAGGAGGCCAGCGAGGTGGCCGCCAGCGCCCTGGCTCAGCTCGCCGCGGCCGCGGGCGGTGAGGCTCAGGGAGGGCTCGCCGACCCCGACCAGGTGCTCGCGCTGTGCGCGGCAGCGTGGTTGGAGGCGCGCCTGGAGGGCGAGGTGGGCCACCTGCGGTTCGTGCATCGCGAGGCGGCCTGCGCCCTACCGTACGTGCTGGCCGCGCTTGCCAACGCCGGGACACGATTGGCGTTCACGCGCTTAGGGGCGCACGCGGTACAACTGCATCATCCGGGCGCCCTGCCCGGGGTCTCGCTCCGACCGGCCGGTAACGGCTGGTGGTCACTGGGGCTCGGCGAGTTCCTCAGGGCGGAAGGGTGGCTGCGGTGAGGCGTACGAGGCGCTGGTTCACGCTCGTGATGCTGCTACTTGGCGTGGTGCTCGTAGCGGTGCCCTGGCCGCCGGCGCTGGCGGAGCGCGTTTACTTGGGCGCGCTACTACCGACCTTCTCGAGGCTCTCGGCGCCGTTGGTCGACGCTACGCGCGTGTCGCTGACCGGAGTGCTGCTCATCCTGCTCGCCGCCGCTCCCGGGCTAGGGTTCGGCTTCGCCGGCCGCCGCGGGCTAAGGGCGGGAGCGCAGCTAGTGGGGGCGGTGCTGGTCGCTCTGCTGCTCCTGTTCCCGCTCACGTTCGGCCTCGGTTACCGGCTGCCCGAACCGGTAACCCCGCTAGCGGAAGCGGGTGCTGCCAGCGCAGCGGTGCGGGCTCGCTTCGAGGCGCACCTCGTTGAGCTGCTGCAGACGAGCGCGGCCGCTGTCGAGGCCGAGTCGAGGGTGGGCGCCTCGCTACTGGCGCCCGAGGTGGTGAGCGCCGCCTCGGCGTGCGTTGCAGACCTCACGCGCCAGCTCAGACCGGGCTACCCGGAAGCGCGCCTACCAACGCGCATCAAGCTCCTGCCCGCTGGTCTGATGTTGCGCTTCGGCTTCGCCGGGGTGGCCGCGCCGTGGCTGCTCGAGCCGCACGTCGACGCTGGCCTAGCGTCCGCGAGCGCGCTGGCCGTCAGCCTGCACGAGCTAGCTCACTCGGCGGGGTTCGCCTCCGAGGCGACGGCTGAGGCCGTGGGCATGGTGGCTGGCCTCGAGTGCGCCGACAGGCGCGTGCGCTACGCCGCGGCGCTCAGGCTGGCGAGTAACGTGGCAGCCGCGTTGCCCAGCGAAGCGCGCGCGCAGTACGTTGCGAGCTGGCCGCGCCAGGCACTGATGGACTCCCGCGCCGCCGAGAGGGCACAGGCGCGCTTCGCGACCTCGCCGCTAGCTCCCGGCGCGGAGGCCATGTACGACCTCTACTTGAGGAGCCAGGGCGAGTCTGCTGGCCTAGGTGAGTACGACCGGGGCACGGAGCTTGCCTGGCAGCTCTACGCCGCCCGCAACCTGCTCGACCGCAACGGCGAGCCGTTACCTACGCTGCCGTGAGGTCGGGGCTCTCAGAGCCGAGGTTGCGCCGGATGAGCGCGTTGAGGTCGGGGTCGCGGCCCATGAAGTCGCGGAAGAGCTGTGCCACGTCGTCGCCGTCGCCCTTGGCTAGTACGAGCTCTGCGAACTCGCGTCCTGTACGCGGGTTGAAGATGCCCTCCACCTGGAAGCGACTGAACGCGTCGGCGTCGAGCACCTCGCTCCACTTGTAGCTGTAGTAACCGGCCGCGTAGCCGCCGGCGAACACGTGCGTGAAGCGCGTGAGGCGGTCGCCGCTGGCGAACTCGGGGCGCACCTCGAACGGGGCCAGCACGCGCTGGGCGAACGCCAAGGGGTCCTCGGCGCCCTCGGGATCGTAGTCGCGGTGCAGTGCCAGGTCCACGGTGCCGAACGAGAGCTGACGCATCTGCAGGATGGCGCCAGCGAACGTGCGCGCCTGAACCAGCCGTTCGAACAGGTCGTCTGGGATGGTCTCCCCCGTGTCGACATGACGCGCGAACAGGTCGAGCGCCTCCCGCTCCCACGTCCAGTTCTCGAGGATCTGGCTAGGTAGCTCCACGAAGTCCCACGGTACGTTCATGCTGCTGCGGGCCCGGATAGGCACGCGCGAAACGAGGTGGTGCAGGAGGTGCCCGAACTCGTGGAACACGGTCTGCACCTCGTCGTGGGTGAGGAGCGCCGGCTTACCAGCTTCTGGGGTGCTGAAGTTGGCGGTGACCGTACCCACGTGTGGTTGGAAGCCGTCCGCGCTTGGGCCGCCTGTTACGAGGCCGCTCATCCACGCCCCGCCGCGCTTGCTCTCGCGCGGGAACCAGTCGGCGTACATGGAGCCGAGGAAGGTGCCGTCCTCGTGCGTGAGGTGGTACACCTCCACGTCCTCATGCCAGGTGGGCACCCCGTCGACCCGCTTCACGGTGACGCCGAAGAGCCGTTCGGTTAGGTCGAAGAGGCCCCGCAGGACGCCGGGTAGCGGGAAGTAGGGGCGTAGCTCCTCCTCGTCCATAGCGAAGCGCGCCATGCGCAGCTTCTCGAGCGCGTACTGCACGTCCCACGGCTCGAGCGGCGCGAGGCCGAGCTCGCTGGCGGCGAACGCCTCCAGGTCGGCGACCTCCCGCTCGAAGTGCTCGCGGGTCCTGTCGGTCAGTTCCACAGCGAAGCGAGCGGCGTTGCTGCCGGAGCCGATCATGCGCTCCTCGGTCTGCAGGTCGGCGTAGTCGGCGTAGCCGAGCACCTTAGCCACCTCGCGCCGCTTGGCGAGGATCTGCCTCACGAGGGGGCGGTTGTCGTGCGGCTCGGCGCCGCCTACAGCGAAGTACGCCTCGTACATCTGCCGGCGCAGGTCGCGGTCGTGGGCGTACTTCATGAACGGTACGTACGACGGCGCCTGGAGGGTGAAGCGGTAGCCAGGCAGCCCTTTGGCCTCCGCGGCGGCACGCGCACGTCGCAGGGCGCTGCCCGGCAGGCCCGCCAGCTGCTCCTCGTCCGTCACGAGTAGCTCGAAGGCGTTGGTAGCGTCGAGCACGTTCTCGGAGAAGCGGGTGGAGAGGCTCGCCAGCTCGACCCGCAGCTCGCGAACGCGGTCGCGGTCGGCCTCCCCTAACTCGGCGCCGGCGCGGCGCAGGTGGTCGAGGGTCTTCGTCAGGTGCCGTCGCGCTACGCCCGTGAGGGCGCGGCCTTCCTCGGTCTCCGAGTAGCGCTTGAGCAGGTCGTGAAGGCGCTGGTCGGAGGAGAGCTGCGCGAAGAACGCCACCACCTCTGGCTGCACCTGGTTGAAGGCGGCCCGTAGCTCGGGCGTGTTGGCCACGCCGTTGAGTAACCCCACCAGTCCGTACGGCTGGGCGAGGCCCTCAGTGAGCTCGTCCAGCGCGCCGAGCGTGTTGTCGTAGGTGAGAGGCCGCGAACCGGTGGCCGACTCGTCGACGAGTGCGGCCAGGCGCTCCTTAGCCAGGTCGAGCGCCTCACGCAGCCCTGGCACCACGTGGCGCGCTTCGATCCGGTCGAAGGGGATCACGAAGTCGGCCTTAAGTAGAGGGTTGTCAGACATCAGGTCTCCCATGAGAACATGCTGGCGCGGTCCGTAGGGACGCGCCTAGCACGGCGTAACGGTAGGAGGCGGGGTACCTGGTCCGGTCAGGCGAAGGCCGGTACGTACTCCGCCGGCACCGGGTGACTATACAGGAACCCTTGGCCATCGTCGCAGTTCAGGCGTCTAAGCAGCGCGTTCTGCTCCCGCGTCTCGATGCCCTCGGCGGTGACGCGGAGGCGGAGGCTCTTGCCCAGCGCGATGATGGCGCGTAGCAACTCGATCTCTTCCAGGCCCGTGTCGGCACCCAGCCGGCTGATGAAGCTGCGGTCGATCTTGAGCCCGTCGAGGGGCAGCCCCCGCAGTTGCGTGAGCGAGGAGTGGGCGATGCCGAAGTCGTCAAGCGCCACGTGCACGCCCATGGAGCGCACCTCGCTGAGGGCCTCCGCGGCGTTCTCTAGGGTCTCCTGACCGGTGCGCTCGCTGATCTCGAGCTCGAGCAGCCCCGGGTGCAGGTCGTAGCGCGCCAGGACGTCCTGAACCTGGTCGTTCATCTCGCCGCTCTCGAGAGCGCTGGGGCTCACGTTCACCGCCACGCGTCGGGGCGAGCGTTGCTTCTGCCAGCGCTTGGCCTGCCGGCAGGCGCGCTCGAGGGTCCAGTGGAACAGGTCGGAGCCGAGTTGCGCCTCCTCGATGAGGGGGATGAAGTCGGCGGGGCGCAGCAGACCCCGAACCGGGTGGCTCCACCTCACGAGCGCCTCGACGGAGTTTATGGCGCCGTTGTCGAGCTGAACGCGCGGCTGGTAATGAAGGACGAACTGGTCCTCCCTGAGAGCGCGGCGGAGCTCGCCCTCCAAAGACAGCCGGGTACGCATCTTGGCCTCGAGCTCGTCATCGAAGAAGCGGAAGCCGCCGCGGTGCGTGCGCTTGGCCTGCGCGAGGGCGGCGGACGCGCGCTTCACCACCGCGCCGCTAGGCCGGGGCGCCTGCCCGGGCATATCGACGCCGATGGTAGCCGACAGCCTGAGCGTGAGGGAGCCGTCCGTGTACCCCTCGCGCACCGCCGCGAGCGCCTTGTCGAGCACGGGAAGCGCCGCCCGCTCCGACGGCAGGTCGCAGATGAGCAGCGCGAAAGCGTCGGGGCCGTAGCGGGCGAGCGTATCGGTGCGGCGCACAGCGCGCCGCAGCCGGCGAGCCACCTCGATGACGAGCCGCTCACCGTGGCGTTGGCTGAACGTCTTCTCAACGAAGCGGAAGTGATCGAGGTCGAGTAGAGCCAGCGCCACGTGCGTGCCGTTGCGCCTGGCGTGTAAGAGGGCCTGCTGGATGCGGTCCTCGAGCAGGTGAGCGTTAGGCAAGCCCGTGAGAGCGTCTACGTGCGCTAGGCGCCACAGTTCAGTTGCGCGCTGCTTGGACTGCGTGACGTCCTTCATCATGCCGTACACGGCGGTGATGCCGGCCTCGTCGCTGCGCCAGCGGCGGGTGGCGAAGTCTTCCAGCCACACGACCTTGCCGCCGTGGGTCACGAGACGGTACTGGTCCACGCGCGTCTCCTCGCTCCGCAAGGCACGCATGCGCTCGGCGAGCAGCTCACGGTCGTCCACGTGCACGACCTGATCGAGCCCGCCCTTCATCACGACGTCGAGGTCGAAGCCGGTGAGGTGACGCCAGGCTTCGGAGACCCAGATCAGTTCGTTGCGCCCGTCGTCGTGGAGGAGGAGCGCGTAGCTGAAGAAGCGCCCGTCGCCCTCAAGCGAGCCGCTGAAAGCCTGACCAGCCGCCTGGGCGCTCTCGGCGTGCACCTGATCGCTCACGTCGCGGACGAGCGTGAGCAGGTGCGTGGTGGCGCCGTGGCTGTCGTGGATGGGGTAGTGCCGCTGTTCGCTCCAGAACAGGCCGCCGTCGGCGCGCCACGAGCGCACTAGCGCCGTGGTGGGGCGCCCCTCGCTCACAGCCTCGCGCATGGCGCGCTCCCCCTCCTGCTCCGTGTCGTTCTTCATGAGGAAGCCCAAGCTGCGGCCAACGATGTCGCGCGTGGCGTAACCCGTTAGCGCGGCCAGCTCGGCGCTGGCATGCACGATGGGTTGCCCCACCTGCGCCATGTCGATGAGGCAGAAGCTCTCGTGCTTGAAGAGGCGCGACGTGGCCTCGATGACGTCCTGCACATCGCTGCCACCGACCACCAACTCGCGTGCGGCGCGCTCGGCTCCGCGCGTGCCGCTTGCGGCCGCACGAGCTACTGCTTCGGAGGACGTTCTGGTTGTAGACGACATGCGTGGATACGTCTCCTTCTGGTGTTAGCTGAGGCGACCTTGGTGCCGGGTAGGGTTCCCTGCCCCACCCGCGGTCGTGTCTCGCGCTACGTCCCTATCTCTTCCGTGGTGCAAGTTATCAGCAACTTCTCATGTTCCTTATGACATTTTTCCGCTAGCAACGGCCTTGTGACGAACTCCACGTCGCCTCACCCCGCCTCGGCGCCTGCCTAGCAGGTCT
>CAZFFG010000004.1:32796-34256 GCA_964518275.1 uncultured bacterium | reverse complement strand
CTGCCTAGCAGGTCTCCAGCCCTACCCACTCGGCCGTACCCCTCCTCTACAATCGTAGTAATGGAGGCACGGATGCCAAGACCAACTCATCGTCACGACGTAGTGATAATCGGCGCAGGCCCCGCGGGTCTCACCGCCGGCATCTACACTGGCCGCTCGGACCTGAGCAGCATAATCATCGAGAAGGCCGTTCCTGGTGGGCAGATAGCACAGACGGAAGACGTGGAGAACTACCCAGGTTTCCCGGAGCCCGTCAGCGGCGCCGAGCTGTCGGCGCGCATGGTGGCCCAGGCCGAGCGCTTCGGGGCCCAGATCGTAATGGACGAGGTGCAGCGCATCGCCCGCAACGACGACGGTAGCTTCACCGTCACCGGGCTAGAGGCCGACTACCACGCTAGCACCGTCATCATCGCCACCGGCGCCAACCCGCGTCTGCTCGGCGTACCCGGCGAGGACGAGCTGTTCGGTCGCGGCGTCTCAACTTGCGCCACGTGCGACGGCTTCTTCTACCGGGGCCGCGAGGTGGTGGTCGTGGGCGGCGGCGACGCCGCTGTCGAGGAGGGGTCGTTCCTCACCAAGTTCGCCAGCAAGGTCACCATCATCCACCGCCGCGGGGAGCTGCGCGCCAACCAGGCGGCCCAGCAGCGCGCGTTCGCCAACCCCAAGATCGAGTTCCTGTGGCACAGCGTGGTCACAGAGATCGTGGGGGAAGACGGCACGGTGAAGGGCGTGAAGACGCAGAACGTTCAGACCGGTGAGGAGGGCTTCCTACCCACCGACGGCGTGTTCGTTTACATCGGGCACGTGCCCAACACCGATTACCTGAAGGGTTTCGTGGAGCTCGGTCCCACCGGCTACGTGGCGGTGAAGGACGAGGTCTTCACTAGCGTACCCGGGGTCTTCGCCGCTGGCGACGTCGCCGACGAGGTCTACCGTCAGCTGTCCACCTCGGTGGGGGCCGGCACGCGCGCTGCCATGATGGCCGAGAAGTGGCTCGTGGAGCAGGGCGTACCGCTGGTCGAGAAGTCCGCCGACAGCCAGGAGGCGCAACCCAGCGAGGCCGCGGCGGTGGCAGCCGGCTAGCTACCGGGCGGTTCCGTCACACGCTTCCATCACGAGCGTATGGCGCGGCGCTGGTCAGTCGCGCGGCAGGAAGTCGTACACGAGCACGGTCGTGCCCTCGTACGCCACCAGGTAGCCGTCGTAGCTCCATAGGGGCGTACCCAGCGCCGCGCGCCAGGAGCTGGTGGTAACGCCCTCCACCGCGGGCCATATGGTCAGCCGCACGAACGGCCCGTCGGGCTCCGCCAGCCAACCGTCGCCTACGATCGCGCCGGCCCCACTAGCGGCGCCTTCATCGGGCTGCGCCTCCGGCTCGGGTGTCGCCTCGTCACCGTCGGCGCCGACGTCATCGTTGGCGTCAGCGTCGTCATCAGCCCCGGCCGCGTCGTTGGGGGCGG
>CAZFFG010000004.1:9452-32696 GCA_964518275.1 uncultured bacterium | reverse complement strand
CGGCCGCGTCGTTGGGGGCGGTTTCAGGTTCCGTGCTCGGCTCCGGCTCTACCGGACTAGGCGCTGGCGCCAGGGCGCCGCTCACGCTGCCGCTGGCCAGGTCCACCCTTACGCCTTCCGGCGGGCTCGGTAGTTCCTCGGCCAAGCCTAGGTACTGCAGCGGTCCCGTCGGCGTCATGCCGGCGGCTGGCAAGCCCAGACCGAGCAGCTCGGGCTCGTCGGCGGAGCCAGGCACCACGCGCTCCACAACGATGAGGCGCGGCACACCCGCCGTAACCCCGTAGCGAGCCGCCCGCACCGTGGCCTGGTCCAGACCCAGGCGCTCGGCCACCAGGGTCACGAGCGAGGTCTGGAACCCTTCGAGGACCTCGCTGCTCTCCTCTTGCCACGTCTCCGGCCAGAGGTACATGTCGCGCACCAGCACGCGGCTACCGTCCTCTTCCTCGTGGAGGTGCCAGGCCCGCAGCTGCTCCACGGCGCCGGCCGCCATGACGGTGTACTCGGCGGGCGCGAGGGGCGTGCGCTGCTGCGTGCGCAAGGCGAGCTTGCCGCCCACGCGCACGAAGCGCGCGTCGAGGCCCATGAGGTCCTGCGAGTACACGAGCCGAGGTGCCAGCGGCGTGACGCCCTGGGGGATTCCCTCGGCGAGGGCTGGCACCGGTTGGCCGCCGGCTACCTGCGGCATGGCCATGGCGTACAGCAGCGCCGCTGGCCGGTTCGCGAAGGCGCCGACCCGCACCCTGAAGACAGCGCCTTCAGGCGAGGTCGAGCGCACCACGTAGGCTGGGTAGCCCTGCCTGAGCAGGTCGCGCTGGATGGCGAGCGCGGAGTCGGTATCGGAAAGCGCCACCACTTGCACCGTATAGGAGAACTGCTGCGCCGCCGCCGTGATCGCGCCAGCCAGCACCAGGACGGCGAGGAGCCCCAGACCGACGAACCGCCAGGAGGCCTTAGGCCGCGTTAGCGGCGCCACCCTAGAAATCCTTCCGCTCGAACAGGACCACGGCCACAGCGGCGAACATGGCGCCGTAGAGCGCGATGAGCGCGACGAACCACGCCACCTCCGAGCCGGGGGCGGCGTAAGCGTTCAGTTGAGTGGTGAGCAGGAACGGCTCGATCTTAGGGAACACCACCAACAGTTGCATGAAGATAAGTGAGGCAAGTGTGGCAAGCGCGCCGCCCGCTGCGTTCATGAAGACGACCGTGAACAGCAGCGAGAGCATGCCGATGGGTACCAGCGCCAGCGCCGCCAGCAAGTAACCGCGCAGGATCTCACCGAAAGCGGCGCCGGGCGTGAGCATCCCTTGGCCCAGCAAGCCCGCCTCGCCGAGGCCCGTGCCGCCGAAGAAGCCAGCGAAACCGAACGGTATGCCCGCCGCCAACGACGCGATGAGGAACACCAGCAGCATTATGAACGGGTACACGGCCACCACCACGAGCTTGGCGGCGAGCCAGTTCGGCCGCGTGACGGGGCGTAACAAGATGGTCGGTAGGGTGCCGTTAGCGATCTCGGTACCGAGCAGTTCTGCAGCCGAGATGGCCACCAGCAGCGGCAGGAGGAACTGCATGGACGACAGCAGCGACAGCGCCGGCACCTGGAAGCCCGACACGAGGTAGAAGCCGTACACCTCGAAGATGCCCGGCGCGTACGCCCACAGCAGGGGGAACACGATGAGCAGCGCTAGGCCGAAGCGGACGCTGGTGAGGCGCCAGATCTTGGCGAGCTCCATGCGGAGCAGGGTGGGTATCACGAGTCACCGCCTAGGCCGCGCCCGTCGGCGCTGGGCGCCACGCCCGTGCGCCTAGCGCGTTCGGCCGACACGCGCTCGCGGTAGTAGGCCCTGAGGTCGAACACGTCGCGGTTCATCTCTAACACCCCCACCTCGGCGGAGGCGAGCACTTGGCTCACGGTGCCGAGGTCGTCTTGCGCGCGTGGGATGAACACGAGTTCGCTGCCACGGATGGTGGCGTGCGTGACCACTTCGGGCTGCGCTTCCAGCGCCAGGAGGCCGCGGTTCAGGTCCGTGACCCGCGCCCGGAAGCGCTCGCGGCGGTCGAAGAGGTTCACCTCGTCAATCAGGGCGCCCTCCTCCAGGATGGCCACGCGCGTGCAGTACGCCACGACCTCGTCGAGGTGGTGGGTGGAGAGCAGCACGGCCGTTCCCTCCTCGGCAGCCTTGCGCAGCACGCTATGTACCAGGTGAAGGCTCAAGGGGTCCATGCCGCTGGCGGGCTCGTCGAGCATGAGCACCTTGGGGCGCGTGAGGATGGCCGCAGCCACGCCGAGGCGCTGCCGCATGCCGAGGCTGTACACGCCCACCTTGCGGTTAGCAGCGTCGTCGAGCTCCATGAGGTTGAGGACCTCGTCGATTCGGCCCCGCTCCACGCCGCCCGCCAGCTCCGCGTGGAGCCTCAGGTTCGCGCGCCCCGTCAGGTAGGGGTAGAACGCCGCTGGGGCTTCCACCACGGCGCCGAGCTCGCGACGCACCGTGGGCTGCTGGTGAGGGTCCTTACCGAGGATCCGTACCTCCCCGCTCGTGGGGAACGCCAGGCCCGCCACCAAGCGGATGACGGTGGTCTTACCCGCTCCGTTGGGGCCGACCAACGCGTACACCTCGCCGGGGTTGACCCGGAAGGTGAAGTCGTCGACCACCTTGCGGTTGCCGTAGCTCTTCGTTAGGGCGTCAGATGCGATCGCGGGGGTAGCCATTCGTCTCCTCGCGGCAGTGTATGTGGGTCCAGTAGCCAGAGCGATAACATTCTTCATCCACCCTGGTGCGCACCCTCGGCGGCCTCCAGCCGGCGGCGTTGCTCCACCATCAGTAGGTCGAGCACGTGGTCGACGCAGCGCTCCACGGCGCGGTCGAAGTCGCTGGCCTCCACCACCGGCACCCGGTGGTGCACCGCCTGCTCTATCAGGTAGCTCTGCAGGATGCGGATCTCCTCGAAGTGGTCTATGTAGTTCTGCCGCCCACGCTTGTTGCCGGTCTGGCCCTCGCGCGTGGCGAAGTGCTTGAGGTGGTCCTCTTCGTCTTCCACGCTCAGGACCACCGAGATGACGGTAGCGCCCTCCACCGGCAGCGCGGGCGACACGCCCGGGATGAGCTGCACCCCCTCCATGACGATGGAGGTGGCTTCGTAGATGTTGCGCTGCACGATGGCCGTGAGCGCTGGCTTTAGCTGGTTGACTTGAGCGAGGAAACCGCGCAGGACCCGTAGCGGCTCCGGCATGGCCGTTTCGCGCTCGTTCGGTAGCAGCTCGGCGCGCCACGCCTCGTACGTGCTGGAGTGGAGGATGGGGCTCAGCTCGGGACCGATGAGCGACCGGAGCGCCTGCCGCACGCTGTCGGTAGAAACGATGCGGGGCACGCCCAGCCGGTAGCCGACCTCGCTGGCGATGGCCGACTTGCCCACCCCGGGGGCGCCCCCGAAGAGCACAACCAGCGGCTCGTCGAGCCGGCGCGTCTGCCGCATCATGAGGTAGCGCTGCGCGAACTCCTCACCCGCCTCGCGCCTGAGCAGCGTGACCACCTGGTCGCGCACCTGGTCGCGCTGCACAACGCGGGCGTTGGTGGCGTACAGCGCCGTCTCCACCCTCTTAGCGATGTTGTGCGACAGCTCCGGGGTGAGGCCGATGGCGGTTAGGGACTGCGCCAAGATGCCCCGCGAGTAGGGCAGCGTGTCGCCGCCCGGCTCGTGCACCCGGAGCTCGAAGGCTGTGGAGGTGATCATCTCGTAGCGCAACCGCACGTCGCGACCGAAGCGGCCCTCCAGGATGAGGGCCACGCGCCGGGCGAGCTCCTCACGCTGGATGCGCTCGAGGCCGTCGGCGCGGATGCCCTGCTCCACCAGCTGCGCCACCACGTTGGCTTCCTTGAAGCCTAAGCCCACCTTCTCGAGCGAGGAGGTGAGCCGGCGGCGGGTGAGAACCTTGCCGCGCGGGCCCACCAGCAGCGGCACGAAGGGCGGGGTCTGCTTCAGGAAGCGCTGCGCCGCCTCTGGGTTGTTGCGCCGCTTCAGCTCGGCGGCTATGACGTTACGGAGCTCCTCCAGCTGCACGCTCTTCACGCCGCCCTGGCGCAGGCGGCGCTCGACGTCGCGGGTGAGGTTCATGGCGTCTTCGGTGGGAACGCCGGCGCTCTGCAGCGCCTCCACCACTGCCCCCGCCGAGTACGAGTAGCTGTCCTCACCGCGGAGCACGGTCAGTTCACGCGGTTTCACGGTGCGGTTGGGGGGTCTCACGTTGTGGTTATCGTGCTCGGAAGCCAATGCCGTGTCCTCTACTTGGGGTCGAAGGGGTCGCCGCCGTTAGCGGCGTCGGCGGTGAGCACCTCTAGAAGGTCGCGCACCACGTTGCCCGTGAAGCCCCAGATGAGGTACTCGCCCCACGGGTAGGAGTAGAGGAGGCGCCGGTAGCGCGCCAGTTCGGCCACGCGGGTGTCGGGCTCGATGGCGGCGAGTTCGGCTAGCGGCACGGTGAACACCGCGTCGACCTCGGCGGGGTTGAGCGTTAGCTCCTGCGGCCATGGGAGGCTCGCCACGTACGGGGTGGCCACGTAGCCCGCTGGCGAAGGGTGGTCGGAGAGCCGCCCCAGCACCTGGTGGGGGGCCACCGTTAGGCCCACCTCCTCCTCGGTCTCGCGCAGCGCTGCCTGTACGTGGGTCTCTCCCGGGTCGAGTCGGCCCCCCGGGAAGGCGATCTCGCCAGCGTGGCTCTTGAGCCGCGCCGCCCTGACCGTGAAGAGGAGCTCGGTGCCGTTCGGCCCGTTCAGCAGTGGCACCAGCACGCTGGCGCGCCGGAAGCCGTCGATATGGAGCTCGCGCGGCTCGTGCGCGGCTAGGCGCCGGGCTACCTCCGCGGGGTCCACGTGGGCCGCACCCAGCGTGACGGTCACCGCCTCGCGCCCCACCGCACGTGCGGCATGGTTGGTTCGGGGACGAACAGCATGCCCACCATGCTACCAGGGGCGTGGAGCGGGGCAGGTTCGTGCTGGCCCAGCCCGTGCACCGGGCCGCAGTTGGCCCTGTGACGCGCGGCGAGGGCTAGGAGCGGGCCCGCGGGCTGATGAACGCCCAGTGCCGGCCCGTGACCCCGCCATCACGCCGGTAACTGTAGAAGCGCTCGGGCTCGCAATGCGTGCAGAGGCCCAGGTCGGTGATGGCCTCGGGCCTTACACCCGCCTGCTCCAGCACCCAGCGGTTGGCCGCGCCGATGTCGAGCCTGAACTTGTTCGGCTCGGCGTCGGGCCACGCCACGTGGTTGGGGAACCCGGCCGCAACGAAGCGTTCGACCACCTCGGCACCCACCTGGTAACAGGCGCCCGCCACGGCCGGGCCGAGGAGCACCTGCAGGTGGGCGGGATCGGTGCCGAAGCTCTCTTCCATACGCCGCACCACGCCCCCAGCGAGCCCCGCTACGCTGCCGCGCCAACCGCAGTGGGCCGCCCCTACGGCGCCCGTGCGCGGATCGTGCAGCAGCACCGGCATGCAGTCGGCCACGCTCACCACCAGCAGCGTGTGGGGGTCGGCGGTCACGGCTGCGTCGGCGCGCTCCACGAACCAGCTGGGGGCACCGTCTAGAACGCGGTGGCCATGCACTTGATGGAAGGCGCACACGCTCGCGCGCTCGAAACCGAGTTCCGCTAGGAGGAGGTCGCGGTTACGCTCCACCGCAGCCGGGTCGTCGCCGGAGCTGAGACCCAGGTTGAGCGCGTGGAACGGTGCTCCGCTAACCCCACCGGCCCGAGTGGTGAAACCGTGCACCACCGGTAGTGAGCCCGTGAGGTAGCGCTGCGACACAGCGGTCTCCACCGGCGCTCAGCTCTCGTCCGCGGCGCCCGCCTTCAGGCGCTCGCCTGCCCGCACGGGCTGGGTGAGCCAGTTCTCAGCGGGCGGGAAGGGGCAGCTGTAGCCCTCCACGTAAGCGCAGAACGGGTGGTAGGCGTAGTTGAAATCTAGCGTCACCTGGCCGTGCGCCCCGGGCGTCTCGAGCGTGAAGTCGAGGTAGCGGCCCGCCCCGTACGTCTCCGGACCGGAGGTAGCGTCGCGGAACGGCACGAACAGGCGCGGTCCGTCCGGTTCGTCCGGTGTGGCGTACAGCGTTAGGGTCTGCGGCTGACCGGCTAGCTCGAAGCGCGCCACGCCGTAGGTGAGGTAGAGACGCTCGTCGCCTGAGCTAGTGGCCAGCATGACCGGTTCCGGCGACTGGGCGCGGATGAGCTCTGCCGACACCCGGTAGGCGCTGCTCTCCTCGTAGTAGGTGAGGCCCTCGAAATCGGGATCCCCGTAAAGAGGGGAGCTACGGTGGTTGCGGAGGTAGTCATCCTTAGCGGCGCGCCAGCTGGCGACCGCACCGGCTGTAGGTAGCTCGCTCATGACCTTGCTTTCCCTCCTCTGTTGCGCCCGCGCCTGGTGGTTGCGCCGCTTAGTAGTTGCGCGCCGTGACCTCTAGGTCGGTAGCTCCCTCTAACCAGTCGGTCACCGCGTGAACGGTGCCGCGCGTGGTGGGCGTTATGAGCGGGTCGCCGAAGGTCTCAAGACGCACGATGACCTCTTCTGGCGCCCGTTGCTGCGCCACCACCAGCAGTTGCTGCCTGAGGTCGGGCTCCTCGACGGTGGAGCGCACCAGCCAGCGATCCGCACCGTCCTCGCCGCCCAGCACCTGGGCGAGCTCGTGAAGGATGACGTGCCCGTCGGCGTAGCGCAGGACGCGTTTCTCGAAGGTGGCGGCTTTCGGTAGCCGGCCGCGTAACAGGGCGTGAGGCATGGTCTCGGGTCGCTCCCAGGTTGGGGTCATAGGCGCTGCCGCGCTGTTGCGGCGGAACACCACGTAGTGCAGGGGTTTGCCCTGCTCACGCCATTTTAGGGCGTACTTCGTCTCGAAGACGTCGGCCGGCGCCTCGGGCCACGTGGCCTCGAATAGACCCGACAGCTGCGCCTCGCTAAGCGCGAACTCGAGGTAGTCGGGGTGATCCGTGGCCAGGCGCACCTCGCCGCCCTCCTTCACGCGCTCCGCGGCGAGCTCGAAGAACGAGCGCTGCAGCAGCCGGTGGCGCGCGTGACGCTCCTTCGGCCACGGGCAGGGGAAGTTGACCACCAGAGCGTCGACGCTGCCGGGCGCGAACAGTTGCCGCAACGCCACGTGCGCGCCGGCCTTCATGAGCCGCACGTTGGTCACGCCGGCGCGCTGCACGCGACGAAGGGCGCGCTGCAGGCTGCCCGACGACACTTCCAGGCCCACGAAGCGGCTCTCCGGCTCGGCTAGCGCCCGCCTCACGGTGAAGCGGCCGTCGCCGAAGCCCACCTCCACAACCAGCGGCCCCGCCACGTTGAACGCCTGCCCCCAGTCGGTGGGGAACGGCAGTCGCCGCCAGGCCAGTAGCGGCGAGGCGGCAGGCTGATGCTCGGAGGGGGTCGTGTGCGTGCTCAAGTCTGATCCGTAACGGGCCGAACGAGTAGGGTCTGCTCCACCCGCAGGTTGGAGCGCACCAGGGTATCGCGGCTGAGCTCTAGGTAGGGTCCGCTGCCTTCCACTCTCACCGCCTCGAACAGCAGCACCGAACCGTTGTCGCGGCGGCAGGCCACTTCCTTCACGGGCGCGCCGAGCACCTTCTCCCAGGCGTTGAGGATGCTGGCGTCGATGCCCACCACGAGCGGCGCCAGCCGGCGCCGCGTGAGCCGGGTGACGAGCCTAGCGGTACGCGCCCGGCGGTTCTGGAGCTTGAGAACCCCGGTGCGCACGAGGCGTTCGCACACCACCCGCACCTCGTCCATGTCGAGGCCCAGGTTGGCAGCGATGCGGCCGACGGTGCGGTGGCCGTCGACCTGGCTCATGACCGCCAGCTCCTCGGGGTTGAGCGCGAACTCGCGCTGCTCGCCCGCCACCACCTCCGGCACGGCGGGCACGGCCTCGCTGGAGACGTGGACGCCGCCGCTGCCTGGGGCGTCGGGCCTCGGCGTCATGCCCTTGTTGACCTCGTCGAGGCGCCGCATGGCCTCCAACACGAGGTTCTCGGTGCCTACCGTGATGCTCTTTGCGGGGCTAGGCAGACCGAGCCGGAACTCGAACGCGCCCCGCTCGTCGGCGAACAGGGTGTAGATGGCGTCCTCCCCCGCTAGCTCGCCGAACTCGGCGTGAACCACCTGCCCACGGTCGAAGTAGATGCGTGCCCCAGTCACCGGGTGCTCGATGGTCAGGCGCCCGGTACGCCGGGCGGCCGCCAGCAACTGGAACAGGTCAACCAACGAGAAGAGTCCGAGCGTACCCGTCACGCCCTCCATCGTACCCCCCGCGCGTGCCCGCGTTGGGATGGGATCGTACGCGGTCGGCTCCACCGAAGTCGCGGCCAGCACGCACGTACGCCGTTCGAGACGACAGCCTGCCGGTATACTGCGCCAGTGCTGAAACGCCTGCCCCGAGCGCTCCTGCGAGAGACCGCGGGTCTCTACCCCCTAGGGGTCGGGGCTATCTGCCTGCTGCTCTCAGTGGATCAGCTGAGCGTCCTGGCCCGCTTCCTCATCGAGCAGGGAGCGTCGTTGCGCGACGTGGGTCTGCTGCTGCTGTACCGCCTTCCCTGGTTCCTTCACCTCGCCCTGCCGGTGGGGGTGGTGTTCGCCGTGCTGATCACGGGTGGCCGTATGGCCAAGGACTCCGAGCTGAAGGCTGCCTACTCGTTAGGCGTACCGCCCCGGGCGCTGCTGACGCCCTTCGTGATCCTCGGGTTGGCCGTTGGCGCCCTCACGCTCCTGAACAACGGCTACCTCGAGCCGCGAGGTGAGGCGGCGTACCAGAAGCGCATCGACGCCTTCATCTACACCCGGCCGCCCGCCGCGCTGCAGCTCAACGCCGCCTACCAGATCGGCGGCAACATCTACTTCGCTTCGCGCGTGCGCGTGGTAGAGAACGACCCCGCGCTCGCCAACCTCGAGGGCGTGCTCATCGTCCTAGCGGACGGCACCATCGCCACAGCTCCCAGCGGCACCTGGGACTCCGAGGCCCGTACCTGGCAGCTCAGCCGGGTGGAGCTCAGCGCACCGGGCGAGGCGCCTACCGCGGTCGACACCCGCACCTTCCCCTTCGTTCTGGAGGCCTCACCCGCCGACACGCTGGTGCGCCCCGCGCAGCTGCCGCTCGGGCAGCTCGTGGAGCGTCTGCGCCTCACGCGCGCTGCGGGAGGCGACCTGAGCGAGCTCAGCTTCAGCCTCCACCGGCGGCTGGCCGACGCCTTCAGCGCGGCCATCTTCGCCACCTTCGCTGGCGCTATCGCGCTGCGCGTGCGCGGGCGGGCGGCTGGGTTCGCTTGGACCATCGTCCTGCTGGTGGGCTTCTGGGCGCTGTGGGTGCTGGCGGGCAACCTCTTCGAGTCCGGCGCCGTGCAAGCGGTGTTGGCGGCGTGGCTCACGCCCGCGCTGGCCGGCGTTGGCGCCGCGCTGCTGGCGTGGAGGACCCTCTCCACATGACGCGCTGGGGCCGCTACCTGGTAAGGGAGACGCTGCCACTCTTAGCGGTTGGCCTCGTCTCTCTAGTGCTGCTGCTCCTGCTCTACTTCCTTCTCGACGTGCTGGCCGACGTGCTCGCGCGCGGGGCCCCGGTGGCGCTCGTGGCGCGCTACCTGCTCTTCAAGCTGCCTAGCGCCATCGGGCCGGGGCTGCCCCTGGCGCTCCTCTTCGCAGCGCTCCTCACCCTCACCCGCCTCGGTCAGGACGGCGAGATCAAGGCCGCCCTGCTGTCCGGCGTGGGTCCCAGGCGCTTCGTAATGCCCCTCCTGGGCCTCGGACTGGCCGTGAGCGCGCTGGCGCTCCTCAACAACGAGCTGGTGGTGCCGTGGAGCGAACAGCGCGCCGCGGAAGTGGAGCGCGACATCCTCCTCATCTCGCCAGAGACCATCGTGCAGCAGGGCTCGTTCTTCGAGGACGCCCTGGGAAGGAGCATCTTCATCGGCGAGGTGACCCCGAGCGGTGAGTTCCGCGACGTGACGGTGATAACCCCCGGTTCCTCATCCGGCCCCCGTGAGCTGCTGGAGGCGGAGCTCGGCCAACCGGTGGCGGAAGAAGGGGTGTGGCGCCTAACGGGCATAGCCTTCCGGGTGCTGCGCGACGCCCGGCTCACCCTCGACTTCCGCGCCGACTCCGCCACGCTGCCCGTGCGTGGGCTCACCGCCCGCACCTCCGCGGCCGCCGACCTGGCCTACCTGCCGCTGAGCGAGCTCCTGGCGCGCCTGCGGCTCGACCCGGGCACGGCCAAGCCTGCCGAGTGGACGGCCCTGCACCGCAAGCTCGCCGAACCCCTAGCCGCCACGGCCTTCGCCCTCTTCGCGGCTGCGGTAGGCCTCTTCACCTTCAGGCGCGGCGCTCAGCTCGGCTTCGTTACGGTCCTGCTGCTCACGTTCGTGTACTACGCGACCTGGAGCGTGAGCAAGCTGCTAGGGGCGCAGGGCACGCTGCCCGCCTACGTGGCCGGCTGGCTGCCGGTGGCGCTCTACCTAGCCGCCGCGGGTGGGCTGCTCGCTCTCATCTGGAGAAGGTGAGATGCGAGCGCGGCTACCGAGGCGCCTGCTGGTGCTGTTGCTCCTCCTGGCTGCCGCGCTACTGACCCCTGCCGGGATGGCTGCTCGCATCGGTATCGACGCGGGTGACGACCCCAACAGCCGACTCGAGATCCGCACCATCACCCTGCCAGACGGCACCGAGGTGCAGCTCTACGTGCTGCAGGGTGACGGCCTACGCGTAACGATCGACGACTCCGTGCTCGCCGCCGACCACGTGGAGGTGGACCTCACCAACCGGCTGGTGCGCGTCATCGGCTTCGGACGTTACGAGGCGGGTGCGGAGGTGGTGGAGGGTCACGACCTGGTCATCGACCTACGTGACGAGAGCTTCGTAGGTGACGACGTCCTCATCATCTCGGATCAGGTCACCGTGACGGGGGACCGCGCCAGCCGCGTGCCTGGCCTCATCCGCGTGGCGATGGGGCAGTTCAGCCCCTGCACGCGCTGCGGCCAAGACATCGAAGACTACGGTTTCGAGGCCGAGACCCTCGAGATCTACCCGGGTGACCGCATCGTGGCCTACGGGGTCACCGTGCTAGTACGCGCCGCGGCGGTCATGACGTTACCCATCATGGTGCTGCCGATAGGCCCGCAGGACCGCCAGCCGCGCCTCGAGTACGTTACGGGCACGGCCACCGAGCGCGCTCGGATAACCCTGAGCTGGCCCTACGTGGCCGGCCCGGACGCGTACGGCGACGTGGGCGTGCGCTACTACGCCGACGTGCTGCCGGGCGGCTCCGCCGTCGGCGACATGTTCCTCGGCGGCGCAGTGGAGCGAAGCTACCTGGGCGGTTTCCTGCAGCACCGCTTCTACACCGACACGGGCAAGGGTAGTTTCAGCGTCGACTACACGCCAGCCTTCCACACCGCCACGGGCCAGACCGAGCGGCTGTTCCACGTACGCCTGGCCTACGCCGACGAGGAGGTGCTGGGCCCGCCGCGCACCACCCTGTTAGTGGAGCGCAACGACGCGCGCAGGCCGCAACTGTGGGAGGCCACACTCACGCACGAAGCCGTGGCAGACGGCTGGCGGGGGTTGTACAGCAGCCAGGTCTTCGTGCGCGCCGAGCCGGGTGCGTTCCTCAGCCCCAGTTACGCCGGGCGCGCTGTGCCGCTACAGACCTTCACGCGGCTGCAGCTGGAGCCGGAGGACGTGAGGAGCCTCAGCCTGGGGCCGTTGCGGCTGGAGCGCTTCCTCCTCGACCTAGGCGCCTTCCAGGACGTGAGCAACACCCTCAACCGTTCCGCAGCCGTTAGCCCCACGCAGGAGGCCGGTCGCGTGCTGGAGGCGCACACGCTCGCGCTCGACCCGCTGCCGCTATGGAGCGGCTTCAGCCTGGAAGGACGCACGGCGTTCACGGGTTACTACTACTCCACCGCTGAGCGGCAGGTGGAGTGGCTCACCAGGCTGGTGGCGCGCCAAGCGTTCGGGCGCACGGGCAACCTGTCGGTCACTTACACGCGCGACGTGCGTGAGGGCGAGACCCCCTTCCGCTTCGACATCCTTCCCTACCGGAGCCGCACCGATGTCCGCAGCCAGCTGCGTCTCGACCCCACCGCCTGGCTGCGCTTCGAACAGAGCGGCGGTTACGTCTTCCACGACGACCGCAACCCCGACGAGGAGGGGTGGCTACCCCTGGTGAGCAACCTGCAGCTCCTCGGCAACCTTAACTGGGTGAGCCTGACGCTGCGCAACGAGTACGACCCGAAGACCGGCGACCCCGGCACCCTCGACGCCACCCTCCAGCTGAGGGCACGGGGCACGGTCTACGGGCAGCTCGAGGTGAAGCACTCGCAGGACCTCGACGTCAGGCCCGACCGGCTCAGCGGAGAGCCGCGCGACACCACGAGCACAGGCATGAAGGCAGCGGCGGGCGTGACCAACGTTGTGGACCTCACAGTGGAGACCGCCTACCGCTACCGGCCGCCCACGCCCAGCGGCGACGCGCCGCCCGACCACTGGGACGACCTCACCCTCAGGCTCACGTTGGGCACCCTGAGGCACGACGACCAACTGCCGGGGTTGGCCCTCACCTACGCCCGCGACCTCGACCTGGGCCGCGTGAGCGCGTTCGAGGTGGCGGCCGCCGTGACGGCTGGCCCGCTCCAGTTCGACGCCCTACAGCGCCTAGCGTTACCTAGCGGCCAACTGGCGCGTAGCCAGCTGCGACTGGCGTGGCCCGGCGTGGCTGCGCTGCAGGCCGACGGGCTCGTGTGGCTACCGACCGGTTGGCTCGGCCTCCCTCAGCCTGAGCCTTACGCTCGCAACCTCGCCTTCGCCGTTGAGGGGGCGCCGGAGCGCGGCAGCCCCACCTGGCAGGTGCGGTACAGCACCCGCCTCGACCCCGCCCTCGGCGACGGTCCGGACGGCTTCGGCTTACGCAACTCGCTCCTTACCGCCCGGGTGCTCTTCGCGGAACGCAGCGTCGGGCCGGTGCGGGTGGGGGTGGACGGCTTCGCGGAGCTCATGTGGCGCGACGACGTGCAGCCAAGCACATTCCTGAGGCGCGCCAACCTGCGGTTCGGCGTCGACGTCTACGACCGCGTGGGCCTGCAGGGCACGGTCGGCTACGCAGGGCAGTACTCGCTGGCGCTGGAGGAGGTGACCAGCGGGAGGCTCAGCCTGCAGGAGGTGGCGCTGGTGGTGCGGCCGCTCGACACGCTCTACATCGGCGCCGTTCTGACCGACGTGTGGGACCTCACCGGCGGGGACCCCAACCAGCCGGCGTTCAACCTGCAACCCACCTTCGTGGTGGCGTGGAACCGTTGCTGCTGGGCCCTGTACGGTTCGTGGAACAGCCGCACGGGCGCTATCGCCATCACCCTCACCACGCCCGGCGCGGACCAGGGCCTCGGGCACATCTTCGACACGGGGTGGATCATCCCCAGGAGGCAACCGTGAGAACACCCCGCCCAAGTCCGGTTGAGCCAAGTCTTGCCGGCCCCGCCCCGGCCGACCGAGCGCCGGCGCGCTGGCATGACAGGCTCCGCACGCTCATAGCCGTGGTGGCGGTAACGCTGCTGGTGGGCGCCTGCACGGGCACGAGCGAGGAGCGCTCGTCGACCCTCCTGATAGTGGGCGTGCAAGAAGGCGCGGAGTTCCAGCTGGCGCTGGTGGAGGACCAGGCGGACGGCACCGCCGCTGCCGACCGCATGCGCTTCGTGGCTGATAGCCGGCGACCGCTGCCCGCGCCGGCGGTGGCCATCGACCTCACGGCCCGCGACACCGACCGCTCGGAGGCGTTCGTCCTCACCCGCTCCGTTGCCGGCACAGAAGTGAACGCCTACCTGCACCGCTTCAGCGTCGCCAACGTGCGAGCGGAGGCCCCCAGCGCCTTCGACGAGATCGGTGAACCGCTAACGCTAGTGGGCCCAGACGGCGTGCTGAGCAGCACCGCTACCACCAACTCCATCGTGTGCCCGAGCACGCTGCAGGTGAGCCGCGACGGGCGCTGGCTCCTCCTCCTCGACGTGCCCGCCGAATGCGTTGCCAGCACCGCTGACTTCCCCGTGGTGTGGCTGCTGGACATGGCGGGAGGCGCGGCTACGGTGTTAGAGGGCAGCAACGACGTGCTGGGCGCCGGCATCTACACCGACCAGCGCCAGGATGGCGAACGGGGCTACTTCCTGGTGGGCGGCACCACCAACACGCAGGTGTTCGCCACCGACTTCGAGTCTGGCCGCGCGGACCCCTTCCAGGACAGGACGGTGGCGGTGGCGCAGCAGGACCTCGTAGCCATGGTGGGCAGCGGTGACCGCCTCATGGTGCTCACGCGCGACTCGCTGGTGGGCACCGACCTGAGCCTGCCGTCGCTCGAGGCCGAGCTCGGCCCAGTGCCGGCGCTAGCTAACGCCCGCACGCTGGTGGTGGACCAGGTCGGGCGCCTCGACAGTGTGCTGGTGGTGGGCGCTAGCCAAGCGGAACTGCACGCTAGAGTCGAGCGTGAAGCGCCCGACCCGGAGCGCCTAACGCTCGCGGCCGCGGGCGCCACCGTCGAACCGCTGCGCGCCTACACGTACGTGCTACGTCCTGGCGTCATCGAACCGCTCGACCTGTACACGATCGGTCAAGAAGGCGGCGTCAGCTCCAGGCCCTTCCCGCTGCCAGAGCTACTCCTCCCAACGGGCCCTGGTGGCCGCCCGTTGGGCGCCATCAGTTGGATCCGGGCTGCAGACCCTCTGCCAACGCCGTGACCAGCCGTTCTAAGGCGCCGGCCTGGACAGCCGTTCGGGCGGTGCGCACCGCGCTGGCCACCGCCCGCGCGTCGGCGCTGCCGTGCCCGATGAAGGCGTAACCGTTCACACCGAGCAGCGGCTGGGCGCCGTACTCTGCCGGGTCCATCCGCGCTGCCACGCGTTTCAGGGCGGGCTTCACGAGCAGGCCGCCTAGCTTGGAGCGCAGGTCCGAGTTGAGGGCGTCGCGCACCCAACCGAAGAGCGTGCGGGCCTCACCCTCGGCGAGCTTGAGGATGACGTTGCCTGTGAAGCCGTCGGTGACGACCACGTCGACCACACCGCTGAACAGGTCGCGCCCCTCGATGTTGCCGTGGAAGCGGATGCCCGCCGTGGCAGCCAACAGGTCGTGAGCGGCACGTACGAGCTCCGTGCCCTTGTGCGACTCCTCGCCGATAGACATGAGCCCCACCGTGGGCGCCGACACGCCCCACACCTGCTGCACGTACGTGCTGCCCATGAGCGCGAACTGCTGCAGCCATTCGGGCTTGCTGTCGGTGTTAGCGCCCGCGTCGAGCAGCGCCACGAAGCCGTCGGCCTTGGGCACGTTGGCGAGGATGGCGGGCCGATCCACGCCGGGCAGGCGGCCGAGCACCAGCAACGCCGCCGCCATGGTGGCGCCCGAATGCCCCATCGACACGCACGCGTGCGCGCGGCTCTCCTTCACGAGGCGCATACCCACCATGATGCTGGAGTCGCGTCGGCGACGAACGTCGGTGGCGCTCTCGTCCATGGAGATGACGTCGGACGCGTGCACGATATCGAGCTGGGGTCCGCCACGACGCTCGAGCTCGGGCCTCAGCACGTTCTCGTCGCCCACCAGCACCACACGCGCGCCAGCCAAGTGCGCGATGATCGCGCCTTCCACGGCCGCTTGCGGCATGGCGTCGCCGCCCATGGCATCGAGCGCGATGACGGGCTCGGCGCTGCCGCGCTCCGCGCTTACCACCGGGCGCTCCGCGCCCCCTTCACTAACGTGCGCCTGGCCTGCGTCGTTTCGCTCCATGACCGGAGCAGTATAGCGCTGTGGGGCGGCCCTCCAGGACGGGCGCTAGACTGGCCGGGTGGAGTTCCGAACCTTCGACGCACCGGCCGGCGAGCGTCTGGACGTAGCCATCGCCATGGCCCTCGAGCTGTCGCGCACCTACGCCAAGGAGCTGGTGACGGAGGGGTACGTGACGGTGGACGGCCGGCCCGTAGGCAAACCGGCCACCAAGCTCGTTGGCACCGAGACGGTGTCGGTCATCCTGCCACCGCCTAGGCCCATGCACGTGGAGCCCGAGGACCTCGACCTTCACATCATCTACCAGGATCAGGAACTGGCGGCCATCAACAAACCGCCGGGCATGGTGTCGCACCCCACCGCCACGCTGCGCACCGGCACGGTGGTGAACGCGCTCCTGGGGCGCATGCCGCTCTCTAAGGAGAGCCTGCAGGACCCGGCCGACGCGGCCTACCGGCCGGGCATCGTTCACCGGTTAGATAAGGACACCTCCGGCGTGATGCTGGTGGCCAAGAACGAGGCCGCGCACCGTCACCTCTCCAACTCGTTCAAGAAGCGCTTCGCCGAGAAGGAGTACGTGGCCATCGTGGTGGGCGCCATCGAGGACGGCGTCACGGTGGACGCTCCTATCGGCCGGCACCCGGTGAGGCGGCAATCGATGACAGTGGGTGGTGAGAACCCCAAGAGCGCCACCACCCGCTTCCGGGTCATCGCCAGCCTGCCCGGTTACAGCCTCGTGAAGGCGCGGCCACACACGGGGCGCACCCACCAGATCCGCGTGCACCTAGCCCACCTGGGCGCCCCCATCCTGGGCGACGAACAGTACGGCCGCCCGTCCGGTGTCATCGAGCGCCAGGCCCTGCACGCCTACCGGCTCACCGTGCCGCACCCAGCCGATAACGAGGCCATGACCTTCACGGCGCAGGTGCCCACCGACATGGTGGAAGCCTGGCTGCGGCTGGGGGGCAACTGGCCACCAAATGGCGAGGAGGAGCTCTAGCGGGTGATAGCCTTCCTCACAACTTGACCGCGAACGACCTGTGCTCAGGTCGGAAACGAAAGGAAGGTTCCGTGAACTACCGCGATCTTTTCGACCTATCCGGACGCCACGCCCTCGTCATCGGCGGCGGGTCGGGCATCGGCCGCGCTACCGCTAAGGGCCTCGCCGACTTCGGCGCTACCGTGCTCGTTGCCGACACCAACGCGAGCGCTGCGGAGGCCGCGGCGGAGGAGCTCAGGGCGGCGGGCTACGAGGCCAACGCTGCCACGGTCGACATCACCGACGAGGCGCAGGTGCGCGAGCTCGTTCGCGGCATGCCCGCGCTCGACGCTCTCGTGTGCACGCCCTCCATCAACGTGCGTAAGCGCCTCACCGACATCACGGGCGACGAGTTCGACCGCGTGGTCGGCGTGAACCTCAAGGGCAGCTTCAACGTCATGAAGGAGGCTGGCGAGGTCATGGCGGCCCAAGGCCGGGGCAGCATGGTGTTCTTCTCCAGCATCCGCTCCCAGGTGGTCGAGCCCGGCCAGGGCGTGTACGCGGCCACCAAGGCTGGCACGCTACAGATGATCCGGGCGCTGGCCTCTGAGCTCGGGCGCCAGGGGGTGCGCGCTAACGCCGTGGCACCCGGGGTCGTCGAGACACCGCTCACGGAGCAGATCAAGGCGCAGCCCGCGTGGTACCAGGCGTACGCAGACAAGAGCGCCCTCGGGCGCTGGTCGCAGCCAAGCGAACTGGTGGGCGCGGTCATCTTCCTCGTCTCCGATGCGGCCAGCTTCGTTACCGGTTCGCTGCTGTACGTGGATGGCGGCTGGACGGCACAGGACGGCCGCTTCACCCCGCCGCTGTGAGCGCTAACCACGGGGAGACCCCGATGCCGCACAGCTACCCCTCCGAGCTCGCACGCCGCGCCGCTGCGGCGGTCGACCCGGCGCGGGTGACGGAGCTAGCGCAGGGTCTGGTGCAGATAAGGAGCGTGTTCGACGCCGAGGCCGGCACCACCGAAGCGCCGGCAGCCGAGTACGTGGCCGCCCAGCTCCGCGCCCTCGGGCTCGACCCGGTGCTGGAGGAGGTGGCGCCCGGCAGACCCAACGTGATCTGCGACTGGGCCGGCACCAGCTTCGACCCGCAGCAGCACCGCACCCTCATGTTCGAGGGCCACACGGACGTGGTCACCGAGGGCGACCCGGCCAAGTGGCGCGTGCCGCCCTTCGAGGGTCGCATCGAGGGCGACGTCCTGCACGGCCGCGGCTCCGCCGACATGAAGGCGGGCGTGGCTGCCAGCATCGCCGCGCTGGAGGCGGTCATGCGCGTGGCGCCGGACCTGCCGGGTCGGATCCGGCTGGGAATAGTGGCGGACGAGGAAGGCATGATGCTCGGCATCAAGGGCTTCATCGAGCGCGGCTGGGCCGACGACGTGTCGGGCGCCATCGTGGCCGAGCCGGAGGAGAACGAGATCTGCCTCTTCCAGAAGGGCGCCATGCGCGTGAACGTCACGATAACGGGCGTGATGAGCCACGGCGCCATGCCGTACGCGGGCGTGAACCCCGTTCGGGGCCTCGCAGACTTCGTGGTGGCGCTGCGCGACTACGAGAGGCGTGAGCAGGAGCGCCTCGGGGCGCACGAGTTCCTGGGCCTGCCGTGGATCACCCCCACGGTCACGCGGGCGCCCGCGGCGGGCGAGGCGCAGCTCAACGTCATGCCCGAGCAGGCGTACGTTGCCCTCGACATCCGCACCGTGCCAGGGCAGTCGCACGACGAGATCGAGGCAGAGCTGCGCGCCATCGCGGCGCGGCTGGAGGCCGCCACGGAACGGCTGCGCTTCCACATCCACGTGTTCGAGTCGCGCCCCTGGACAGAGACGCAGGCAGACGACCCGCTGGTGCGCGCGGTGGAGGCCGTCTACCCCGCTGTGCTCGGCACGGCACCCCGTTACGGCGGTGTGCCCGGCGCCACCGACGGCACCTTCCTGTGGGCGTGGCGCGACATCCCCATCGTGACGATCGGGCCGGGGGACCGCGAGATCCCGCATCAGGTCGATGAGTTCGTGCGGCTCTCCGACACCGTAGCTTCGGCGCGCCTCTACGCCGCCGCTGCGGTAACCTATCTGGCGTCACACAACGGCTGACGGGGCCCGCGGCCTCGCCCGACTCCACACCTTCTCACCTCCGGCCCCCCGGCCGGCTAAGCAACCACATCAGGAGGAACGCATGTCCGAATCGGCTTCTCGCACCCCCGCTCTCAAGCTGGCCCTGGCGCTGCTCCTGGCGCTCGGCCTGCTCTTGGGCACGGCTTACGCCCAGGACCCGGAGCCGGTCTACGGCGGCACCGTCACCGTGGCCATCACCGCCGACCCGCCCGGCTGGGACCCCACCATCTCCACCTCGCAAGAGATCCCGCGCGTCATGTACCACAACGTCTACGAAGGGCTCGTGCGCTTCGACGCCAGCGGCACCATCGTGCCAGCCCTCGCCGAGAGCTACTCCACCAGCGAGGACGGTCTCACCTGGACGTTCCAGCTGCGCGACGGCGTGAAGTTCCACGACGGCAGCGACCTCACGGTCGACGACGTCATCGCCAAGTTCGAGCGCGCTATGGACCCCGAGTCGGGCCACACCAACCCGGCCTACTACGCCTCCATCGAGAGCGTGTCGTCGCCGGCGGCCAACACCGTGGTGTTCCAGCTCAGCCAACCGAGCCGCGGCCTGCTCTACAACCTGGCACGCCCCGACTCCATCATCTACCCCGCCGCCAAGGCCGAGACGCAGCGCTCCGAGCCCATCGGCACGGGCCCCTTCAAGTTCGTCTCCTACACCGAGGGTAGCCAGGTCGTCCTCGAGCGCTTCGACGATTACTACATCGAGGGCGTGCCGTACCTCGACCGCGCCGTGTTCCGCATCATCTCCGACGCCAACACGCGCTTCGCAGCGCTGCAATCCGGCGACATCGACCTTATCGGCGTGGCGCTGCAGCCCGAGCAGTACCTGCAGGTAGCCACCAACCCGGAGCTTAAGGGCACCGAGGGCACGGCCACCACCGAGATCACGCTGGCCATGAACAACTCGCGTGCTCCCCTAGATGACCTGCGCGTGCGTCAGGCCATCACACTGGCCATCGACAAGGACACCATCGTTAACGGCGCCAACTTCGGCCTCGGCACCGTGATCGGCAGCCACATGAGCCCGGCCGAGCCGTACTACATCGACCTGTCGCAGACCTACCCTTACGATCCGCAGCGTGCCCGCGAACTGCTGGCCGAGGCGGGCTACGCGGACGGCTTCACCATCCACTTCGAACTGCCCGAGCCGTACCAGACCGAACGCCGCGCCGGCGAGGTCATCGCCCAGCAGCTCCGGGCCGTCGGCATCAACGTTGAACTCAGTGTGGTTGAGTGGGGCACCTGGATCCAGCGCATCCTGCTGGGCGCCGACTACGACATGACCATCATCGGCCACTCCGAACCGCGCGACATCAACGTCTACGGCAACCCCGACTACTACTACCAGTACGACAACCCGCGCGTGCGCGAGCTGCTGGCCGAAGCCGAAGCCGCCACCAGCGCCGAGGCCGAAACGGCCGCCTACCAGGAGATCGCCACCATCATCGCCAACGACGCGGTGAACGTGTGGGTCTTCTCGCCGCCCTACCTCGTGGCCGCCCGCCAGAACGTGTACGGCTTCTGGCAGGATCAGCCCACGCCCGCCATCGACGTGACTGGGGTGTACAAGACCAACTGATAGTTCGGTCCGTCCTGCATGCTCGGTTTCGTCGTCCGGCGCTTCCTAACTGCGCTACTTAGCGTCCTGCTGGCGAGCATGGTCGTCTTCTCGGCCCTGCTCGCCGTGCCGGGCGATCCCGCAGCGATAATCCTCGGCATCAACGCCACGCCCGAGGCGCGGGAGGTTCTCTCACGCAAGCTCGGCCTCGACGTGCCGCCCGTTCAACGCTACGTTCAGTGGCTCGGTGGGGTGGCGCGGGGCGACTTCGGTGAGAGCATCAACTACCAGAGGCCCGTGGGGCCGCTCATCGCCGACCGGCTGCGCGTAAGCGTGCCGCTGTCGGTGGGGGCGGCCCTGCTGGCGTGTCTCATCGCCATCCCCTTAGGCATCTTCGCCGCCGTGAAGCGCGGCAGCGTGTGGGACCCGCTCGTCACGTCGCTCTCGCAGCTAGGCGCGGCGGTGCCGAGCTTCTGGCTGGGGCTACTGCTCATCCTCTTCTTCGCGGTAGAGCGGAGGTTGCTGCCGGCCGGCGGCTTCACCCCGTTCGGCGAGGACCCCGCAGCGTGGGCTCGCAGCCTGGCCCTCCCGGTCCTAGCACTGGCGTTGGGTCAGGCGGCGGTGATGACGCGCATGACCCGCGCGGCCATGCTGGAAGTTCTCAACCAGGACTTCGTGCGGACAGCCCGCGCCAAGGGCGTAACGACCCGCGGGGTGATCATGAAGCACGCGCTGCGTAACGCCATGGTCACCATCATCACCATCCTCGGGCTCTCCCTCACCAACGTGTTCATCGGCTCCATCGTCATAGAGCAGGTGTTCTCCCTGCCGGGTCTAGGCCGCCTGGCGCTCACCGCTATCGGCACCCGCGACTTCCCGCTCCTGCAGGGCGAGATCCTGGTGTACGCGGCCACCATCGTGGCGCTCGGTTTCATCGTGGACATCTCGTACGGTCTGCTCGACCCGAGGATCCGCTACTCGTGAGGGGCGTGTTCAGCCGCGGAGGTGTGGGGCGCATGAACCTCTACCTGGGCGGCACGCTCATCGGGCTGCTCGTTCTGGCGGCCCTCGTCAGCTTCTTCTGGTTGCCGTACGACCCGCTCGCCATGAACTTCGCGGCGCAGCTCTCGGCGCCTACCGGCGCTCACCCGCTGGGTACCGACCACTTCGGCCGCGACCTGCTCTCGCGCGTGCTCATGGGCGCCCGCTCTACCCTCTACGTGGGGTTCACGGCGGTCGGCATCGCCCTCAGCATCGGTACTGCGCTGGGCGCGTTAGCCGGTTACCTCGGTGGCTTCCTCGACGAGGCCATCATGCGCGTGGTGGACGTGGCGTACGCGTTCCCGGCCATCCTCATGGCGCTGCTGCTGGCGGCCGTGTTCCAGCCGGGCACCCTCACCGCCATGACGGCCATCGGCATCGCCACCGTGCCCATCTTCGCCCGCATAGTGCGGGCCAGCGTGCTGGCGTTGCGGGAGCGTGAGTTCGTGGAAGCTGGTCGCGCGCTCGGCATGAGCTCCGGCCGCATCCTTCTGCGGCACGTGCTACCCAACGCGGTGGGCCCGCTCATCGTGCAGGCCAGCCTCAGCCTCGCCGTGGCCGTGCTGGCGGAAGCGGCCCTGAGCTTCCTGGGTCTCGGCACCCCGCCCGACGTGCCCAGTTGGGGCAACATGCTCCGTGAGAGCCAGAGCTTCATGAGCATGAGCGTGTGGCCGGCCATCGTGCCGGGCCTAGCCATAGTGTGGACGGTGCTCGGCTTCAGCCTACTGGGCGACGCCCTACGCGACCTGTGGGACCCGCGCGCCTGACGGCCCGGCTCAGGCACCGAGCCGGCCGCCGCCGCTCGCGTGTAGGCGTGAACCTGACACCACCCCCAACGTCAGCCTAAGAGTACGACCGCAGCCGTCACCGGTTGGGCACCTCTCCAGGCTGCAGCCCGGCCGCGCCAGGCGACGGTCTCCCCAGCTCCTTTCCCTCCCACCAAGCGGTCTCTCGTTGCAACCGGCACGTAACCGTGCCCCGGCCACCATGTATGTCCCGAAAGGCCGCCTAGGAAGGGAAGTCCGGAGCCGTGCGCTCCGAGATCAATCGTTGAAGGAGCGACTCATGTCTACTGAGACCGGCATCCAAATCGTCACCGCCAACGCAGGTTTCACTAGCCTGGTCAAGCCCGTGCTCGACAAGATCGACACGACCGCCGACAACTGGAGTCGGGGCAACGTGGCCCACGTCCTGCTCGACTTCCCCCTCACCTGGGCCATCGGGCAGCTAACGCTGATGAACAGCATGGAGCGGGCGCGCACGGTGGTGGCCACGCAGGCCAGCCACCCCGCCTACCTCGACATGCTGGCGGCGTTCCACGTCAGCTCGGTGGTGAACGCGCACGACGCCAACGGCCTCATCACCGGCATCTACGCAGCGGCGTCGGCGCTGAAGGTCTACCAGTGGAAGTCGGGTCTCACCTACATGGAGCTGCGGGTCACGCGCCTACTGGTCCAGGGCTACGACACGGCGCGCGCCGCCGAGAGCCTGCGCGTCACGCAGAAGACCGTCAACGCGCACGTGTCGAACATCCTCACCAAGCTGGGGCTCGACACCCGGGCTCAGTACGTGGCCAGTCTCGTCTCGCATCAGGAGGAGGAAGAGGAGTGAGGGGCGGGGGGGGGGGGGGGGGGGGGGGGGCCCCCCCCCCCCCCCCCCACCCCCCCCCGCCCCCCCCGGGGGGGGGCCGCACGGGGGGCCCCC
>CAZFFG010000004.1:0-9442 GCA_964518275.1 uncultured bacterium | reverse complement strand
CACACTGGGGCTCGACCCCCGGGCTCTGTACGTGGCCCGTCCCGTCTCGCATCTGGCGGCGGAAGTGGAGTGAGGGGGGGGTCGGGGGCGGGTTCAGGTCCGCCGCCGACCCGCACTTCACCGCCCGGCTGCCCACGGGTTGGCCCTGCCCTAGGGGCGCCGCCTCACATGCTGCGAAGGCGCCGAATGCGCTCGTCGATGGGCGGGTGCGTGGCCATCAACCCCACCGCGTTGAGGCGGGGCACGGGGTTCACGATGAAGAGCGACCGCACCCCCTCGCTCACCTCCAGGGGCTGACCGTTGTAGCGCCGGAGCTTCTCGAGAGCCCGAGCCAGCCCCTCCGGGTTGCGGGTGATGAACGCGCCCGCCGCGTCGGCCAGGTACTCACGCTTGCGGCTCACCGCCATCCGCGCTAGGGCGCCCAAGAGAGGCGCCAGCACCAACAGCACAACCAGCAGGAGCATGGCTATGCCTTGCCCCTTGCCACCACCGCTCGAGTCGCGCCGCGACGAGCGCCGGCCGCTGCTACCCCCGAAGCCGCCTAGGTACGACCACCTCAGCACCAGGTCACGCAACACGAGGATGGCGCCTAGCGTGGCTACCAGCATCGACATGAAGCGGATGTCGTAGTTGCGGATGTGCGCCATCTCGTGCGCCACCACGCCCTCCAGCTCCTGCCGGTCGAGCAACTGCAGCAGGCCGGTGGTGACGGCGATGGACGAGTGCTGCGGGTCACGTCCGGTGGCGAACGCGTTGGGGGCCGGCGAGTCGATGACGTACACGTTCGGCATCGGCACGCCGGCGCCGATGGCCACCGCTTCTGACACGTTCACGAGGTAACGGTGTTCCTCCACCGTGGCGGGGCGGGCACCCGCCGCCGCCAGGGCGATCTTGTCGGAGAACCAGAAGCCGGCCACGGCCTGACCCGCGCCGATGAGTAGCGCCACCCCCACGAAGAAGAGGGAGGCGCCGGGGTCGGTGACCTGGGCCAGCAGGTAAGCGATGGCTACCAGGAGCGCCATGGTGAACAGCGCCAGCAGCCAGGAGTCGCGCTTGTTGGCCGCCTGGTAGTCGAGAAGGTTGATGCGCCGACCGGTTCCGGGCTCCGTGAACTGGTCCGGCAGGCGCGTGGGCGCGTCGCTCATGTCCGGGGCCCTCGTAGGAAGGTCACAGCGCTAACGAACGCCGCGCGCAGCTACGCTTCGGGGCTGCTACTGGGGGTGCTGAACGACACCTGGGGCACCTCGCGGTCGCCCTCTGGGATCTGCAGGAAGACTGCGGCGCTCTTACCCATGGGGCCGGCGAGGAACACCGCTGGCACCGTCTCGATGAGGGTGTTGTACTGCATGACAGCGTCGTTGTAGAACTGCCGCGCGTAAGCGATCTTGTTCTCCACGCCTGAGAGCTCTTCCTGCAGGAGGAGGAAGTTCTCGTTAGCGCGAAGTTGAGGGTAGTTCTCGGCGATGGCGAAGAGCCGGCCCAGTGCCGCGGACATCATGTTGGCGGCCTCCGCGGACTCGTTCACGGAGCGAGCGTTCATCATGGCCTGCCGCGAGCGCGCCACTTCCTCGAACACCTGTTGCTCGTGGGCGGCGTAACCCTTGACGGTCTCTACCAGGTTAGGCACCAGGTCGGCGCGCCGCTTGAGCTGGACGTCGATCTGGCTCCATGCGTTCTGGTAGCGCTTCTCGTACGTGATGATGCGGTTGTAGATGGAGACCGCGTACAGTACGAGTAGTACCAGTACAACTAAGACGATGAGGCTAGCCACGGTTGGACCTCCTGCGTGGATTGTAGCGCAGCGAACGCTTCACGACGCAGACGAGCTCAGTGAGCCCGTCGTTCGATGACGCCACCGCCTAGTAGCCGGTCACCGTCGTACACCACGGCGCTCTGGCCCTCGGCCACGGCGAACTGGGGCTCGTCGAACTCCAGCCGGAAGCGCTGCCCGTCTAGCAGGGTGAGGGTAGCAGGCTCCGGCTGCTGCCGGTAGCGCACCTGCGCCTGCACCCGGGTGGGGAGCAGCTCGTCGTCGAGCAGGAAGTTGCGTCGGCCAGCTTCGAGGCTACCCCAGTGACACATCTCGCGCGTGCCCACCACCACCTCGTTCGTGTGGGCGCGCAGCTCCACGACGTAACGCTCGAGGTGCGAGCGGTAGAGGCCGAGCCCCTTCTTCTGGCCGATGGTGTAGAACATCACGCCCCGGTGCTGGCCGGCCTCGCGGAAGCCGTCGGCAGCGTCGAGCACCTTGCCCGGCTTGGCCTCGGCAGCCGCGGTGAGGTAATCCTTCACCGTGGTGGGGATGAAGCAGAGGCCGGAAGAGCTCTTCTTCTCGGCGGTGCGCAGCCCGCGCTCGGCGGCCATGGCGCGGACCTGGGCCTTGGTCATGTCGCCCAGCGGGAAGAGGAGGTAGGGCAGGATCTGCTTGGGGAGCGCCCACAGGAAGTAGGTCTGGTCCTTGTCGTCATCGCGTCCGCGGTGAAGCTCGGGCCCAGCCGGACCGTCCACGCGCCTCACGAAATGGCCGCTGGCCATGTACTCGCAGCCGAGCGCCTGCGCGCGCTCGACGAACGCGCCGAACTTGATGTGGCGGTTGCACCACACGCACGGGTTCGGGGTCTGCCCGGCGGCGTAGCCCGGCACGAACGGGTCGATGACTATCTCCTGGAACACGTCGCGGAAGTCGAGCAGGTAGAACGGCACCTCGAGCTTGTCGGCCACGCGCCGAGCGTCGTAGGCGGCGTCGGGGCTGCAGCACAGGTCGAACGCGCCGGTTGGCCGGTCGTCGGGCCAGAAGCGCAGCATGCTGCCCACCACCTCGTACCCCTGGTCTGCCAGTAGCGCCGTGGCCACAGAGGAGTCGACGCCTCCCGACATGGCGGCAAGCACCTTGACAGGGGCGGGAGCATCGGTTCGGTTGTGGTGCACGCCAGCGGACTGGCTGATGGTAACGCTCACGTCCATAGATTGTAGTGGACCTGGACGGCGGCGCTGGTAACGCCGCTAGCCGAGCGGCGGCGACGCCTGACTCTCGACGCCAGCGAGCCTGCGGTAGACTCCGAAGCGGAGGTGCTCGTGAAAGTCGGACGGATAGTCGGGATCGTACTGCTTGTTCTGCTCGTCTTGTACCTGCTCCTGTTCAACGCGGCCAACCGCGTGGACGTGGAGCTGCCGCTACTCTCCATGCTGCTGCCTCCCCTGCCCGTCACGTACGTTGTGGTGCTCGCGCTGATAGTCGGCTTCCTGGCGGGGTGGCTACCAACCCGCCTGCTGGCCTGGCGCCGCGGCCGCGAGGTCAAGCAGCTCGAGAAGCGCCTCGCCGCGCTCACCCCCGCCGCGCCCGCAGCGGCGAGCTACACGGGGCCTGAGTACCCGGTCATCCCGGACCGCGCCGCGCAGCCGGAGCCGTACACGGCGGCTAGCGGCACCTACGACGGCTCCTACGACGCCAACGAGGACGACGCTGGCTGATGCCACGCTGGCGTAACCCGCGGCGCCGCCGAGGCGCCGTGGAGGCACCACGTTCATGTCGCTCGTGACCCCGCCCACGCTTAAGGCGGCCACGCCCACACTGCGGTGGCTCGTGCGCCCGCCGGCGCCGCCCGCAGAGGTGGCGGCGCTGGCGCGCTCCCTGCAAGTGCCGCCCGCGCTGGCGGCCGTGCTGTGGTCACGCGGGCTGCGCGACGCCGCGCCCGATCACCTCACCCCACCGCTCGTGCCGAGCCCCAACCCAGCCCTCACCACCGCGGCGGAGCGCTTGGCGCTCGCGCTGCGTGAAGGCAAACGCGTGCTCGTGCACGGCGACTACGACGCCGACGGCATCACCGGCACGGCCATCCTCGTGCTTGGCCTCCGCGAGCTAGGCGCGCAGGTCGAAGCGTTCATCCCCAACCGGCTCACCGACGGTTACGGCGTGAACCCGGACCGCGTGGCTGAGCACGCCGAGCGCGCCGACCTGTTCATCACCGTGGATTGCGGTATCACCAACCTGGCAGAGGTGGACGAGCTGAAGCGGCGCGGTGTGGAGGTCATCGTCACCGATCACCACACCCCGGGTGAGGAGCTACCTGACTGCCTGGTGGTTCACCCCGGCCTCTCGCCCCTGGCGCAGCTGGGCCTCCCCGAGCTCACTGGCGCCGGCGTTGCGTTCCACCTCCTGTGGGCGCTCCGCTCGCAGCTCGGTCTCGACGCGCCGCTCGACTACACGGACCTCGCCACGCTCGGCACCATCGCCGACGTGGCCCCCCTCCTGGGAGAGAACCGCGCCCTCATCCGCGAGGGGTTGCCGCGGTTACGGGAGTCGCGCTGGGCGGGCGTACGTGCCAGCGTGGCTCAGGCGCGCCTCTCGTCCGACGTGACCGCGCGGCAGGTGGCGTTCGTGCTGGCGCCACGCCTCAACGCTGCGGGCCGTCTCGGTGAGGCCGACCTGGGGCTTGAGCTACTGACCACTGCCTCCGAACGCCGCGCCAGCGAGCTGGCCGTGTACCTCGACGCCCGCAACCAGGAGCGCCGTCAGATCCAGGACGAGATGTTCGCTCACGCGCTCGGCAAGGCAGACCCGGAGGCGCCGGCGCTCGTTCTGGAGGACGCCAGCTGGCACCCGGGCGTGATGGGCATCGTGGCCAGCAAGCTGCTCGAGACCTTCTACCTGCCCGTCTACATCGCCGCCGACGGGAAGGGCTCGGTGCGTTCCACCCCGGGCATCTCCGCCGTGGGGGGGCTCCGCGCCGCCGCGGCTCACCTGCGGCGCTTCGGCGGCCATACCCAGGCGGCGGGCTTCGCGCTAGACATGAGCGAGTTCGACAGGTTCCGTAACGCCATCTACGACTACGCGCGCGGCTTCCCCCGGCCGGTCCCCACGGTGGTGGCCGACGCCGTGGTCTCGGCCGACGAGATCAACGGCGGCCTGCTAGGCGCCATCGCCGAGCTGGAGCCGTACGGTGAGGGCCACCCGGCGCCCCTGTTCGCGCTGGTGGGCAGGCTCGATAGCGCCCGCGCGGTGGGGCAGGGCGGCAACACCCTGCAGCTGCGGGTGGGTGGCGTGAAGGGGGTGGCCTGGCAGCAGGGGCGGCTCGCTCGCGACCTAGCGCCAGGCAGCAGCGTCAACGCCGCCGTGACCTTGAACGAGTCCGAGTGGCAGGGGGTGAAGAGCGTTGAGTTCGTGGCCGACGCGGTACGCGAGGCCCAGGCGCTGCCCCTACTCGACGCCGCGAGCGGTGGCACTCCCACGGCGTTCACAGGCTCTGAAGCCGGTTACGTAGTGCGGCGCCGGGGCGACCCCGCCGCCACCGGGCCGGTGGTACGCGAACTGGCGGATGGCGATGTGGTGGCGGCTCTCGAGGCGCTGGCGGCAGGTCCGGCCGCGACCCTAGACCTGCCAGCCACCACGCTAGCGGCCATCGAAGCCGAGGCGCTAGCGCACCCCACCGTTTCAGAGCTGAGGCGCGGCCTTGTGGCAGTGCGGCGCGGGCACCCGCTTCCTTACGCGGAGCCCAAGGCCGGACGCGTGATGGGCGCGCTGCGCGAGCTCGGGCTGGTTGACGCGCAAGGTCACGCCCTGCGGCTCGCCAACGGCACCCGCCTGTCGCCTTACGAGTCGGAATCGTTCCTGGCTGGGCTCACGCGGCGTTACCGGTTACGCACGTTCGTACACGCCTACCGGCACCTCGACGACGCGGGCCTGGCCCACAGCGTGGCGACGCTCTTCGGTCCGCCTGCTCACGGGTGAACCGCCGGCGCTAGGGGGCGGCCAGCTACCCGCCCTGGTTAACGGTGAACGAAACCTTGACGTTAACCCGGTACTGCGTGATGCGGTCGTTCTCTACGATGGCCTGGAAGTCCTTCACGTAGATCGACTTGATGTCGCGGATGGTGCGCGCGGCCTCCCGTAGGGCTACCTGGGTGGCGTCTTCCCACCCCTTATCGGATTGCGCCAGAAGCTCAACGACCTTCACAACTGCCATGGCAACACCTCCTGGCCGCAAGGTAGCAGAGGCATGCGGTGCTAGACGGGGCAGTCGTACCCCGCACGCGGGCCGGGCCGTTTTAGACGTAACCCGCGCGGCCGGGGCCGCTAGAGCGCGCTTGTTGGTTACATCTCCTCGGGAGCGCTCACGCCCAGGAGGGCCAACGTGTCTGCCAAGGTGCGCCGCACGCGGTCCACCAGCAGCAGGCGCGCCTCACGCATGCCGGCTGGGGAGCGCAGCACCTGCGTGTCGGGTCGGCCGTCCGGCCCCTTGTGGTTGTAGTAGCCGTTCCAGGCGGTGGCCAGGTCGAGCGCGTACTGCGCCACCTGGTGGGGTGCCAGCTCCGCTGCGGCCGTCTCGACCACGGTCGCGAAGCGCCCCACCACGCGGGCCAGGCGCACCTCCAGCTCGCCGAGCGTGGCGAAGTCGGCGGCTTGGCGCGCGGCGTTCACGTCGATGCCCTCCAGCCGCGCCGCCCTGAGGATGCTGCACGCCCGTGCGTGCGCGTACTGCACGTACGGGGCGCTGTCGCCGGCCAGGGAGAGCGCCTGCTCCCAGCGGAAGTCGATGACCTTGCGGGCCTCGTTCTTCAGCATGCCGAACCGGAGCGCACCGATGCCCACCTGCCTGGCCACGGTGTCTACGCCCGCTAGACCGGGGTTCTTCTCCTCCACCACGGCGCGGGCGCGGCGCACTGCCTCCTCGGTGACGGCGTCGATGGAGAGGGTGATGCCCTTACGGCCGCTCATGGCTTGGCCCTCGAGGGTCACGACCTCGTAAGCGAGGTGGTGGCTCTGCTCGTAGGCGGCTCTCCCCTCCGGGGTGTTGGAGAGCGCCAGGGCGGTGCGCACGATGGTCTGAGGGTGGCTCTGCCGCACGTCGATGACGTTGATGATCTCCTCAGCGTGGGCGAACGAGCGCCCGTCCGGCCGGATCTCGCCGGCGGGGCTGGAGGTGTAGAGGGGCTTACCGCTCGGCTGCAGGGCGAATCGCTCGAAGGTGAGCCCCTCGAAGATGCCCGCCTTCCAGAACTGGTAGCCGATGTCCTTGGCCACGTACATGGCGGCGCCACCGGAGCGCACCAGCACCACGAGCGGCTCCTCCAGTCCAGGCAGGAACTCCGACACGTCCATCACGGTAGCGCCCGCGAACTTGCCCTCCGAAGGCTTCGAGACGTAGGGGCTGGCCTCCATGACCTCGAGCCCCTTCTGCAGCAGACCGCCCTGCACGATGTCGGACTCCCACACGAGCAGGTCGTACTCCACCCCCAGCGAGTGGTAGGTCTCGAGCTGAGCGCGTAGCACCCGCTCGACCTCGGCCCGCAGCTCGCCGCGTTCCAGGCGGTGCATGACCTCGGTAACGCCGCGCTCTATGGCCTCGCCGTCCGTCTCCTTGGCTTGGCCCAGCTTCACGTACAGCTCGCCAAGCCAGTGGTCGTACTTGCGCTGCCCGGAGGCGCCGTCGTAGCGCGCCTGGAAGTAGGTCACGGCGAAGAGGCTCTCGGCCGCCTGGCGACCCGTGTCGTCGATGTAGTTCTGGACCTCGACGTCGTGCCCTACGGCGCTGAGGAGGCGCGCGGTGGCGTCGCCTAGCACGATGTTCCGAAGGTGGCCGACGTGGGCTTCCTTGTTGGGGTTAACGCTGGTGTGCTCCACCACCACCTTGAGGCGCTCGGCCTCCGGGCGGGCTGGGCTCAGCGCCACGCCGCGAACGAAGGTGGCGGGATCGACCTCGAAGTTGATGTAAGGGCCCACCGCTTCGGCGGAGCGCACCCCGGTGGGCAGCTGCAGGGCGGCCACGATGCGTTCGGCGATCTGGGCGGGCGGCTGGCGTAGCTCCCGGGCGAGGGTGAAGGCGGCAGGCGTGCCGAAGTGCCCCGGCTTGCCGTCGGGCACCTCCTGGATGAGCACCTGCGGCTGGGCTACGCCCAAGCCCTTGATTGCCTCTTCCACGGCGTTCTGCAAGGCCCTGACGACGTTCTTCATGACGGGGAAGGCTACCACACCGGAACACCAGGTTTGGGAGCTCCTAGCTGTTACAATCCGGGACACCCCGGACGAAGACGAACGGTGGCTAGCTGCAACGCGAAGGTACTCCAAGAACTACCCTGAGCCAGTCGTACCTAGTAAACTTGAGCAATGTTGGCTCAAGTCCTCCCTCGCCGGCGCTCGCGTTGGGGCCTTCCCGGCCCACGCGTAGAGCGCGTCGGTGCACTACCACTCCCAACCGCCCCGCGGTCGGCTACCCTGTGACGGTAGCCCCTGCGGCTCCGTCCGCCCCCAACCCGCCTCCCTTGAGGCTTAGGAGAGTCCAATGGCAGACGCCGTGAACCAAGCAGACTTCAGTCAGAGCATCCCTGTCTGCCCCGTGCGTGGGTCGGTGCTCTACCCCACCATGGTCATGCCCATCGACGCCGGTCGGCCCGTGAGCATCCGCGCCATCAACGCCGCGCTCGACCGCGACCGCACCATCGTCATCGTGAGCCAGCGCGACCGCGACGTTGAGGAGCCCGGCATCGACGACCTCTACGAGGTCGGCACCGCCTGCAACATCATGCGCATGAAGAAGAACCCCGACGGCACCATCCAGATGCTGGTGCGGGCCTTCGCGCGCGTGAAGGTGAACTCGTACGAGCACGAGGGCGGTCTCATCGAAGCGCACGTCGAACCCCTCGAAGTGGCCGACGGCGACGCCGTGGAGCTAGAGGCAGCCTTCCGCGAGCTCCGCGAGAAGTTCCGGGAGCTCATCGAGAGCGGCAGCCGCTCCGTGCAGTCCGAGGTAGCGCAGTTCGTCATGAACTTGGAAGACCCCGGGCAGTTCGCCGACTACGTGGCGTACCACCTCGACTTCCGCCTCTCCGACAAGCAGGCCGTGCTCGAGGCGCCCACCGTGGCGGCCCGCATCAAGCACGTACTGCTGCTCATCGACACCGAGATCGAGCTGCAGGAAACGCAGCGCCGGCTCCAGCGCGAGGTCAAAGAAGAGATCGACCGCAACCAGCGCGAGTACTTCCTCCGCGAGCAGATCAAGGCGCTCCAGAAGGAACTGGCTGGAGGCGACGACGAGGAGGACGAGGTAGCCGCGTTCCAGGAGAAGCTGGAGGCGCTCGAGCTGCCCGAGGCCGTCATGAAGGAGGCGCAGCGCGAGCTCAACCGCTTGGCGCGTATGCACCCCGACTCGGCCGAGGCCTCCGTCATCCGCACCTACCTCACCACCATCACCGAGCTGCCGTGGAACGACCGCTCGGAGGACAGCCTCGACATCGCCGAGGCCGCCAAGGTGCTCGACGAGGACCACTACGGCCTAGAGAAGGTGAAGGACCGCGTGCTCGAGTACCTGGCCGTACGCAAGCTCAAGAGCGAACGCGCCAAGAAGGGCGAACTCGAGGAGGGCGAGGTCAACCGCGGCCCCATCCTGCTCTTCACGGGCCCTCCCGGCGTCGGCAAGACGAGCATCGCCAAGTCCATCGCCAAGGC
>CAZFFG010000003.1:25797-53093 GCA_964518275.1 uncultured bacterium | reverse complement strand
CGCAGGGCATGCACGTGGTGGTGAGCGGCAAGGTCAAGGTGTTCATCGTCTCGCCTGCCAGTGGGCGCGAGGTCGTGCTCACGGTGGAGCACCCGTTCAACACCGTGGCGGAGCTGGTGGCCCTCGACGGCGGACCGTACCCCGCCAGCGCGGAGGCGGCGGAACCGAGCGAGGTGCTCGTGCTCTCGCAGGACGGCTTCCAGCGCGTGCTGCACGACAACCCCGACATTGCATTGCACCTCATGCGCATGCTGGGCCGGCGGCTGCGGCGGCTGGTGGGCTTGGTGGAGGCCATCTCCTTCCAGGAGGTGGTGCACCGGCTGGCGCGCTACCTGCTGGCCGAGGCCAAGGGCGGCGTGCCTTACACGCTCGACACCAACGCGGCCATCGCCGCTCAGCTCGGCACGGTGCCGGAGCTCGTGAGCCGCAACCTCTCGCGGCTGCACGCGGGTGGCGCGATCACCATGAGCGGTAGGTCCGTCACGCACCTAGACAGGGACCACCTGAACGAGATGGCGAACAGTGTCAGCCGCTAGCCGCGTCGCTGTGGGAACTCAGGACGAATGCAATATCGCGAGGCTAAGACCGCCGCTACCAGAAGCCCAGCGCGCTCTTAGCGGTGTCGCTCATGGCGTCGGGTGTCCAGGGCGGGTCCCACACCAGCTCCACGCTCACTTCGTCCACGCCCGGTACCTGGCCCAGCACGTGCTTCACGTCCGCCTCGATGCTGGCGTGCAGCGGGCAACCGGGGGTGGTCAGGGTCATCTCGATGTTCACCACGCCACCGACCACACTCACCACGTACACCATGCCGAGGCTCACGATGTCGAGCCCAAGCTCGGGGTCGATGACCGCGCGCAGCGACTCCAGCACGTTGCGAGCCGGCAGGGCAGGGTTGATCTCGTTGTAGGTCGTCTCGGTCATCGCGCCTCCTCGGCAGCTGCCACTCGGGGCGTAGAGGGGCCCGCTGCGGCGCTCCTCGCGAGCCGCCGTCCCGCTCGCACCGTGGTGCTCACCACGTGGACCACCTGCGCGAACTGGCTAGCGGCGCCCACCATCAGTAGCCCGGCGGCACCGTAGGCGAGGGCGGGTTCGCGGGTCATCAGCGTGGCGCAGAGAAGTAGTGCGCCGCCGGTCAGAGCCCAGGTGGTGATGGGTTCGAGTTCGTTACGCATGAGGTCGCGGAGCAGGGGTGCGCCGCCGGAAACGCCACCCGTCTTGGCGTTCGCGAACACCGCCGTCCATACCAGGAACGAAGTGATCTTCACCAGCATGCCGCTCACAGCGAGGCCTATGAAGCCGACCAGGAACGCTGCGGCCGCAGCCGCCGGCTGGCCAACGAGCAGCAGGACGCCGGCTAACGGCATGAAGAGGTGCCCTAGCACGTAACGCTCGATGGGCGCCTCGAGCTTCTTGCGAAGGCGCCGTTTATAGATGGCATACACCTCCAGGAGCTGCATCAGAGCGCCCGCCGCCAGCAGCAGGATCGGGACAAGACCGAGGCTCACGCGGGCGAACACCTCCACGCCCTCGGCCACCAGCGCCGCGCCCACCAGGTAGGTGGCCGCTCGAACCCGCCACTGGGCCCCACCCTTAGAGAGCGCGAACATCGACAGGAGCTTCTGGCCAGAGCCCACGATGCCCAACATGAACGCCCCGAACAGTCCCAGCGTGAGGTGGAGCGTGACCGGGTAACCCATCACCCGGCCCACAGCGGGAGTGGTGCGGGCGCTAGCTAACAGGAAGCCCGCTACCACCGTGAAGGTTAGGAACACCACGGACCAGATGAGCGCGTGACTGCCCGCGTCCTTGGGCCAGCGCTTCAAGGCGGTGGCAAGTAGCTGCGTGAGCAGCAGGAGCCAGGCTAGGCTCGTGCAGATGGCGCCCCACTGCAGCCAGGTGGCGGCGAAGTTGCGCGCGAACCCGATGACCACCGCCGCGCTACCCCCCACCAGGAGCGGTGTGGTGAGGTAGCCCAGCTTGGGCCAGGCGAGCTTGGTCACGAACATCACCGCCGGCAGCTGCTGCAGCGTGCCGGCGAAGATGAGGCCCACGAAGCCGAGCGTGAACACGTGCACGAGCGCCACCAGCCGAGGGGCGTTCACGGCGCCCGTGAGCACAGGCGCGGTGAGGAGTAGCGCTACAGCGCCGATCAGAAGCGCCAGGGCGCCCAGTAGCAGCGTTCCGATAGGCAACGCCGGTGGAGCGCCGTCGGCACCGAGGCGGGGAGTCATGGCGCGCTCAGGCGCCCTTGGTTATGCGTACCCGCGCGCTGCCGTCGGGCTGCTCCTCCACCACGTAGTCCGCGCCAGCGTCGGCTAACTGCGGCAGCAGGTACACGGGCACACGGTCGTTGTGGATGACGAGCACCTCGCCGGGCGCCATGCCATCCAGCGCTTCGAGGGTGCGGATCATGGGGTTGGGCGGTTCGAGCCCACGGTTGTCTAGGAACGTCTCTGCCATCTCGGGTTCCAGCTTCGTACCACCACAGCTCACCCGCGATGACCTACGTCATGGTGCAAGAGCGCCCGCGCCTGACACGCTTGACGGCGTGGCGAACATGGCTCGACCCCACTCTCCCGAAGCCGCTGCTAGCAGCGAAGCTGCCGCCCGCGCCGCGGCAGATCTGTCGGAGCGGCGCGCCCGCCTACTGAGCATGCGCGTGTCGCGCATCCTCGACGCGCATGAGGACGCCCTAGAGCTGCTCATCGCCAACGGCTTCGAACCGCTGGCCAACCCCGTGGCGCGCCTTGCGCTGGCGCACACCGTGACCCTCGCCCAGGCCTTCCGTATCCGAGGGCAGGCCGAGGAGCTGCAGGAAGCGCTCATCGACGGCCTGCTGGCGCTGGGCGTCGACGGGAGCGCTGCGTAGGGTGCCGCTACTCAAGCCGCTCGAGCAGGTGCGCTACTCAGAGCGCGGCCCGGTGCCTCGCCCGCTGCACATGGGGGAGGGCATGGTGGTGATGCTGCTCTGCTTGCAGAAGGGGCAAGAGCTGGTGGCTCCCGATAACGACCTAACCGAGACCATCTTCACGGTGCTGGAAGGGTCGGGGTTCATCCAGGAGGACGACGAACGCCACGCGGTGAGTGCGGGTAGCGTCGTCCACATCATGCCCGGCAGTACCAAGGCGCTGATCGCCGGGGAGGGCACGTTCACCGTGCTCGGTACCAGGCGCCTGTCTGGGGGTCCGCGTGCAGCCAGGAACTGAAGCGCCACTTAGGCCCGAAGCCATGTGGGTCGATCCGGAGACGTGCATCGAATGCGGCATCTGCGAGGAGGTCGCGCCCGGCATCACCCGGGGACCTCTCGCGGTGCCCGTCACGTCCGCGAGCCTAGAAGCCATGGCGGTTTGCCCCACCGGCGCCATCCGGTGGTTGGAAGGAGAAGAACAATGAAGCAGGTCGACGTCAGGACCATCCACCCTCGTGAGCGCCATCCGCTCCTCTTCCGTACCTTCGACGAGCTGGAAGCGGGGCAGGCGTTCGAGCTCGTGAACGACCACGATCCCAAGCCGCTCTTCTATCAGTTCCAGATGGAACGTCCCGGCACGGTCGAGTGGGAGTACCTCGAGCAGGGGCCGGAGACCTGGCGAGTGCGTATCGGTAAGAGCGCCTGAAGCGCGTGCCGGACGAGCGCGTTGGCAGTTAGACTGCGGCCGTGAGCGTCTGGCAGGTAGCTTTCCTTCGCGCCGCCCTCTTCTGGTTGGTGGCCACCGGGGCCCTTGGGGTCTGGGTGAGCTTCAACCCGGGGATGGCGGCGCTCGTTCGTGCCACGCACGCCCACATGGGCATCATCGGCTTCTTCCTGGCCATGGTGATGGGCGTAGCGTTCTGGATGCTGCCGCGGCCGGGCGGTATCCGTCAGCGAGGCTTCGAGGCCGCCACCTTCCTGTTGTTGCAGACTGGGCTCGTGCTGCGCGTGGTGGGTGAGCCCTGGTGGCGGGCGGGGGGTGGGAGCCTGCCGTACGCCTTCTTCGTGGCCAGCGGGATCTTCCTACTACTCGCTATGCTCACCTTCGCGTTCGCCATGACCAGGCGCGTTGTGACCATGAAGGTCATCCACGAGAAGGGGCTGGGGCGCCGGCGCCCAGTGGCCCGCTCGGTGGCCGAGAAGGAGTGACGGTCTACGGCTGCTCGCCGGCCGTCACCACGCGCGTGCCAGCCAGCTCGTCGCCCCAGCGGCGCCCGTCGCTGCTCGTGAGCACCTTGTAGACCTCGTAAAGCCCGATCAACGCTGCTACGGGCCACAGGAACATGAAGAACAGGCCGAACGGCAGCATGCCGATGGCCATGGGCCAGTTGCGCCGCGCCGAGGTCATGAGGTCCATCTTGCCGCCGTCGTCGCGCACCACCGTGAGCTTCATCATGGTCTTGCCCACGGAGCGACCGCGCATGAACTCGAACTCGAAGCCGTCGCGGAGCAGTATGTACGCGGCGCCGGCGAGCGCCCCCACTACGAAGTTGATGTTCAGGAGCAGACCGTAGAGGGCCATGGCTATCACCCAGTCGATGACGTACGCCAACGCCCGGTTGGCTACCTCCGGCTTGACCCCCTGACCGGCGGGCAGGGGCTCACCAGGGTTAGGGGTGGTGCCGGGCTGAGACGGAGGCGGTTGCTGGCCGGCCGCGTGCGCCTGGTCGGGCGACGTGGCTGCGGGGTCGGGTCGAGTGGGCGCCGTCGGTGCCGGGGCGGCCGGCTCGTGGTCGACCGGCGGGAGTGGAGCGCTCGGGTCTTTGTCGGTCATCGGCTGGCTCCTTCTGGGCGCAGTGATGCCCGTTGTTCGCGCCCTGTGCGCACATTCTAGAGCACGCTGTGCCCGGTACGTGTCGTTGTCTCTCTGCGCCCGCTGCTGTGGGTCGATCGGGCCACCTGTCCCCAGCGGCGGCCGAGCGATTGACGTACTGTGAGGTAGGAGGGCGCCGTCGCGGCGGCGCGAGCCTATGTCTCGAACCCACAGCTTCTACGTCGTTCCAACGGGCCCCGGTGTGGGGCTCACGTCCGTATGTCTGGGCCTGGTGCACGCGCTCCAGCGCGAAGGGCTCAAAGTAGGCTTCTTCAAGCCCATCCGTCAGCCAGGCGACGACGCCGGCCCGGAACGCTCCACCGAGTTCGTGCGGCGCTCCACCACCATCCAACCTGCCGAGCCAATGTCGTTCGCTGTCGCCGAGAGCATGATGGCCACGGGCCGGCACTCGGAGATGCTGCAGCAGCTGGTGGGCAGCTACGCGCGCTCCGCGGCGGGCACCGACGTGGTGGTGGTGGAGGGGCTGGCAGCCACCGGCGACCACCCCAGCCTCGACGACCTGAACGCCGACATCGCCCGCGCCATCGACGCGCACGTGATCCTCGTGGCCACCCCGCAACCTTCGCTGGCCGCGCTCGAGGACCGCCTCGACATGACGGCGCAGCTCTTCGGCGGCGCCACCGCTGAGAAGGTCATCGGTGTTGTGATCAACCGCCTCAACGCACCGAGCTACGACGTGCTGGGCACCACCCGCACCGCCATCCGCCTACCGGAGGAGACCCTCACAGCGGACGACCTGCGGGCCCGCCTGCGTATCTTCCGAGACCCTGACTTCAGCCTGCTGGGTGCGGTGCCGTGGGAACAGGCGATGGCCTCGCCACGTACGCTCGACGTAGCAGAGCACCTAGGCGCTTCCGTGATCCACGAGGGCGAGCTCGCGGCGCGCCGCGTGGTCGACGTGTCACTGGTGGCCCGCAACGTGGCGCACATGACGCACCGATTGAGGCCCGGGGCGCTCATCATCACGCCGAGCGACCGCGACGACATCGTCATCGCTGCCGGCATGGCTGCGCTCAACGGCGTACCCCTCGCCGGCGTGGTGCTCACGGGCGACGTGGAGCCTAGCGAGGAGGTGCTGCGCCTCTGCGCCAAGGCCTTCGCTACCGGGCTGCCTCTACTGCGTGTGCCGACCGACTCGTACGTAACGGCGGCGCGCGCGGCGGCCATGCCCATCGAGGTGCCGCTCGACGACGTAGAGCGCATGGAGCGCGGCATGGAAGCGGTGGCCGAACACCTCGACCTCGGGCCCATCCGCGAGATCCTCGGCAGCGAGCGTGAACTGCGCCTCTCGCCGCCCGCGTTCCTCTACCGGCTGGTTGAGCTCGCTCGGGAGGCCGGCAAACGCATCGTCCTGCCCGAGGGCACCGAACCTCGCACCGTGAAGGCAGCCACCATCTGCGCCGAGCGCGGCATCGCCACCTGCGTGCTGCTTGGCGACCCTGAGGAGGTGCGCCTCGTGGCCGAAGCGCAGGGCCTCACGCTCGGGCCGGGCGTGGAGGTGGTGGAGCCCACGGACGAGTTGCGTGAACGTTACGTGGCCAGCATGGTGGAGCTCCGTAGCCACAAGGGTCTCACCCCCGACGGGGCACGCAACCAGCTCCGCGACAACGTGGTGCTGGCCACCATGATGGTGGCGGTGGGTGAGGTCGACGGGCTCGTGTCCGGCGCCGTGCACACCACGGCCAGCACGGTTCGGCCGGCGCTACAGCTCATAAAGACCCACGAGCACGCCAAGCTCGTCTCGTCGGTGTTCTTCATGTGCCTACCTGACCAGGTGCTGGTGTACGGCGACTGCGCCGTGAACCCAGACCCGAACGCCGAGGAGCTGGCCGACATCGCCATCCAGTCGGCGGACTCGGCGCGCGCCTTCGGCATCACGCCGCGGGTGGCGCTCCTCTCGTACTCCACCGGCAGTTCCGGTGAGGGCGCCGACGTGGACAAGGTGCGTGAGGCCACCTTCATCGCGCGTGAGCGGCGCCCCGACCTCCAGCTCGACGGACCGCTGCAGTACGACGCCGCCACGGTGCCCAGCGTCGCGCGCGGCAAGGCGCCCGACAGCGAGGTGGCTGGCCGCGCCACGGTGCTCATCTTCCCGGACCTGAACAGCGGCAACGCCACCTATAAGGCTGTGCAGCGCTCGGCCGGCGTGGTGTCGGTGGGGCCGATGCTTCAGGGCCTCAAGCGGCCGGTGAACGACCTCTCGCGCGGTGCGTTGGTAGACGACATCGTTTACACCATCGCCCTCACGGCCATCCAGGCCACGCAGCAGGTGCCGACCGACCCTACGGAGGCGTGAGGGTGGCGTCCTCGGTGCGCACGCGCGGGTAGGCCTTCAGGTACGAGAGCCACACCCCCTGCAGGTCGTCGTAATGGCGGGCCAGCTCCCGCGCTGCGCCCTTCACCAGCGTGAGCCCGGGGGTGTAGACGGCGCTCACCGCGCCGAGCGCTCCCGTGTCGCGCCACGGCGTGCGCTCCACCCGGCCGAGGCCCCGCCACATCACCTGCTCCGCCGACCAGGGGCCCACGCCAGGGAGGGAACGCAGCCAGCCGAACGCCTCGTCGTAGTCGGCCGTCCGCAGTTCCGCCTCGCTGACCGTGGCGAAAGCCGCCGCCACGCCCTCGAGCCGCTCGACCTTCCGGAGGTTGTTCGTGGCCTCTACCAGCTCCTCCCTGGCGCCGTACGCCATGGCTGCCGGGGTGGGGAAGAGCCAGTGGGGCGTGCCGGTGGGGCTCGCTACCTCCTCGCCGAGGAGCTTCGCCAGGCGCGCCATCGTGGCCACCGCGTAGGCCTGCGGGGTGCGCTGCCTCACCACCGTCCAGCACGCGGCTTGGAAAGCGCTTCGGAAGCGCGGCGGGTGGAAGCCGTAGAGGGCAGCTAGCACCGGCTGGAAGAGGGGATCGTTGCGGGCCTCCTCCACCAGCGGTGCGGTGTCGAGCGAGAGCGCCAGGAAATGGTCCAGCTCGTCCCACACGCTCTGCGCTTCGCCGAGGCTCAGCTCATGCTCGCCGCTCACGCGTAGCTTCAGGTCAGGCGCGAAGGGTCCCTCACCGGGAGCGCTCTCCAAGCGCACCACCACCGCCCGTTGGTCGCCGTCGTCGAGCCGTAGCGGGAGCTCCCACTGTGTTGCACCGCTGATCTCGGAGCCGTGGCTGGGCGTGCCGCTAGCGTTCACAGCGCGGCCTCGGTCGGGCACCGCACCGAAGCCAACCAACGCGGCCACCGTCTGCGACCATGAGAAAGGCGGCGCTGGCGTAACGGGTAGGAGGGGGAAGGGGTAGGCGTTGGCGACCACGCTTAGAGCCTACCGTGCGTATAATCTGCGGCCGTGGACGTCACCGCCGCCACCCTCGAGAAGCTCTCGTTCCCACGCGTTCAGGAAGCGTTGGCCGAGCGCGCCGCCACCTTCATGGGGGCCGAGCGCGCCCGGGGGCTCACGCCGCTAAGGAGCCCCGAGCTGGCCGACCGTGCGCTCGACCGCGTGGAAGAGATCCGTGAGGGCGGCGACCTCGCCCTGGGCGGCATCGAGGACGTGAGGCCGTACCTCAGGCGGGTGCGGGAGGGCAACCTGCTCGACGGCAGCGAGATCCTATCGGTGGCCTACACGCTGGACGCTGCCGCCACCCTCCGGCGCTCCATCGTGGCTTCGGAACGCCCCGCGCTCACCGAGGTGGCGGTAGGCATCGGCTCGTTCGATGGGGTGTTGCGCCTCGTGCGTGAGCAGCTCGACCCCGACGGCAACGTACGCGACGACGCGACCCCCAAGCTGGCCGACATCCGGCGGCGGCTCAACCCGCTCCGCGGCCGTATCCGCGACCGGCTCACCAGGCTGCTGGAGAGCTACGCGGAGTACGTTCAGGACCCGATCATCACCCTGCGGCGCGACCGCTACGTCATCCCCATCAAGGCCCACCAGCAGTCACGGGTGCCGGGCCTGGCGCTAGACCGGTCCGATTCTGGCGCCACCGTGTTCATGGAGCCGGCCGCCGTGGTCGACATGAACAACGAACTAGCCCTGCTCGAGATGGAGGAGCGCGACGAGGTGCGGCGCATCCTCCTAGCCCTGGGCCGCCGCTTAGCCGACGAGCCACGGGTCGACGAGACCCTCGAGGTTATCGCCGAGCTCGACCTCCTCAACGCGTCCGCCCGGTTGGCCAAGGACTGGCGCCTGCAGCGACCCCGCTTCGATGACGGTGGGCGCGTGCGCCTCCTGCGGGCTAGGCATCCGCTCATCGAGGGCTGCGTGCCTAACGACATCGAGCTCGACGAGGAACGGCGGTTGCTCATCGTCACCGGGCCGAACGCGGGCGGTAAGACCGTGCTCATCAAGACGCTGGGGCTGGCCGCGGCCATGGCGCAGTCCGGGCTGTTCGTGGCGGCCGGGGGCGACGCCGCGCCCCTACTCCCCAAGGTGGACGTGCTGCTCTCCGACATCGGCGACGAGCAGAGCATCGAGGCGAGCCTGAGCACCTACGCCGGGCACTTACGCAACCTCAATGAGATCGTGGCGCGGGCGGGTGAGCGCTCCTTGGTGCTCATCGACGAGCTCGGCTCAGGCACCGACCCCGACGAGGGCGCAGCGCTCTCGCAGGCCATCCTCGAACGGGTGCTGGCCGGCGGCGCGCGTGGGTTGGTGACCACGCACCTCGCGCCTCTGAAGGTCTTCGCCAGCGAGACGTCGGGCGTCTCTAACGCTGCCATGCGCTTCGACGTGGAGGCCCTCAAGCCCACCTACCAGTTGGTGGTGGGCCAGCCTGGCCGGAGCTACGCTCTGTCGATCGCGGAGCGGCTGGGGCTGCCCGACGACCTACTCGAGCGCGCCGCCGAGCTGTTGGGCCCAGAGGGCGAGCGACTAGAGAACCTCTTGGCCACCCTCGAGAAGCAGCGCGAGCGGTTAGAGGAGCAGCTCGCCGACGCCCAGGTGGCCAACGAGCGCGCTGTGGCCGAGGCGGGCGTGCTCAGGGAGCAGATCAGCATGCTGCGTGGGCGGGAGCAGGAGCTGCTAGCTGCGGCGGCTGAGCGCGCGGACGAGCTGCTGCAGGAGACGCTGCAACAGGCCACGCGCCTCAAGCGTGTTGCGCAGCAGGAGCCGCAGCAGCGCTCCCGCGCTCTGGACGAGATCCAGGAGCTGAGGCGCAAGACGCGCAAGCTGGCAGAGCCCGCCCGCACGCGGCCCGAGGCGGCTCGGCCGGTTGCCGGCACGCCTGCCACCGAGCCCGCGGCCGACCCGTTCGCGGTGGGTTCACGCGTGAGGGTGGAGAGCTACGGCGCCGAGGGTCAGGTGTTGGAGCACCGCGGGGGCGGGCAGCTCCTCGTGCAGCTAGGGCTCCTCAAGGTTGAGGTGCCGCGGCGCGACGCCAAGCCGCTCGGGCGTCCACAACCGAAGGTGGCGCGCGCGCACGTGCCCGCCCCCGCCACCTTCGATCGTGAGCTGAACCTCCGCGGCGCCCGGGTGGAGGAGGCCCTCGAGCAGGTCCGCGACTTCGTGCTGGAGGCGCACTCACTGAAGGTGGAGAGCGTGCGGCTGCTGCACGGCAAGGGCACCGGCGCGCTCCGCGACGCCGTGCGGAACTACCTGAAGAACGAGAAGCTGGTGGAGCGCTACGAGGACGCCGTGCCGTACGAGGGCGGTCACGGTGTCACCGTGGCGTACCTGCGCTACTGAGGGCTCCAGCCGGACCGGACCGGGGCGTTGGCAACGTGGCGCCGGGGTGCCATATGACCTTCCGTTCACACATGCGTACGCATCGCCCGGTTAGGCTTGCCGGATGAACGGCATCGAGAAGCAGTACGTCATCGACGCTCTGGCCGAAGATTCATGGCGCATGTTCCGCATCCTCGGCGAGTTCGTTCAGGGGTTCGAGGAGCTAGCGGACGTCGGCAAGGCCGTCACCATCTTCGGCTCCGCCCGTCTGAGAGAAGAGTCCGACACCTACAACAAGGCGCGCGAGCTGGCGGGCCAGCTGGCTAAGCAGGGCTACACCATCGTCACCGGTGGCGGCCCGGGCATCATGGAGGCCGCCAACCGCGGCGCCATGGACGTGGAGGGCCGCAGCGTGGGCCTCAACATCGACCTGCCGCACGAGCAAGCGCCCAACCCGTACCTCACCGATTCGGTGGACTTCAAGTACTTCTTCGTGCGCAAGGTGATGCTCGTCAAGTACTCCACCGCCTTCGTCATCTTCCCGGGCGGTTTCGGCACCCTCGACGAGCTGTTCGAGGCGCTCACGCTCATCCAGACCCACAAGATCAAGCCGTTCCCCGTCTACCTGGTGGGGGTGGAGTACTGGCGCGGCCTTCTGCAGTGGTTGCAGGGCACGCTCCTACGTAACGGCACCATCTCTGAGCAGGACCTGCACCTGTTCAAGGTGGTTGACGACGTGAGCACCATCCCGGACGAGATCGAGCAGTACTACCGCGGTGAGAACCACGGCGGGTTCAACCTGCCCTGGTAGGGAGGGTAGTGGCCCCGGGTTGAACCGCCGGGCTCCACCGTTGGCCTCAGTCGTGGAAGGGCGGCAGCGCCGCTAACCCGAACACCTGGCCAGCCAGCTCCCAGATCTGCTCCGGCTCCATGCCGGCGCCGAGGAACGTGCTGTCGCCGCGCCAGATCTCTACGTGCGGGTGAGGGTCGTCCTGCGTGCCCAGCGCCGCCTCCAGCGTGCCGGAGTTGCCGGTGGTGCCGATGATGTCGCCTTGGCTAACGTGCGCGCCCACCGTGACCACCTCCGCCACTGCGGCGAGGTGCGCGTAGCGGGTCACGAAGCCGCCGGCGTGGCGTACCCAGACCTGGCGGCCGCGCAGCCTGTCGAGCACGTCGGGCGGCGTGTCGAGCGCTCGACTGGCCTGGTCTATGAGCGCCTGGTACTCGGCCTCCGTGTGTTCCACGTAGTCGTGATCGGCGCGCACCACCACCCCGTCGGCCACCACGTTGATGGGCGTGCCGTAGTTGATGGGCACGCTCACCGTGCCCGAGTAGAAGTCGAAACCCTCGTGCACGCCGTTGCGGTACGCGCGCGGCGCCCCGGGCAGGTGGTTGCGCCTGGAGCTGATGGTGGCGCCCTCCACGGGCACCACGTAACCAGACGGCCAGCCGCGCACGAAAGCCCTGCCAGCTAGCTCAACCAGGCGCGGGTACACGCCGGAGGTGCGCACTTGCGGGTTGGTGAGGGCCAGCTCCGCGGCGTTGCGGCCCTGCGTGTCGGTGGGGGTGGGGTCAGCGCCGGCGTTCAGGAGGTAGATGACCTGCGCTGGCGTGCCCATGCCTGCCGCCAGCATGAGGGCGGTGGTGCCGCTGGCGGCCTGGTCGTCTATGTTGGCGCCGCTCGTTAGCAACGTCTCGATGACGGCGGTGCTTGCCCCGCTGGAGATGGCGGTCATCAGGGGGGTGAGGCCCGCCTCGTTCCGGCCGTTCACGAGAGCGCCGGCCTCGATGGCGGCGGTGATGGCCGCGGGGTCGTTCTGCTCCACGATGGTGAAGAGGTCCGGTAGCTCGGGCTCCTTGGGGCCGAGCGGCAGGACGCCGAAAGCGAACAGGCCCCCAGCCACCAGGGCCACGAGCAACAGGGCAACCACCAGCAAGCGCATGTAGGCATGCTACCAGTGCAGCTAGAGCGTATGTTTAGCGGCGTGCCGAGCGTCGGTGTGGAGCTCAGAAAGCTGGTGACCCTGGCCCTGCCGCTGGCGTTAGCGCAGTTGGCCCAGAGCGCTATGAGCTTCGTGGACACCCTGATGGTGGGGCGTCTGGGGCCCACCGCGCTGGCGGGGCTGGCGCTTGGCGCTACCACCTTCACCACGGTGTTCATAGTGCTCATGGCCATCCTCCTGGCCGTGGCGCCCCTGGTGGCGCACGCCGTGGGCGCCGGCAGGGAAGACGAGCCCGGACGCGTGGCTGGGCAGGCTCTCCTACTGGCCGCGCTGCTGGCGGTGCCGGGCGTAGCGGTGCTCCTCACGGTGGAGCCACTGCTGGCGCAGCTGGGTTTGCCGCAGAGCTCCGTGGTGCCAGCGGGCGACTACCTGCGCGCCATCGCGCCTGGGCTGCCGTTCGCGCTGGGCTTCGTGGCGTTGCGGGGTCTGCTCGAGGGCCACGGGCACGCGCGCCCCATCCTGCTCATCGCCGTAGCGGGGGTGGGCGTGAACGTGTTCCTCAACGACACGCTCATCTTCGGGCGTTACGGTCTGCCCGCCTTCGGGGTGGTGGGGGTGGGTCTCACCACGGCATCCGTGCACGCGCTCATGTTCGTGGCGGCCGCCACTCTCGTGCGGTCGCGGTACCGACGGCACGCCGTCTTCGCCAACCTACGCCGCTGGGACGGCGCCCGCCTACGGGAGGTACTGCGGGTGGGGTGGCCCATCGCCGCCATGCTGGGCCTCGAGGTGGGCGCCTTCACGCTCACGAGCCTGGTGCTCGGCACCTTCGGCGACCCGGTGCTGGCTGGCCATCAGATCGCGCTGCAGTCCTCGTCTATGACGTTCAACATCCCCCTCGGTATCGCTACGGCCACCGCCGTGCTAGTGGGGCAAGCGGCGGGGCGCCGCGACCCGGCCGGTGTGCGGCGGGCGGGGAGGACCGGCATCCTCATCTCCACGCTGTTCATGACCCTCACGGCGCTGTTGTTCTGGCTGGCGCCACGGGCGGTCATCGGCCTCTACGTGGACCTGAGCGCGCCTCAGAACCAGGAACTGATCGGGCACGCCGTAGCGTTCCTGGCCATCGCCGCCATGTTCCAGGTGGTGGACGGCATGCAGGTCACAGCCCAGGGCGCCCTCAGGGGCCTGAAGGACACGCGCGTGCCCATGCTGCTCACCCTCGTGGCGTACTGGTTGGTGGGTATGAGCACCGGGCTCACGCTCACCTACGTGGCGGGCATCGGGCCGCGCGGCATGTGGTTCGGGCTGGTGGCTGGCCTCGGTGTGGCTGCGCTTCTACTGGTGGTGCGCTTCGCGCGACTTTCTGGCCGCACCGGCAAGCCCGCGGGTACCGTAGCGGCGCGCGGTTAGGTTAGACTCGGGCCAACGGAGGCACTTGTGGACACCTTCCTCGTTATCGGTCGTAACGCAATCATCATGATGCTGAGCATCATCGTGTTCTCGGGCTTCTTCGTGATGTTCAGTAGGTTCCTGATCAAGAACACTGTTGAGCACTACCCGGATGAGGAGCACGCCGAGCACTGAGCCCAGACAGCCAGCGGCCCCTGAACGAGCGCCCGCAACGCCAGCCCGGTAACTCCCGGCCCGCGCGTTGGGGCGCGTTCGCTGGTCGTTACCTGCACACGCCGAAGCTGAGCGTGGGCGCAGCCGCCGCCTTCCTGCGCTCGGCGTACGTGCTGGCGTTCATCGCGCAGTGCGCGGTGGCCGCCCTCGTGGGCGTGGTGGTGGTGGCCCTGGCGGGCGGAGGGCCGCGCCACCCCAGCGCGCTGCTCGGTTGGGTGCTGGTGGCGTTCGGCCTGGCTCAGTTGCCCCTGGTGGCGTTCGTGGTGGCGCGCTTAGGCGTGCTGAGGGCGGGCAAGGGCGCGCGGCGCGCGGCGCTGTCGGCGGCGCTGCTCGCGGGCGTGCTGCTGGCTTCTACGGCCTGGTTCCTCTCGTTGGCGCTGGCCACCGGCCAGACGGGAACGCCGGCGTTCGTGCTCCTCTTCTTGGTGTTGAGCGGTTACGCGGTGGGTTTCGTGGTGGTGGGTCGCTTGGGCCGAGTGGCGGCGTCGGAGGAGCTGGAAGCGCACGACGAGCCGGCCTGATCGACCCAAGCGTGGGGCGGCCCTAGAGCCGGGCTTCGTCGAAGGAAGCGTCCTTCAGCACGTGAACCATGTCGAGCGCTTGCGCGGTGCCTAGCACCACGCAGTCGGCCGCGTTGGCGGCCACCCCAACGGGGATGGACGTGATGCCGGAGAGGTAGGCGTCGAGGTTGCGCAGCAGGGCGCCCCCACCCGTCATGACGATGCCGCGCTCGATGACGTCGGAGACGAGCTCCGGCGGCGCCTGCTCTAGCACCTTCACCATGGCGTCGGCGATCTTCTTCAGCGACGATTCGAGGGCGGCCACCACGTCCTGCGTGCTGACGGTGATGCTCTTGGGCATGCCGTCGATGAGGTCGCGGCCACGCACCTCGATGGTCTGGTCGTCGCTTGGGTCCACGACCTTCGCGGCGCCGATCTCGCGCTTGATCTGCTCGGCCGTGCGGTCGCCGATGAGCAGGTTGTAGCGGCTCTTCACGAACGCCATGATGTCGCGGTCGAAGGTGTTGCCCGCAATGCGTAGGCTCTCGGAGACCACGATGCCGCCGAGGCTGATGATGGCCAGGTCGGTGGTGCCGCCACCCACGTCGATGATCATGGAGCCGACCGGTTCGGCGATGGCGATGCCGGCCCCGATGGCCGCCGCCACCGTCTCCTCGATGAGGTAGCACTTGCGCGCCCCCACCTCACGGGCGGCCTGCACAACGGCGCGTTTCTCCACGTCGGTTATGCCCGACGGTATGCACACCATGATGTTGGGACGGATGAAGCGGCTGGGGCCGGTGAGCACCTTGCTGATGAACGCCTTGAGCATGCGCTCCGTGAGCGTGTAATCGGCGATGACGCCGTCGGCCATAGGGCGCAGCGCCGTGATGTTGCCGGGCGTACGGCCCAGCATGCGGTACGCCTCCTGACCGACGGCCTTCACCTCGGTGGTGCCCTTCACCACCGCGATGACGGCGGGTTCTCTTAGGAGTACGCCCTTGCCCTTCAAGTGGATGCGTACGTTGGTGGTGCCTAGGTCTACACCGATCATGGCAGCAGGCTACCAGTTGCAGCGCCCGTTGCCAGCGACATGAGATGCGCCCGCGCCACGGTAGAGGGCCGGCACCGCGAGGCGGCCGCGGAGGAGCGTGCGGGCTAACATCGGTGGCGTGAACGACGAGACCATGTTGGCGCTGCTCGACGACGGCGCGGGCGGGTTAGAGCCCCGGCGTACGGCCCGACCCAAGCTTCGGCCCGGCGAGGTGCTGCTGGCGGTGGAGGCCGCCGGGGTGAACCGCGCCGACCTGGCGCAGCTGGCTGGCAACTACCCGCCGCCGCCCGGCGAGTCCGAGATCGTGGGGTTGGAGGCCGCCGGCCGGGTGGTGGCCCTCGGTCCCGGTGTGAGTAGCGGGCTCGGCATGGCCGCCTGCGCGTTGCTGCCCGGCGGCGGTTACGCCCAGTACGTGGCGGTACCCGCCGACCAGCTGGTGGAACTGCCCGCGGGATGGACGTTCGAGGAGGCGGCCGGTTTCCCAGAGACGGCCTTCACGGCTTTCCTCAACCTCTTCATGGAGGCGGGTTTGCAGCCGGGTGAGCGTGTGCTCGTACACGGCGGTGCCAGCGGCGTCGGCACGGCGGCCATCGTGCAGGCCAAGCTGGCGGGAGCCACCGTGGTGGTCACCGCTGGCGGTGAGGCAAAGCTGAGCGCCTGCCGCGCGCTGGGCGCCGACCTCACCATCGACCGTCACGCCGGCCCGTGGCTCGAGACGGTGAAGCGCGAGCTGGGCGGGGTGGACGTGATACTCGACATGGTGGGCAAGGACTACCTCGAGCAGAACGTGGCCGCGCTGGCCACGGGTGGGCGGCTGGTTTGCATCTCGACGCTGAGCGGCCGCGTGGGCCCGCTAGACATCGGTCGGCTGATGGTGAAACGGGCGCGAGTCATCGGCTCCACGCTGCGCTCGAGGCCCGCCGCTGAGAAGGCGCGGATCAGGGCAGCGTTCCTAGAGCGCTTCGGTGAGCACCTCAGCTCGGACGTGCTGAAACCTGTGTTGGACTCCGTACACGACTGGACGAACGTGAACGCGGTGCACGCCCGCATGCGGGCGAACGAGAACATCGGCAAGTACGTACTGCGGGTGGGAAGCGCGGACGCCGATCCTAGCGGGGGAGGGTAAGGGTCGGCGTCCTGCGGTCCCGTCATCAAGCTAGCCGAAGGGCCGGACGTGCGCGGCGGGAGGTTCGCTGAGGCCAAGCGGTCCTAGGCACACGCGGCGCGTTGGGCCCCTGCCCAGGCGGTCGCGGTGGGCCCCTCGGTAGGCGGCTGGGTGGGCTCGGCTGCCGGCTCAGTGGCCGGCGGTATCATCGCCGCATGGAGCGAGCCGACCCAGCAGAGCACCGGGAAGAGCCGGCACAGGTGGAGCAAGCGCTAGCAGGTAGCGCCCCTCACGCGGCGGCGCCGTTCACGGCGCTGGCGCGGGTGTACGACCGGATCATGGCCGACATCGAGTACGAGGAGTGGGTCGATTTCGTGCTGGCGCGCGCCGCGGAGCGCGGCTTCGCGGGCGGACCCGTTCTGGACCTTGGCTGCGGTACCGGTAACGCCACGCTGCCCCTCGTGCGCAGGGGTTACGCGGTGGAGGGCCTCGACGCCAGCCAAGCCATGCTGGCCGAAGCGCGTAGGAAGCTCCCGAACACGGCGTTCCACCAGGGCAGCTTCCAGACCTTCGCGCTGCCCACCCGCTTCCAGCTCGTGTACTCGCTGTTCGATTCTCTCAACAACCTCCTCACGGACGAGGCGTTCGAAGCGGCCGCCCGCAACGTTCATGCTCACCTAGCGCCAGGTGGCGTGTTCGTGTTCGACGTCAACACCACGGCGGGCTTGCGTCACCTGTGGGAAGGCGGGGTGGCGGCCGGCTGGGCCGACGACGTCTACTACCGCTGGGAGCACAGCTTCGACGAGACCACCCTGCTCGCTAAGGTGGAGGCGTTCTGCGACACGCAGGAGGGCGCCTTCACGGAGGTGCACTACGAGCGCGGTTACGACGCGCCGCTGGTGCGTCGGCTCCTAACGGCGGCCGGCTTCGCTGCCGTTGAAGTGCTGGCTCATCCGGAGGGAGGCGCGGTAGAGAGCGACACGGACCGTCTGTGGGTGGTGGCCGTTCGCTAGTCTAGCCCCGCCTGCTCCCGCACCACGCGGGCGATGTTCGACACGTCCTCGTCGCCGTAACCGCGCTTGATGAGGCTGGTCTCCAGCTGCTCCACGTACGCAGCCACGGGCATAGCTACGCCTAGCTCGCGGGCGGCGGCCAGGGCGATGCCCAGGTCCTTGCGGTGCAGCCTGGTGCGGAAACCGAGCGGGTACTCTCCCTCGAGCATGTTGCGGGCGCGGTTAGCTAGCACCCAGGAGCCAGCGGCCCCGCCGCCCAGCGCCTGTAGAGCGGCGTTGACGTCGATGTCGGCGGCTAGTGCCAACGCCACGCCCTCAGCCACGGCCGCGTAGGTGCCCGCGATGATGGTCTGGTTCACGGCCTTGGCCACCTGACCCGCCCCGGATGAGCCCACGTGCGTGATGGTGGTGCCTAGGTTCTCCAGCACCGGCCGAACGCGGGCCAGCGCCTCGGCGTCGCCGCCGACCATTATGGAGAGGGTGCCACGTTCCGCTCCCTCGCTGCCGCCCGAGACGGGCGCGTCGAGCAGCTGGACGCCGTGCTCCAGCACCGCCGCGGCGATGCGCCTGGTGGTAACGGGACTGATGGTGCTCATGTCGACGAGCACCGAGCCGCTCTGCATACCTAGCGCCGCGCCGTGGTCCCCGAGCACGACCGCCTGCACGTCGGGCGTGTCGCTCACCATCGTGAACACCACGTCCGCTCCTTCGGCGGCGGTTCGTGGGCTGCTGGCGCGCTTAGCCCCCAGCTCCGCCAGGGGCTCCTCGCGCGACCTGGTGCGGTTATGCACGGTCACCTCGTAGCCCGCGGCCAAGAGGCGGCGAGCCATGGGCGCTCCCATGGTGCCAAGGCCGATGAAACCGATGCGCATCATCTTCCTCCGTCCTTACCTGTACTGTTCCATAGTTCGTTGAGAGTGCTCATGGTGCGGCTTGCTACCAGCCGGTTGCGCCGGCTGATGGCGGCGCGGCGGGGCTGCGGGGCGAACGTCGCTGGGTCGTCGTACGCATGCTGCGGCAGGTTGGTGGCGAGGCTCCCTAGGGACTCGAGCCACTGCTCACGCCAGCGGGTCGGTAGGTCGGGGGGCAACTGGGTGCCGGTGAGGGCGGCCCAGGCGTGCCCCCATGCGCGCGGCACCGTGCGGTAAGGGTCGTAGCCGCCCCCGCCGGTGACGACGATGCGGCCGCCGGTTAGCTCCTCCGCCAGCTCCACCAGCCGTTCGTAGCTCCGGCGCATGGCGGCGAGCGTGAGGTGCATGTCGGCCAGCGGGTCGTGCGCGTGCATGTCGGCACCGGCCTGAAGCACGATGAGGTCTGGGGCGAAGCGCCTGAGCGCGGTGGGCACCACCAGCTCGAGCACCTCGAGGAACGACTCGTCCTCCGTGTAGGGCTCAAGCGGCACGTTCACCGCCGCGCCGCGACCGCGACCCTTGCCGGTCTCGTAGGTGGCGCCCGTGCCGGGGAACAGGTAGCGGCCCGACTCGTGCAGGCTCACGGTGAGCACGGCCGGCTCCTCGTAGAAGATCCACTGCACGCCGTCGCCATGGTGGGCGTCGAGGTCCACGTAGGCCACGCGCAACCCGTGGTGGTGCACGGCGCGGTGGATGGCCACGGCCAGGTCGTTGTAAAGGCAGAAGCCTGAGGCGCGTGCGGGCATGGCGTGGTGCAGCCCACCCGCGAAGCTGGCGGCGCGTAGGCTGCGCCCCAAAGCCACCTGGTCCACGGCCGTGACCGTGGCGGCCACCACGCCCAGCACAGCTTCGTGCATGCCGGTGAAGATGGGGTTGTCGCTCGTACCGAGCCCGAACTGCTGGGCGTTCGCCACTTCCTCGCCCTTCGAGGCGGCCTTGACCGCCGCCACGAAGCGCTTGTCGTGCACCCCGAGTAGCGCCTCGTCGGGGAGCGGGGCGGGCGCTACGAGCTGGGCGTCGGTGAGCAGCCCAGCGCTCTCGAGGAGCGTGCGGGTGAGCTCGAGCCGAACCGGCTTGAAGGGGTGGTCGCGTGAGAGGTCGAAGCTCGCCAGCTGGGGGGCGTAGACGAAGGCGTGGTCGGGCCCGCTCACGCTCGTTCGGGCGGCCAGTACACGGTGTAGCCGAGGCCGCGTAAGTGGGCGGCTAGCTCGTGGCCAGCCGCTGTGCCCACGCGCAGCACGAACGACACCGTGTCGGCGTCGGAGCGGGATGTCATGACGCTCGACACGTTCACGTGCCGGCTCGCTACGCGGTCGAGGAGCCCCGCTAGCGCCCCGGGCCGGTTGACGACCTCCACCTCCAGACGTGACGAGGCCTCCGTGACTCCCGACATGCGTACAAGTGCGTCGAGCATGTCGATAGCGGTGACGATGCCGACCAGCTTGCCGTCGTCCATCACGGGCATGGCGCCGATCTTGTGCTCGCGCAGGACCTTAGCCGTCTCCTCTATGGGGTCGTCGGGATCGGCGGTGAGGACGGGGAACACCATGAGCGCCGAGACGGCGTCGCTCGACTTCACGTCCTGCGGCGCTTTCGGGTGGTCGGCGCCCACCAGGCGCACGTCGCGGTCGGAGACTATTCCAACCAGGCGGTCGTTAACGCCGTCGCTGCCAGCCTGGTCGAGGATGGGGAAGTGGCGGATGTTGCGCTGTTCCATCAGCAGCTGCACGTCGCGAATGGGCGTGTCGGGGCCGATGGCCACCACTTGCCGCGTCATGATCTCTCTTACCAGCATCTTCACTCCTAAGTTGGGTCGATGCTACCAGCCTTGGCTACCGACGCCGGGGGCGAGCCCGCGGAGCCTGTGGAACTCATCGATGACCGCCTGGGGCGCCTCCGGGCCGATTCGGGCCATGAGCGCGTTGGCGGGGCTCGAGCGGATCTCCTCGTCGGTGGTGCCGAACAGCTCGAGGCCGGCCGAGCGGTACAGGCGCTCGAGCATGCGGCGGTACGCCAGGTCGCCGAGGCCGCTACGGGCCAGGTCGTAATGCCACGAGTAGAGGGTGGCCAGCACCACCGTGTTATCGAACCTGCCATCCGCGAACGAGGCCTGAAGCAGGCGCTCTGCCCAGCGCTGGCCGCGTTCCTCCGGCGCCACCTCCACGGCGCCCAGCTCGAGGATCTGGCCGGTGCGGTCGAAGCCCCACAACTCGATCTCGGTCGGGGGGTGGAACGCCACGTAACCGAGGAGCTGGTCGTTACGCACGAGGGCGGTGACGGTGCCCTGCGGGTCGGCCGCGATAGACACGAGCGCCTCCAGCTGCCCGGCGGGATCGCGGAAGCGGTCGAGCCGCGGGTTGGGTTCGAGCCCCGCGAGTAGTTCTGGGCTAGCTCCTACGACGATGCGTGCCGGGGTCGGAGCGGCAGGTTCTGCTGCCGAGCTGGCGACCCCGGCTGGGTTCATGCCGGTGGCCGTGTCCGTGAGCGCCATGCGGCCACGAGCGCGTCGGGCAGGCGCGCGGGCGTGCTAGGGCCCGTGCCGTCGACGCCCAGGAGGAGGCGGAGGCGGCGGTGGCTCTTCCAGGTGCCCTCCACCGCGGCTTCGTCGGCGGCCTCGCCGAACGCGCGCAGCAACCCCTCGTGGTAGGGCGTCATGCCCTCGTCGTCGAGCGCCGCCACCAGCGTCTCGGCGGCGGCCTTCTCGTCGCCAGCGCTCAGCAGCGCGGCGCTGGTGAGGGCCACGAGCTGCGAGCGTAAGCCTGTGTCGCCCAGCTCGCTCTCTACCCCTGCGGTGGCCTGGTCGAGCGCTTGTGTGGCGAGGCGTAGGTCGGTGAGGGCGCCGTCGAGCTCGCCGCGCCGCAGCTGGCTACCCGCCCGGGCGGCGAGGGCCACGGCGCGCTGGTAATCGAACTTCGATACCGCCAGCGCGGCGTCTGCCAGGGCCTGCCCCTCGGCGCCGGTGGCGGCGAACTGACTGGCGAGCAACAGGGCCGAGCGGCGCAGGTCGGTGGCGTAGCGGGGTGCCTCGGCTAGAGAGGCGATGACCTCGTCTATCCGTTGGCGGGCGTGCCGGAGGTCGGGTCCGTCCACGCCGTCGCGTAGCACCGGGAACGGCAGCCGGAGCGGTTGGGCCAGCCCGCGGCAGGCGTAAGACGCCGCTAGGTGAAGCGTGCCCCTGAGCACCCTGAAGGTGGCGCTGGTGCCGGCGGCCGCGGCGTAGGCGCGGAAGGTGGCGAGAGCGTGGGTGACTAGGAAAGTGGCCTCCTCGAAGTCGCCGTGCGCGAGGGCCGTGTAGGCGGACTCGTCGTCGATCTTGGCGCGCCAGAAGTCGAGCTCTTCTGGCGGTAGCTCGGCGTTCTCGAGGAGCTCGCGTGCGGTCGCGAAGTCGGCCGCCGAGGCGGTCAGGTCGCCGCGTTTGCGGTGGAGCGTGCCGCGCCTGGCGAGGTAGCGGGCCTGTTCCTGCGCCAGCGCCTCCGAGCGGCGCGCCAGCTCCACGGCCGATTCGAGGGCAGCGAGGGCGGCGTCGAAACGGCCCAGCTTCAGGTTGGCGTCGCCGCGCTGGAACTCGATGCGGGCGCGCACGAGGTCGTCGTCGGCGTCGGCCCGGTGGAAGGCCTCGAGCGCCTCGGTGAGGTCGCCCCGGTCCTTGGCGATTAGCCCCTCCCACACGGCGGCTTTCGTGAGCGCTAGGCGCGCCTGCGCGCTGTGGCGGGCGCCCTTCACGCGCTTGAGCTCGGGCCGCACTTGCGTGGCCACCACCTCGGCGGCATCGGCCAGCTGGCTTCGCCAGCGCATGATGCTGGCCCGCGTTAGGGCCGCTTCGGCGCGGATGAGCGGGTCGGTGGAGCTAGGGCTCGTGTCGAGGAGCACCTCGGCGCGGTCGTAGCGACCGGCCAGCACCTCGCCCTCGGCGCGCTTAACGAGCGTCCACGCCTGGAGGGCCGGGTCGCTCGAGGCGGCGCCCGTCTCGAAGGCGCGCAGGGCGTCCGGGTGCTCGTAGGCGCCCAGCTTCACGTAGTGCGTGGCCACCTCGCGGGCCACGAGGTCGAGCTCGGGCTGCCCCTTCAGCTCGGCTAGCGCGGCCTGCCAGACGTTCCGTACCTGCGCGTGCGGCACCGAGTGCGTGGCGAGCCACTGCGTGAGCTCCCGCCAGTCGCGTGCCTCGAACAGGTGGTGGAGGAAGCGACCGGCGACCTCGCTCTTGGGGTCGGCTTCGGCTTCGGCCCGGTAGGCGTCGGCGGCGGCGCCTTGCACGCGGCGGTAGTAGGTGGGGTCGCTCGCCACGAGACGCGCTTGCAGCTCGCGGATGAGCTGACGGGAGAAGCTCCTGTACTGACCGGTCTGACCCGGTACCGGGTCGAGGAACGACAGCTCGAATGGACCCAGGTCGCGCTTCACGCCCTGCACCTCGCGCAGGACGCTAGCGGAGAAGGTTGGGTAGGCGGGCGGCGACAGCACAGCCAGGGCGGCGAGGAACGCGCGCAGGTCGGGGTCGGCCGTTTGCTCCACTAGGCGGCCCAGCTGCTCGATGTACTCCTCGCTCACGCCCGTGGCGCCGTCCTGCGGGGCGCGCGCTTGGGCGAGGAGCGTGAGCGTGCGCAGCTCCTCGAAGGAGCGGCCGGCGCGCTGCACGATGTCTTCCTGCTGCGCAGGGTTGAGGTGCGGCACGCGCGCCTTCACGAAGCGCCGGGCGTCCGCCGCGGTGGGCGGGGTCAGGCGGATGGGGTCCGCGAACGGCCCGAGGCGCTGCATGGCGCGGGCCGGCAGGTCGGTCATGGTTACGAAGAGCGCCACGTGCGGGTGGCGCGCCAGCGGCTCTATCAGGGTGACCCACAGCCACTCGGGGCCGCTCACGCGCGGCACCTCAGGCGTGTTGAGGCGCAGCGGGGCGAGGCCCAGCGTGTCTTGCGCGGTGAGCCCCTGCGAGAAGTGCAGGAGCAGCGCGATGGGTTCTGAGCGCTGACGGATGGCTTCGAGCAGCACGCGAGCCACCTCGGCCTGAGCGTCGGCCTGCACCGCGTAGGCGCTGGCCGTGGCTATGCGCACCAGGCGCGACTCCATGGCCTCCGGCTCTACGCCCAGCTGGACGCCAAGGCGCGTGAGCGACGTGGCCAGGTCCACCGACCCGAACTCGAGCCGGGCGCAGTTCTCGGCCTTGAAACCGGCGAGCTCGAGCCCGTGCTGAACGTAATCGGTGAGAAGCGTCTTGCCTGAGCCGGGGCGCCCGGTAACGAGCACCTTGGGCATCTCACCGGCGCGGATGCCGCTCAACAGCGCCTTGTACGCTTTGCGCTTATCGCGCCCCATGAGCTGGAGCACCTCTTGCTCAGCGCTGGCGTTGGGGGAGAGGAGCGCCTCCAACTCGGGCATGTGGAGAGGCGGGTTGCCGGCGCCGCGCCACAGCTCGTCGAGGATCAGGAACAGCGCCCGCTTGTCGGGTAAACGCCCCTTGTCGCGGTAGATGATGTTGCGCACCACGTTAGGGTTGGCCCCACGGGCCTCCATGGCGTGCCGTAGCCAGTTGATGCTGCCTACCACGCCGTGTTCGTCGCGGCTCTGGCCGATGGCGTTGCGCACCTCTTCGAAGATGGTGCGCCACGGGCTACCAGCTTCGCTGCGAGAAGTCGACATGCTGCTAGTTTACCTGCTGCCCGCTAGCAAGTACACAGCTTGATGCGATGCTATGCTCAGCCGCATGAGCCTGCTCGCCAAGGCCGCTTCCGGGCACCGTCTCACGCCCGAGGAGGCGGTGGCACTCTACGACCTACCCCTCTTCGACCTCGCCGCCGCTGCGGACGCCGTCAGGCGCCAGCGCACCGACCCCGAGGTCGTCACCTACCTCATCGACCGCAACATCAACTACTCCAACGTCTGCTCCGTCGGTTGTTCGTTCTGCGGCTTCTACCGCACCCGCCGGCAGGACGACTCGTACACCCTCACCTTCGAGGAGATAAGCCAGAAGGTGAGGGAGCTCGAGGACGTGGGCGGTAGTCGCATCCTCATGCAGGGCGGCGTGAACCCCTACCTGCCGTTCCAGTGGTACCTCGACCTGATGCATCACCTTAAGAGCGCCCACCCCACCATCCGTGTGGAGGCGTTCAGCCCGGAAGAGATCAAGGGCATGGCCAAGCTAACGGGCAAGAGCAGCGTGGCCGTGCTCGAGGAGCTGCAGGCCGCGGGCCTCGACGGCTTACCGGGCGGGGGTGGCGAGATGCTGGTCGACGAGGTGCGGCATGCCAGGCACATCTCGCCGGCGCGCATCTCCGCCGACGACTGGATCCGCATCATGAGCGAGGCTCAGGACCTGGGCCTCTACACCACTGCCACCATGGTCATCGGCTTCGGCGAAACGCCCGCCCAGCGGGTGGAGAGCATGCTGCGCGTGCGCGACCAGCAGGACGCGGCACTCGACCGGCACGGCAACGGCTTCTCGGCGTTCATCTCCTGGACGCTCCAGACCGACGGTGTGCGCATCGGGGGCAAGGTACCCGGCGCAGGCGCCCACGAGTACCTCCAGAACGTGGCGGTGAGCCGTATCTTCCTCGACAACGTCACCAACTTCCAGGCCTCGTGGCCCACCATGGGCTACAAGGTGGCGCAGACCGCGCTGAGCTTCGGCTGCAACGACTTCGGCAGCACCATGCTGGAGGAGAACGTGGTGTCGCAAGCGGGCGCCAAGCACCAGACCACACCAGAGATGGAGATAGTGCGGCAGATAGTGGACGCCGGCTTCAAGCCCGCACAGCGCGACTCGCTCTACGGCATCGTTAAGGAGCCCAACGCCGTACTAGCCGAGTACGACGCCGTCCGCGCCTCCGCCCGTGAGGGCGCCCAGGCCGCGCGGGTGCCGGTGGCTGGCGCTGCTACTACCGGCACCGGAGCCGAGGGCAGCTCGGGCATCGGCGCCAGCTGAGGGGAGCGCGGCGGGCGTGCCCGTAACAACCGTTAGCCAGCTGGTGGGTGCCGGCGAAGAGGGCGACCTAGAGCGGCTCCTTCTTCACGCCGAGGTGGTCTACAACGGCCTCGGCATGCCCCGGGCCGATGGCGCGGTGCTGCTGCAGCGCGCGGGTTCCCTCGCCGCCGGCGGGGGCAGCCTCACCGTGGCCGACGTGCGCGACCGCGTGGGCACCGCCAGAGCCTTCCCGGAGGCGCGGCTCGTGGACGGCGGTTTCGCCGTGTCGCCGCCCGTGGTCAACGCTCACACCCATCTCGACCTGTCGGACCTACCGTTCGAGCCCTCGAGCTACACGAGCTTCATCCGCCGCGTCATCCAGCACTCAAGGGCTGGCGGTCGGGGCGTGGCGGCTGCCAGGCGGGGGCTCGAGGAGCTGCGGGTAGCTGGCACTAGCGTGGTTGGCGACATCGTTACCGACCCCGGGGTCATGGAGCTCCTGCTCGCTCAGCCTGGGCTCAGCGGCGTGGGGTACTGGGAGGTCATCGGCCCGGACCCAGAGCAGGCCGACGAGCTATTCGACCAGGCCACGGCGCGTGTGCAGGCCTTCCGCGCGCTCGAGCGCCCCGGCGGGGTGAGGGTCGGGCTGAGCCCGCACACGCCCCACACCGTGAGCGCCCAGCTGCTGCGGCGGCTGGCGCGCTGGGCGCTGACGGAAGGAGTGCCCGTAGCCATCCACGTAGCGGAATCACCAGCGGAGGCAGAGCTCAGCCTCCACGGCACCGGCCCGTTAGCCGAAGCGCTGGCTCAGGCCGGCGTGCCTGTTGTGGCGCCTAAGGTGTCGCCGGTGCGCTACCTGCACGACCTGGGCGTCCTGGAGGGCGGCCCCACCCTCGTGCACATGGTGCAGGTGAGCGAGGACGACGTGCGCCTGGCCGCGCGCGCCAACTCCGTGGTGGTGCACTGCCCGCGCTCTAACGAGGCGTTGGCGTGTGGGCGTTTCCCGTGGCAGCTCTACGCTAAGCACTCCGTGGAAGTGGCGTTCGGCACCGACTCCCGCGGTTCGAGCCCAGATCTGGACGTGACCGCTGAGGTGGCCACCGCCCGCCAGCTGCACGGGGCGGCGGCCAACCCGCGCGCTCTCGTTAGGGCCGCCGTGAAGGGCGGCTACAAGGCGCTGGGGCTCAACCCACCCCAAGTGTTGCGAGGGGCCGCGGCCGACGAGCTGGTGGTGTGGCGGTGAGTAGTGTGTCGCTTGGTGCACACGGCGTGGGCGCGCTTGGCACGTAGATTGTGGGCAGGTTCCGGTGCGCGCACCGTCCGCAACCCCCGAGCCGGGCTACACGGGCCCGCGAAGCAACCTAGCCACACCTCACGTGAAGGAGCAGTAACCATGGCCGACCTCATCGAGTTCACCGACGACAACTTCAGCGAGCACACCAAGGAGGGCCTCGTCCTGGTCGACTTCTGGGCGCCCTGGTGCGGACCGTGCCGCGTGGTTGGCCCCATCATCGAGGAGCTGGCTGGTACGTACGCTGGCAAGGTGAAGGTGGGCAAGCTCAACGTCGACGACCACATGCAGGTGGCGCAGCAGTTCCGCGTCATGAGCATCCCCACGGTCATCCTCTTCAAGGACGCCCAGCCTGTGGAAATCATGATCGGCTCGCAGTCCAAGTCGGCCTACGAGCAGCGCCTGGCCAAGTACCTACCGGTGGGCGCCTGACCCTCTAACCTGCCTACCTCAACCTGTCAGACCTAACCTTTAGGCTCAACCTGTCTAGCTTCAACCTGTCTAGCTTCAACCT
>CAZFFG010000003.1:0-25697 GCA_964518275.1 uncultured bacterium | reverse complement strand
TCAACCTGTCTAGCTTCAACCTGTCTAGCTTCAACCTTGCGCCACGCGGCTTACCCCGCGTGGCGTTATGCGCCAGGCCCCCTGCGGGAACTTGGTCGACCTGAGCATCAGCGTGTAAGTGCTGCCGTTCACGGTGTCGTACTCCACCAGCGTGAGGGTGGCGCCTTCGGGGATGGTGGCGTCCACCAGCGGCGTGGTGGTGTAGGCGCCGAGGTCGAGGCGGCCCAGCTCCATGCGGTGGTAGATGATCTCGGCCGCGCGCTGCAGCTCGGCCACCGTGGGGTCATCGGGATCGGCGCCCCCGAACGCCCCCGGCGCGCAGCTCCCAAGGAGCAGGAGCAGCGCCAGCACCGCTACAGCCAAGCCGCGTAGATCCGTTCGGGAAGCTCTCGTCACACCTTCTCCCACCGTGAGTCTCTGCATGACCTGATGCTACTAGACCTGAGCGCAGGGAACGTGACGGTGCGCGTGAGCCACGTGAACGGCCGCTATCAATGGTCGCCATCGTCGAGCACCGGCGCCAGCCCCATGCGCACGAGGTAGCGCTGGGAGCCGTGGCGCTGGTTGTAGCGCTGCACGAGGGCGAACATCTCGCGCTGGAGCGCCTTGGCGTCGGCGAAGTCGAGGGTGAGCTGGTCGCGCCACAGGCTCAGCACCGCCGGGCCTTCCGGGTCGAGGGTGGTGGCGTTCACGTCGGGGGTCACGGCCGTCTGCACCTGCAACCTGCCGCGCACGTCGCGGTAGAAGCGCGTGCCCCAGGTGCCCAGGCGCTCGCTCCTGGCACGAACCACGTTGCGGCGCAGCATGGCCTCCCAGTAGGCGTCTCGCTCGGCCAAGGCTGCCTCGAGCGACTCGGCGTGCGTGGCCTCGAACGGCACGAAGAACACATCGGCCACCGTGCGGTAGAGCTTCACGTCGCGCCCGGCCCGTTTGCGGGTGCCCACCACTTCGAGGAGCCCCATCTCCACGAAGCGCTGTACACGCTTCAGGGTGGTGTTGGGCTTCTCGCCGCTCTCGCGCGCCGCTTCCGTTACCGACAGGGTTCTCCCCAGGAACGGCGCTAAGTGCCTGAGGGTGGTGGGGTCGGTGAGCGCCTCGGCGGCTGGTCCGCCGTCTACCATGAGGGTGCGGCTGGAAACCGGGCGCCCCTCGTCGTCGTCGTGCGTCTCGACCGCTCTATGTGATTCGGAGGCAGACATATCACCTAGCCTAGCCTCAAACTGGAGTCACGAACACTCACCCAGGCACTCACCGCGCCCGCTGCCTGGGCCAGCAACACAGGCTTGAGGCCGCACCGACCGAAGGAGCATCGCATGGCACAACCCAAGAACCCCAACACTTTCGGCGCAAGGAAGACGTTCGATACCGGCTCTGGCGAGGCCTACTACTACAGCCTCCAAGCGCTTCAAGACGCCGGCATCGCCAACGTCGACCGCATGCCCTACTCCGTCAAAGTCTTGCTCGAGTCGCTACTCCGTAACGAGGACGGCTTCCTAGTCACGGAGGACGACATCCGGCGCCTAGCTGCGTACGACCCCAAGAAGCCCGTCCAGGACGAGATCCCGTTCAAGCCCGCCCGCGTAATCCTGCAGGACTTCACCGGCGTGCCCGCCGTGGTCGACCTGGCCGCGCTGCGCAGCGCCATGAAGCGCCTCGGCGGCGACCCCAACAAGATCAACCCGCACGTGCCAGTGGACCTCGTGATCGACCACTCCGTGCAGGTCGACGAGTACGACAACCCGCTGGCGCTCATCAAGAACTCCCGCATCGAGTTCGAGCGCAACCGCGAGCGCTACGAGTTCCTGCGCTGGGGCCAAGCGGCCTTCGAGAACTTCAACGTGGTGCCCCCCGCCTCCGGCATCGTGCACCAGGTGAACCTCGAGTACCTCGCGCGCGGCGTGCTGTGGCAGGAGCATGGCGACAAGAACGTGGTGTACCCCGACTCGCTCGTGGGCACCGACAGCCACACCACCATGATCAACGGGCTGGGCGTGCTCGGCTGGGGTGTGGGCGGCATCGAGGCCGAAGCCGTCATGCTAGGTCAGCCGTACTACATGGTGATCCCCGAGGTGGTGGGCTTCAAGATGACGGGCCGCCTGCCCGAGGGCGCCACCGCCACCGACCTGGTGCTCACCGTCACCGAGATGCTCCGCAACAAGGGCGTGGTGGGCCGCTTCGTTGAGTTCTACGGCCCGGGTGTGAGCAGCATGACGGTGCCCGACCGCGCCACCCTCGGCAACATGGCGCCCGAGTATGGCGCTACCGTGGGCTTCTTCCCGGTCGACGCCGAGACCCTGCGCTACATGCGCCAAACGGGCCGCCTGCCCGACGAGGTCGACGCGCTCGAGCGCTACAGCAAGGCCAACGGCCTCTGGCGCGACGACACCACGCCCGACCCCGAGTTCTTCGACACCGTGGAGCTTGACCTCTCCACCGTGGTCCCCAGCATGGCGGGCCCCAAGCGTCCTCAAGACCGCATCGAGCTCACCAACATGCAGGAGCAGTTCCACCACGACCTGCGCGCCCCCATCGACAAGCGCGGCTTCGCGCTCACCGACGACGACATCGCGCGCACCGCTAAGCTGAACTTCAGGGGCGTGGAGAAGGACCTCACGCACGGCGACGTGGTCATAGCCGCCATCACCTCCTGCACCAACACCAGCAACCCGTCGGTCATGCTGGCCGCCGGCCTGGTGGCCAAGAAGGCCGCCGAGCGGGGCATGAAGGCCAAGCCGTGGGTCAAGACCAGCCTGGCGCCCGGCTCCAAGGTCGTAACCGAGTACCTCACCGACACGGGCCTCTTGCCGTACCTCGAGCAGGTCGGCTTCTACGTGGTGGGCTACGGCTGCACCACCTGTATCGGTAACTCCGGTCCGCTGCCGCCCGCTGTTACCAAGGCCATCAACGAAGGCGACCTGGTAGCCACCTCCGTGCTGTCGGGCAACCGCAACTTCGAGGGGCGCATCAACCCCGACGTGAAGGCCAACTACCTGGCCAGCCCGCCCCTGGTGGTGGCGTACAGCCTGGCCGGCACGGTCGACATCGACATCGTCAACGACCCCTTGGGCGAGGACCAGGACGGCAACCCCGTCTACCTCCGCGACCTGTGGCCCACCTACGAGGACGTCACCAGCCTGCTCGACGCCGCCATGAAGCCCGAGACCTTCGAGCGCATGTACAAGGGCATCGAGCAGTCGAACGAGGAGTGGAACGCCATCCCCGTGAAGGGCGGTCAGCTCTTCGACTGGGACGAGGAGTCCACCTACATCCAGGAACCCCCGTTCTTCATCGACATGCCCGACGAGCCCGCCCCCATCCAGCCCATCGAGGGTGCGCGCGTGCTCGTGAAGGTCGGCGACTCCGTCACCACCGACCACATCTCGCCCGCCGGCGCCATCGCCGCCAACGCCCCCGCTGGTGAGTACCTGCAGGAGCGCGGCGTGGAGAAGAAGGACTTCAACTCCTACGGCTCCAGGCGCGGTAACGACCGCGTCATGACGCGCGGCACCTTCGCCAACATCCGGCTCAAGAACCAGCTGGCGCCAGGCACCGAAGGCGGCTACACCACCGACTTCACCACCGGCGAGGTCACCAGCATCTACGCGGCCAGCCGCAACTACATCGCCAAGGAAGTGCCCACCATCGTGTTCGCGGGCAACGACTACGGCATGGGTTCCAGCCGTGACTGGGCTGCCAAGGGCACCTACCTGCTCGGCGTGAAGGCCGTCATCGCTGAGAGCTACGAGCGCATCCACCGCTCCAACCTCGTGGGCATGGGCGTGCTGCCGCTGCAGTTCCTCGCTGGTCAGAACCCCACCACGCTGGGCCTCGACGGCACCGAGACCTACACCATCCACGTGGACGACGACGTGCAGCCGCGCCAGCACCTCAAGGTTACGGCCGTGCGCACCGACGGCAGCCAGCTCGAGTTCGAGGTCATCAGCCGCCTCGACACGGCCGTGGAGGTCGTGTACTACCGCAACGGCGGCATCCTCCACACCGTGCTGCGCAACATGCGCGAAGGCGCCACAGCGACGGCCTGAGCCCGCCGCTCAACCCAGTAGCTTGCCGGGGCCGCCCACCATGGGCGGCCCCGCGTTTTCTGCGCCCCCCAGCCGCAACCCGTTACACCTGAGGCGCTGCACGGCTATACTCGCGCCATGCGCGGGCTCATCACCTTCCTCGTCATCCTGGCCATCATCTTCTTCGCGGTGGGCGAGACCCGCGGCTGGTACCTCGGCTACGCAACGCAGACGCCCATCCTCGTGTACAAGAAGGACCACACGGCGCGCACCATGCGGCAGACCGTCACCCGCACCGACATGCCTATCGGCTTCAGTGGCGAGGTGCGGCGCGGCAGCGTGCACCTGCAGATCCGCTACCAGCGCCCCAGCAGCTTCCAGACAGGCGCCGCAGCTGGCGCCGAGCAGGTGGTGTTCGAGCAGACCTACACTCAGGGGCAGCGCATCGCGTTCGATCGGCTCCTCGAGCTGGGTAACGGCATCTACACCGTCATCGTTACGTACACCGATGCCACCGGCATCTTCAACCTATCCATGCCCAACGGGGTCGACCTGTAGCGACCGGCCGTGCTGCACCGCTAGCTAACCGGGGTTAGCCCTTGTTGCGCATTGCGGCCAGCATGTCCCACTGCTCGTCGGTCACTTGGGTGAGCAGGTTGAACTCGCCCGCGTTGAACACCGACTCGCCACCATCGATGTACACCAGTGCGCCGGTGATGTAACCCGCGTAACCCGACAGCAGGTAGGCGGCGAGGTTGGCGAGCTCCTCGTGTTCGCCTACGCGACCGAGCGGCACGCGGCTCTCGAACAGCTCCTGGATCTCGGGCGTGGGCATGAGCCGGCTCCACGCGCCCTCGGTGGGGAAGGGCCCAGGCGCGATGGCGTTGAGCCTTATACCGTGGCGGCCCCACTCGCCCGCCAGCGACTTGGTGAGGCTTACCACCCCCGCCTTAGCGACCGCGGATGGCACAACGAAACCCGACCCGCTCTCGGCGTAGGTAGCGGCGATGGAGAGCACCGTGCCGGGCCGGCCGGCGGCGATCCAACGCTTACCCAGCTCGAGGGTTGTGTAGACCGTGCCGTGCAGCACGATGTTCAGCACTGCGTCGAAGGCGCGGTGCGACAGCCGCTCGGTGGGGGAGATGAAGTTGCCGGCGGCGTTGTTGAGGAGCGCGTCCACGTGCCCGAACTCCGCCTCGGCGGCGTCGAGTGCGGCCGCTACCGACTCGGGATCGCGCACGTCGAGCTTGAGCGGCAGCACCTCGCCGCCCGTGTCTTGCCGCAGGTTAGCGGCCTCCGTCTCAAGTAGCTCCAGCCTGCGGCTGGCGATGACGACCTTAGCGCCCAGCTGAAGGAACCGGCGGCTCATGCTCAGGCCGAGCCCGCTACCTCCGCCAGTGACGAACACGACCTTCCCTGACAGAACCTCGCTTCGGAACATGACCCATGGTTGCACGAAGCGGAGGCGCACGTTCGCACCCGCGAGCACCGCCCGCACTTTGTGCAGTTTGTCGTTTGGGAGGTGGCGGTCAGGGGGTGATACTGTCCGGACGATGCCCCAACGACTTCTCCGCGTCGCGCTATCACTCCTGTTATCGCTCGCTGTCAGCGCCGGCTTCGCCCTCGAGCCCCTCAACCCGCAGATCCGCGTGCTCCTCGACGTGAGGGACGCGCTCACGGTGGGAGCCACGGGCGCTCACGCAGGTTCGGTTGACGGCGTGCCACGCTTCCATACGCCCGCCGCTCTCGACTGGCCCGTTACGGCCGCAGACGGGCAACTGTACGTGGACGGCGCCCGGGTCGGCAGCCGGCTGCTGCTGGAGGCGCAGGGCAGCTTCCTTACGGTCAACGGCAACCGCTACCGCGGCGCCATCTCGCTCACGGCGATGGGCGACGCGGTGCGAGTGATAAACGTGGTCGACATGGAGTCGTACCTGCGCGGCGTGGTGCCCTCGGAGATGGCGGCTTCCTGGCCGCTAGAGGCGCTGAAGGCGCAGGCGGTGGCGGCGCGCAGTTACACCCTCACGTCGCTGGATCCGAGCGGCGCGTACGACCTGTGCGCCACGGTGGACTGCCAGGTCTATCGTGGCGTCGAGGCCGAGCATCCCCGCACCGACGCGGCCATCGCTGCCACAGCCGGGGTGGTCGTCACCTACGGGGGCGCCACCGCGCGCACCTACTACCACGCCGATTCGGGCGGCATGATCGCCTCCAGCCAGGAGGTGTGGGGTTCGGCCCTGCCGTACCTGGTGGCGCGCGCCGACGCTCCCACCACCACCCCGCACCGCGCCTGGGTGCATAGCTTAGACGCCGCCGTGGTGGCCGCCTCGTTAGAGGCCGCTGGCCTCGGAGTGGGCACAGTGCGTGGCGTGCGCGTGGTCCGGCTCAGCGAGTCGGGGCGGGTGCTGGAACTCGAGGTAACTGGTAGCGCTCGCTCGCGGGTCATCCGCGGTACGCAGCTGACCAACCTGGCCCGCAGCTGGGGCCTGAAGTCCACCCGCTTCACGGTGCAGGGCGGGCTCACCGTCAGGGGCGACGGCTGGGGTCACGGCGTGGGCATGAGCCAGTACGGCGCCAGGGCGCTAGCCCAAGCCGGTTACGATTACGGCCGCATACTGGCCTACTTCTACCCCTCCACCGCGCTCACCCAGTTCGTAGCTGGAGCGCCGTAGCCTTAAGGGAGGGGCAATCATCGGGCACCGCTCAGAGAGGTCGCGCGCACCATGAACTACGCTGCGCTGCTCGGCGTGGTCATCGCCGTCACGTTCACGCTGCCCCTCGTAGCGCGCCTGGCGGAATCGCTGGGCTTGCCCCGCGGCATGGGTGTGGTCGTGAGCCTGGCGCTAGCTCTCGTGGCGGCCGCGGTCTGGTACGTGCGCTCGGTGCGCGTGCGTAGTAGCGCCGGTAAGCGCCGCTCCCCCGGAGGGGGTAAACTCACGGGAGGCTCCTCGTACGAGCCCAAGAAGGAGAGCGATGCGGGCGTACAGAGGCATCGTTAGAGAAGGGAAGATCGAGCTGTCGGAGGGCGTGAGCCTTCCGGAGGGCGCGGTGGTCACGGTCACGGTCGGCGAAGCGGAGCTCATCCGCGCCAGCCTCACTGCGGCGCTGCGGCGCTCGAGCGTCCGGCGCACCACCAAGGTGCCGGCCTACCGCGTGCGTTTGAGCCGCCCGGCTTGAGCGCAGCTGGCAACGCCCGTGAGGGCACCCACACAGCTGGCAGCAAACGGCTCACCTTGGTTCCCACCCCGGTTGGCAACCTAGCCGACGTAACGCAGCGCGCCCTGGAGGTGCTCGCCGCCGCTGACGTGGTGGCGGCGGAGGACACGCGCCATAGCGGCACGCTGCTGCAGCGCTACGGCATCGACGCTAGGCTCGAGCGCCTCGACGCCCACACCATCGACCAGCGTGCGAGGGGTCTCCTCGAACGCTTCGACCACGTGGCCTACATCACCGACGCAGGCACCCCTGGCATCAGCGACCCGGGCGCCGAGCTCGTGCGTCTGGCGCTGGAGATGGGCGTGGCGGTGGAGGTGCTGCCCGGCCCCACCGCGTTCGTGCCCGCGCTCGTGGAGTCGGGTCTGCCCACGGCGCGGTTCACTTTCGAGGGCTTCCTGCCGCGCAAGGGTGCGGAGCGCAAGAGGAGGCTGGAGCAACTGAGGACCGCAGCGGCCACCTCCATCGTGTACGAGGCGCCCACTCGCTTGCTAGCCACCCTTCGTGAGCTCGCCGAGGTGTGCGGCCATGAACGGCCCGCCAGCGTGAGCCGCGAGCTCAGCAAGCTGCACCACCAGACGGTGAGGGGCAGCTTGGGTGAACTCGTGCAGCACTTCCAGGAACGGGCTCCCAGAGGCGAGATCGTGCTGGTGGTGGGGCCCGCCGAAGCGGTGGAGGACGATGCCGGAAGCCACGCCGAGGTGGCCACTTTACTGGCCGGAGCCGGCGTGCGCGGTAGGCTTCTCCGTGAAGCGTTGAGCGCGCTTGGCACCCCTCGCAACGAGGCGTACCGGCTGGCGCTCGAGCACCCGGAAACCGCTGAGGACGAGCCAGAGTAACGGCCCGTTCGGGGCCCGGGCCTGTCATGACCCCGGCGCCACCGGGGTCCGGAGGTTAGGCCGAGTCGTGAGCAGCACCGAAGCAGCAGAAGTATCCAGTCACACCGCCGCCGGAAGCTCCGCCGCAGCGCAAGCGTCCGTACGCATGCTCGGCGTGCCCTCCGTTGCGCGTCTGGCGCTGTTCGCCAGGCACCCTGGGCCCGCCGTACTCCTCACCACGGAAGCGCGCCTGGGGCTCTACTCCGACACCAACGTGTTCGGCGCGCTACGTAGCGTCGACCCGGGGCTCAGCGACTGGCACGACAACCGCGAGAAGGTGGTCGTCAGCCTGCAGCACGCGCTGCGGGCGTTCCCGGAAGCGCCGGAGGCGTACGCCTTGCAGCTGGTGAAGGGGCGCGATTACCGCCGTGACGACCTGCTCACCCGCCTGGTGGAGTACGGCTACGAACGCGACGAGGCGCCCGGCTTCGTGGTGCGTGGCGACACAGTGGTGCTCTACACCCAGGAGGCGGACGGGGAGCTCGCGGACGGCGTGGAACCCGAGGGCGCGGTGCGGCTGGAGTTCTTCGGCGACGAGCTCGACGCCATATCGCTCGACGGTGATGCGAAGGAGTCGTTCCTGCTCACCCCGCGCACGCTGGAGAACCTCGACCGCGAGGGCTGGACGGCACGCCTGCTGGAGAAGCTGCCCGGCACGGTGTTCCTCGACGCACCAGAGCTGTACTCCAGCGACGTGAGCGAGAGCACGGCCGAGTGGCTCTGGACGCACCTGGCTAGCCGGCACACGGTGTCGTTCGGCCGTGACCCCCTCACGGCAGCTGATCAGGCGCCGCCTATGGAAGCGCTGGGTTACTACCGCGGGAAGCTCTCCGACTTCACCGCCGACCTGCACATGTGGCTCAAGGACGGCTACTCGGTGCAGCTCCTCCTCAAGTTCGAGCGCACGGGCCGGTACCTGCGCGAGAAGGTGATAGACGCCGTGGAGTCGCACTGGCGCAACAGCGTCATGCCCAACCCGGGGCAGGTGTCGCTGGTGCTGGCCCGCGACACGCTAGGCGGCTACAAGGACGACGCCCGCAAGGAAGTGGTCGTGACCGAGGAGCTGCTGTACGGCTACCAGGGCGACCGCAAGCCGCGCCACGTGGGCGGCAAGCGCGTGGCCGACGCCTCGCAGCTCACCGTTGGCGACTACCTCATCCACCCCGACCACGGCATCGGCCGCTTCCTAGGCCTGGAGGCGCGGCAGGTGGTGGGTGTGACCCGCGACTACCTCAACCTGCGCTACGCGGGGGAGGGCAAGCTCTACCTGCCCGTGGAGCTGCTGCCGCTCCTCAGGCGCCACCCGGGCACCACCGACGACCCGCCGCGGCTTTCCACCCTCGGCACGAACGAGTGGGCCCGGGCGCGGGAGAAGGCGCGCGCCAGCGCGGAGCTGTTGGCCGCGGAGCTCATCAAGACCTACGCTCAGCGCCAGGTGAGCGAGGGCACCGCCTTCCCGCCCAACCCAGAGTGGGACGAGCTGATAGAGAAGAACTGCCCGTACACGCTCACCGCGGACCAGGCCCGTTCGGTAGACGAGGTGCTGGCCGACATGGAGAAGCCGGTGCCCATGGACCGGCTGGTGTCGGGCGACGTGGGCTTCGGCAAGACGGAGGTGGCCATCCGGGCCGCTCATCGCGCGCTCGGCAGCGGCGCCCAGGTGGCCGTTCTCGTGCCCACCACGGTGCTCGCCCGGCAGCACTTCCTAACGTTCCAGGAGCGCTTCGCGGGCCTGCCCGTGCGGGTGGAGATGCTCTCACGCTTCACCACCGACGCGCAGGCGCGCGACATCCTCACGGGCCTCAAGGAGGGCAAGGTCGACGTGGTGGTGGGCACGCACCGGCTCCTCAACGAGGCCATCGTCTACAAGAACCTAGGGCTACTCGTGGTGGACGAGGAGCACCGCTTCGGGGTGGGGCAGAAGGAGCGCCTCAAGGGCCTGAAGGCCAACCTCGACGTGCTCTCGCTGTCGGCCACACCCATCCCACGCACGCTGTACATGAGCCTGGTGGGCCTGCGCGACGTTTCGCAGATAGGCACGCCGCCCGAGGGCCGCAAGCCCATCCAGACCGTTCTGCAGCCTTACGACCCCATGGTGGTGCGCGAGGCCATCCTCCACGAGCTGGAGCGCGGTGGCAAGGTGTTCTACATCCACGACCGCATCGGCAGCATCGGGCTGCGGGCGCGTACCCTGAACCAGCTCGTGCCCGAGGCGCGCATCGGCGTGGCGCACGGGCAGATGAACGAGGGCGAGCTGGAGGAGATCATGATCGGCTTCGAGGAGGGCGCCTACGACGTGCTCCTCTCCACCACCATCGTGGAGTCGGGGCTCGATATCAGCGGCGCCAACACGCTCGTCATCGAGCGCGCCGACCGGCTGGGCCTGGCGCAGCTCTACCAGCTGCGCGGCCGCGTGGGCCGGCGCCAGACCGAGGCGTGGGCGTACATGCTCTACCCGGGCCGGCTCACGGAGCAGGCGCAGAGGCGCCTGTACGCCATCGCCGAGTTGAACGACCTGGGCTCCGGTCACCTGCTAGCCGAGAAGGACATGGAGATCCGCGGCGTGGGCAACCTGCTGGGGCCCGAGCAGCACGGTCACGTGAGCGCCGTGAGCTTAGAGGTGTACACGGAGATGCTGGCGGAGGAGATCGCCAAGCTGAAGGGCGAGCAGCGCAAGGAGCAGGTGCCGCAGGTGACGGTGGACTTGGGCGTAGACGCTCGCCTGAGCCCTACCTACATCCAGGACGACGACGTGCGCATCAACTTCTACGGCCGCCTGGCGGAGACCATCAACCTGGCGGAGGTGAGCCACATCGCCCGCGAGATGCGCGAGGCGTATGGGCCGTTCCCACCCGAGGTGAAGGCGTTCGTAGACCTGGCTCGGTTGCGCCTCCTAGCGAGCTCTAAAGGGGTCGCCACCATCAAGGAGCACATGACCGACGTGCAGCTCAGCTTCGACGCGGCGCTGGAGACCCTCGATTACGACGCCAAGCGCGTGAAGGGCCTTGCGTTCTCGGTGGAGCCCACCACCTACCCGCCCGGCTTCAGCATCAAGAAGCGCGGGTTGAAGGCCGCCGATATACCAGGCGCGATCATGGAGCTGCTGTACCTGGTGGGGTGAGGGTCTCCGGGGCTGGCCGGCGATTGGGTCGCGGCGAGCGGCAGACAAAGCAGGCGCAAGTAAGAAGCCGCCCCGAGTAGGGATTCTCGGGGCGGCCGTGTTTAGCGGGTTACTGCTTGGCTTAGAAGTGGTAGTTGAAACCCAACCGCCCGATGATGTTGGGGCTGAAGCTAGGCAGCACGCCGATGGACGGGCCGACTTCGAGGAAAACGCCAGCCTGCGGCAGTCCTGCATCGACGAGGCGGAACTCCCCGCCCAGCACGAGGTTGACGGCGAAAGCGAAACCGCGGCCTACGCCAACGCCGATACCGGGCCCGAGGTACACGTCGATGGGCGCCGCGCCCGTGTTGACGGGCAGGTCGTAAAGGCCGTCGATGCCGAGCGCGAAGCCCGTGGCGCCGCCGTAGGCGTAACCGGCGTTGATGCGCACCGACAGGTTGGGCGTCACGTCCTCGAGGCCGAAGTGCACGGCCACGCCCGGCCAGCCGCCGCTGATGCCGGCCCAGTAGCCGTTCTGTGCGAAGGCTGTGCCGGCGCTGAGGGTGATGATGGTGATGAGAGCGATCAGAACCTTCCGCATTTGAACCCTCCAGTTCAGAGTCCTACGATCCGGACTTACCCCTCCGCAGTCCGGCCTTGGCTCGCCGGACGCAGGCCAGGCTCGCGGCTGGCTTCAGACGGCGCGCTAAGCGTAGTGTGACGAACCAATTCAGGGGTTAGATGAGAAGCGCACAGGTGAGCCACTTCCAGATAGTACTGACGTGCGCGCCCTACCCTAAGTGTGGATGCACTTAGCCGGTCAACGCGGATCAGCGTTTTCTGCTCCAGAGCCTGGTGGCTGGGTGCCTGGCAGCACCAAGAAGGCGGGCCGCGCAACTGCGCGGCCCGCCTCATGTAATGCGAAGTTCAGCTTAGAAGTGGTAGTTGCCACCGATGCGGAGGGCAGGCGCGAAGCCGCCGACGTTGACGGTAGTGTCTAGGTACGTGAACGAGCCGCCGCCGAAGCCGAGGTGGACTTCGCCGAAGAGGCCCCACTGCGGGGTGAAGAGGTACTCAGCGCCGAAGAGGCCGTGGACGTTCCACAGCAGGCTGCTGGAGGAGTAGCCCGTACCAGAAACGTTGAGGAAGCCGAGGCCGAGGCCGCCACCCACGTAGGCGTTCAGGCTGGGGTCGGCGCCGAGGTCGAGGCCGTAGAGGACGTCGCCTTCAAGCATCACGCCGAAGGTGCTGTAGTTGAAGCCAGTGATGCCGCCGCCGGAGAACTGGCCGGTAGCGCTCACGCGCAGGTCGAGACCGGGAGAGAGCAGGTCTTCCATGCCGAAGTGAACCGCGACACCGAAGGGGTAACCAGTGGAAACGCCAGCCCACATACCGGACTGAGCGAAGGCGGAGCCGGCACCCAGGGTAGCGATGGCCAGCAGAGTGATCAGGAACTTGCGCATTGTAATCCTCCAAACCGAATTCTGAGAAGAAGTACTAACTCCTCGCCTGCCCGGTTATAACACGGTAAAAACGGGCCCACAAGTCAGCGTTTTCACTCTAGGACGCTGTGGAGCGGGCGCTTCAGGGATCCGTCACAGTGGTCGAGCCGAACAGTTCCGTGGCACGCCTCCTCGCGTCGCGCACCAGGGGCCGAGCGGTGTTGCAGGGCGGGAGGTGGCCGTGCTCGGCCTCGTACGCCGCCAACAGCTCTGCCTCCCGCGCCTGCGGCACACGGCTGTACTCGTAACGCCAGTACCTGGCGGCCTCGGCAACGCAACCGGCGCGCGACAGGTGCTGCCGCAGCCGGTTCGGCACGTCCGTGGCCGACTGGCCTATGTAGATGATCTGCTTTTCGGCGTCGGCTACCTGGTACACGCCGGGCATGGCGTCACGCCCGCGCGGAGCGGGCAGGCGCGACAAGGCGCGCCAGCGGCCAGCGATGCTCACGGTTCGTAACCCAGCTCGCGCAGCGCTTCGCGATCTTCGCGCCAAGCGGAGCGCACCACCACCTCGAGCTCCAGGTAGAGCTGCTCCTGCATGAACACCTCGAGCTGCTTACGCGCCATCTTGCCTATCTCGCGGATCATGGCGCCGCCCTTACCGATGACGATGCGCCGGTGGCCGCTCTTCTCCACCCAGATCTCGGCCGCGATCACCACGGGGCGGCCCTCCTCCTCAGGCTCCGTCCACTCCACCACTTGCACGGCCACGCTGTACGGCAGCTCCTCGCGGAGGTGGATCATGGCTGCCTCGCGGATGAGCTCGGCGGCCCACTCCTCGCGAGTCTGGTCGGAGCGGATGTCGGAGGGGAAGAAGAACGGGCCCTCCTGGAGCCTGTCCATGAGGTCGTCGCGGAGGGCGTACACGGCCTCGGGGTCATTCAAGGCCGAGATGACCAGTGAGCGCTCCACCCCGGGGGCGAGGTCCTTGTAGAGCTGCAGTGCCTCCTCCGGGTACTTGGCGGCGTCGACCTTGTTGCCCACCAGGATCACCGGCGTATCGCGCAGGTTGCTCACTAGGCGCGCTACCTGCTTGTCTTCGTCGTTGGGCGGGCGCCGCAGGTCCACGACCCACAGCACGGCGTCCACGTCCTCCACGGCGTCGCGCACGGCGCGGTGCATAGCCTGATCAAGGGCCGACTTGCGACCCCGGTGGAAGCCCGGCGTGTCTACGAACACGAGCTGGCGGTCGTCCTGCGTGTACACGCCGCGCACACCGCGCCGGGTGGTCTGCGGCTTGGGGGTGATGGGCGCCACCTTCACGCCGAGCATGGTGTTGAGCAGCGTGGACTTGCCCACGTTGGGCTTGCCCACTATGGCCACGAAGCCGGAACGGGTGCTCCCGTCCGCATCGGCGCCGAGCAGCAGGTTCTCGTTGTCTTGGGGCGTTTCGGTCACCCTCGGGTCATCCTCTCGTGGGTCTAGACGCCACCGGCGAAAGCGGTCGGGGGCGCGGTGGAGCTCGTGTTCAGGCGGTTAGGCGCCGGACACGTGCCTCATGTTAGCCGCTCGTCGGCGGGCTCACGCCGCCGGAGCGCCAGGTGGAACGCCGGCCAGGCGAGCACGCCCAGCACGATGAAGCCCACCGCTAGCGGCCCGGGCGCGCCGGTGGCGAAGTGGGCGATGAGCGAGCCCAAGCCGGTGCCTATGGCCAGTTGCAGGAACCCCATGAGCCCGGAGGCGATACCGGCACGGGTCTTGTGAGGGTCGAGCAGCATGGTGGTGCCGTTGCCCATCACGAACGAGAACGATACGAAGAAGAGGATCATGCAAAGCACGAACAGCGGCAGCGTGAGCACGCCCGCTAGCGAGAGCCCGAGCAGCACCACACCAGCCACGAGGTAGCCGGGGAGCGCCACGCCGGCGATCTGCTGGGGCTCGTAGCGCCTCAGCAGACGTGCGTTGATCGGCTGCGTGAAGAGGCTGGTGGTGGCCACCAGTGCGAACACGAGCGCGAAGCCTTCCGGGCCGAGGCCGAAGTGGCTGATGTAGATGCTGGGGGAGGCCAGCAGATAGGCCATGAGGCCGCCGTACACGAACGTGAGGAAGGCCACCGACCAGCCGGAGCGCGGGTCGGCTAGAACGGCTCGCACGTTGCGCCACACGCTGGGGAGCTTGAACGCGTCCGGATCGGGCTGCGGGAGGGTCTCCGGCAGTACGAAGAGGACCAGCACCGTGAGCGCCACCGCCACCAACAGCAGGAACACGAAGGTGGACTCCCACGACCAGACCCGCAGCATGAGCGCGCCGATAGAAGGCGCCAAGAGTGGCGCGGCCGAGAAGACGATCATGGCGTACGACATCATGCGGGCCAGCTGGGCGCCGCTGTAGAGGTCGCGCAGCACAGCGCGCGACAGGATGGGTCCGGTGGCGCAGCCGAGGCCCTGAACGAAACGGCCCACGAGGAGCATGCTCAGGCTGGGCGCCATGAGGCAGACGACTGAACCCAGGAAGTAGACGGCGAGGCCTCCGAGGAGCACGCTGCGGCGCCCGAACCTGTCGGCCAGCGAGCCGATGAGCAGTTGCGGCAGGGCGTACCCGATCATGAACACGCTCACCACCTGCTGGATGGTGGCCTCGTCCACGCCGAAGGCGCCGGCCATGGCTGGGAAGGCGGGCAGCATGATGTCGGTGGCCAGCGCCGACATGGTCATGAGCGCACCCACCACCGCTAGGAGACTGAGCGGCGAGAGCTTGCGCTGGCTGGCGGGTAGGCGAGGTGCGGCGGTTCGTGGGGGTGGTGTCATGCGGTTCCCATAGTTCTCAAGACGTGCATCGTATCCCGCCGCTTCGGCCAAGTGCGTTCTGGGCGCAGCGCTCAACTGGAGGCGCACTAAACGAGGTCCCCGGAGCGCTCGCTCCGGGGACCTCGTTTGCGGTTGGTTGCGGGGACAGGATTTGAACCTGTGACCTTCGGGTTATGAGCCCGACGAGCTACCAGACTGCTCCACCCCGCGTCGTTCAGACACAAAGTTGAGTGTAGCCCCCCAAGACGGGGCGTGTCAAGGCGAGTGAACACTTTCGCGAGCGAGCAGGTGGCCAAGTACCGTTGTCCCTAGGTCGCCGGGCGCCGAGGGCGGTACAAGTTGGGTAGGGCGGTGGTTACGCTCTAAGCTTGGTTGGGGCTTCCGTCGCTCCAGCCGTCTTCCCGCATGTCTTGTCGCCTGACCGCCGGCCACCGGCGAAACCCCTCGTAGAAACGGAGACGGAAGTGAACGGCCTATTCCTCGGCGCCGCCCGGCACCGGCGGGTGCGATCGCGTGCCTGCCTGACTGCGCTGCGTCTCTCGGCGGGCATGCTGCGCGCCTAGGTCCGGATCCTCGTGGTGGCCCTGGCCTCGGCGGGCCTACCTTCAGTGGCGGGGCTCGGCTGGGCACAAGTGGAGACGCCCGGTCTGGCGCCGGCTCCTCAGGTCACAGCGCCCGCCGCACACGGACCCACAGCCACGGAACTGGAAGAGTTCTTCGCGCGTGAACTCCCACCGCTCATGGAGGAGCACCGCGTACCAGGCGTGGTGGTTAGCGTCGTCGTGGGGGGTGAGCTGCAGCACGCCGCCGGGTACGGCGCCGCGCGGCTCGATCCGTACCTCGCGGCCAGCGCAGATACGCCGTTCCAGACGGGGTCTGTTTCCAAGATGCTCACCTTCACGGCGCTCATGCAGCAGGTCGACCTGGGGACCATCCGGCTCGACGCTGACGTGAACGATTACCTCACGTCGTTCCAGGTGCCGCCGGCCTTCGGGACGCCCATCACGCCCCGCCACCTGCTGACCCACACGGCGGGTTTCGAGGACCTGCCGGTGGTCGGTCTACTGGCGCGGGAGGAGGCCGCTCTCCTGCCTCTCGGCGAGCTGCTCGAGCGCCACCTCCCTAACCGGGTGAGGCCGCCAGGCGAGGAGGCCGCCTACTCGAACTACGGGGCGGCCCTCGCCGGTTACCTGGTGGAGGTCGTGACGGGCGAACCGTTCGCGCTGGCGGTGGAGCGCAGCCTCCTGGCGCCGCTAGGCATGACCAACAGCACGTTCGTCCAGCCAGCCCAGTCGGTGCTGGCTGAACCCACGGCGCGCGGCTACCTGCATGAGGGCGGGGAGTACCGTTGGCCAGGTCCCGAGTTCGTGCCGCTGGCGCCGGCCGGGGGCCTGCACATGAGCGCCAACGACGCGGCGGCCTTCATGCGGCTCCACCTAGGCGAGGCGCCGGGCGTGCTAGCTGAAGGCACGGCTCAGGCCATGCAGGCGCCACTTCACCAGGCGCGCGCCGACATGCCCGGCATGGCGGCGGGTTGGTGGCAGAGCGAACGCCACGGGCACAGCATCCTCACGCACGAGGGCGATACCAACGAGGCCCACGCCCTCATGGCGCTCATCCCGGCGCGCGGCGAGGGCGTCTTCCTGGCTACGAACGCGCCGGGCGGGCAGGTGCTGAGGGCCGTGCTGTGGGAGAGGTACCTCGACCGCTTCCATCCGGTGGAACTGCCGGTCGCCGCGACCGGAGTCGATCTGGGCGAGTACACGGGCACCTACCTGCTCAACCGCTACTCCACCTCCACCATCGGCAAGCTGGGTCGGCTGCTGGGCTTCGTGACCATCAAGGCCGCGGACGGTGGGCTCGCCCTCCCGCCGCTGCTGGGTCCTGAGCCCATGCTGCTGGTGCCACAGGGCGACGACGTCTTCGTTGACCTAGACACGGACCTGAAGCTCTTCTTCACTCGCGGCGCGAACGGCGCGGTTACCACCTTCCACCCGAACCCGTCGCTGGTGTTCCACCGCGCCGGCCCCCTGGAACAGCCCGTGCTTCATCTGGTGGCCATTGGCGGGGGCCTCATCGTCTCGCTTGCCGCGTTGGTGATCATGCTCTTCCGCCGACCCCGCAGGTCGCGCGCGGCTCACTGGCTACTGATCGCGGCGGCGGCGGGGCCAACCGTTGGCGTTGTGGCGATGGCGGTGCTGGTGGGCGACCCGTTCTCCGTGGTGTTCGGGGCTACCCCGGGGCTGCTGGTCACCCTGACCCTCGTGAACCTGGCGGCGCTACTGGTCGTTGCGGGCGTGGTGGTGCTGTGGCGCGCCTGGCGCGGCGCCTGGTGGCCGAGGAGCTACCTGGTGGTGGCCACCGTGGCCGTGCTGGCGGTACTGGTCTTCATGGTGGAGATGGGCGTTTGGAACATGCTCGGGTACCGGCTCTAGCGGCTCGGCCGCGGCCCGGCGGTCGGTACTAACCGCCTATCCCCACCTCGATAACTAGCGGTGGCGCGGGTGCCTCGTCGGCGATCTGTACAGCTGCGCTCAGGAGCGCCTGGGCGCTCTCCAGGCCGCGGCCGGCGCGGTGGTACACGGTGGCTACGGTCTCGGCCGCTGCCACGGGGTCACCGACCTTGGCGTGCAGCTCAACGCCCACGCCCATGTCTATGCTGTCGTCCTTGCGGCTTCGGCCGCCGCCCAGCACACCGGCGGCCTGACCGACCTTCAGCGCATCTATCCGGGCCAGAACGCCGGGGCGCGTGGCGCGCAGCTCCCACCTGTCCGGCGCGTGCTCCAAGCGCCCGAGGGCGTTCACGTTTCCGCCCTGCGCCGCCACCCACTCCTCGAGCTTGGCGTAAGCGCGGCCGCTGCCGATGGCGTCCTGCAACCGCTCGCGGCCGCTCGGCAGGCCCGCGGCGGCGAGCACCTCGCCCGCCAGCGTGAGGCTCAGCTCGAGCAGGTCGGCGGGACCCTCGCCGCGCAGGCAGCGCACCGCCTCGTCGACCTCCAGCGCGTTCCCCACCATGAAACCGAGCGGTTCCGACATGCCGGAGAGGATGGCGCGCACCTCACGCCCGGCGTGCTGACCGATGGCCACCATGGCCTCCGCCAGCGCCCGCGCCTCGTCCACCGTCTTCATGAAGGCGCCCGAGCCCACCTTCACGTCGAGGACCATGGCGTGCGCTCCGCCCGCCAGCTTCTTGCTCATGATGCTACTGGCTATCAGCGGCAGCGACTCCACCGTGCCGGTGGCGTCGCGCAGGGCGTACAGCAGACCGTCGGCGGGAGCCAGGTCCTTGGATTGACCGGTGACGACCACCCCTACGCGCCTGGCCTGCGCTAGGAACTCCTCCTCCGACAGGCTGGAGCGGAAGCCGGGGATGCTCTCGAGCTTATCGACCGTCCCGCCAGTGTGCCCGAGGCCACGGCCGCTCATCTTGGCCACGGTGCCGCCCATGGCGGACAGCAGCGGCGCCAGCACCAGGGTGGTCTTATCGCCCACCCCGCCGGTGGAGTGCTTGTCGACGGTGTTGGGGAGGTCGGCCAGGTCGAGGACCTCGCCGGAGCGCGCCATGGCCGTGGTCAGCGCTGCGGTCTCCGCGTTCGTCATGCCGCGCCAGCAGACCGCCATGAGCCACGCCGCCACCTGGTAGTCGGGAACCTCGCCCGCTACGTAGGCGTCTAGGAAACGGGTGAGTTCCTCCGCCGTGTGCTCCTGGCCGTGGCGCTTGGCGAGGATCATGTCGACGGCGCGGATTGTGCCGCTAGTTCGTGTCACACAGCCATGCTACGGCAACGCGCGTGAAGGTGCGTGCGGGAGCGAAGCTTCGGCCGCCGCTCAGCGCGAGCCTAGAGCGCGGCGGGCTACCGCCACCTCGTCCCACGGCAGCGTCTCGTGAGCGCGCTCCAGGGTGCGCTCGTGACCCTTGCCGGCTAGCAGCACCACGTCGCCCGGCTGAGCCAGGTTCACGGCCTGCTCGATGGCGAGCGTGCGGTCTGGTTGCCTGACGAAGTCGGTGCCCTCCGTTGCCCCGGCCATCAGCGCGCCCCGGGTCATCTCCTCGAGGATGGCGTCTACGCTCTCGGAACGGCTGTCTTCCTCCGTGAAGATGGCGTGATCGGCGCCCTGAACGGCGGTTTCGCCGAGCTTAGAGCGCTTGTTGGCGTCGCGCTCGCCGGCCGAGCCCACCACCACTATCAGGCGACCCCCTGGCCTGCGTACCGCGGCCAGGGCCTTGGCCAGCGCGGGCGGCGTGTGAGCGAAGTCCACGATCACCGTGGGGTCAGCCCACACCAGCTGCATGCGCCCCGGTACACCGGGGAAGCTGGCTAAGCGCTCGACCAACTGCGCCAGCGGCACGCCCTCGTTCTGCGCCACGGCGATAGCGGCGGCGGCGTTATGCGCGTTGTACAGCCCCACCATCGGCAGAGAGGCGTGGAGCTTCTCACCGTGAACATCGAGCCGCAGCTGCAGGGAGCCGGCGTGGGGCTCAACCTTCAGCAGGCGCACGTCGGCTTCCTCGTGCTCGCCATAAGTCATCACGGCGCCCGCGGCCGCCTCGCGGAAGCGGGCGTAGGCGGCGTCGTCGCGGTTGAGCACCGCCAGTGGCGCACGCCGCATGAGCGTGGCCTTGGCCTCGGCGTACGCGTCGGGGGTGCCGTGGAAATCCATGTGCTCGGAAGCCAGGTTGGTGAACACGCCCACGGCGTAACTAACCGCGTCGAGCCGATTGAGCGCGAAACCGTGCGAGCTCGATTCCAGCACCGTGTGGGTGGCGCCGCCCGCTAGGAAGCGCGCCAGCAGCGCCTGCACCTCGGTGGCCTCCGGGGTGGTGAAGTGTCCCTCGCCCGGTGGCAGTTCGTGTTCGCCTAAGTAAACGCCCGCCGTGCTGGAGAGCGCCGCCCGGAAGCTGCCTGTAAGCAACCAGTGCGTCAGGTAGCTCGTGGTGGTCTTGCCGTCCGTGCCCGTCACGCCGACCACGCGCATGGCTTCGCTTGGGTGTCGGTAGAAGGCGGCAGCTAGGTGGGGGAGAGCGGCGCGAGCGTCGGTCACGCGCACGTACGGCGCTCCTAGCGCACCGAGCTCGGCCTGGGGGCGCTCGCCCACCAGCGCCACGGCCCCCGCCACTACGGCTTCCGCCAGGTGGTCGTGCGCGTCGAACTTCGCGCCCTGCCGGGCCACGAACAGGTTGCCCGTCCGCACGCGCCGGTGGTCTTGCGCCACGCCCGTTATCTGGAACAAGCGGCGGGTGGCGGCTTCCGGCATGGTGGTGGCGTCGAACAGTTCCGGCGCCGCGCGCACGGCGTCTGCCAGCAACTCGCCAAGTTGCATGGGCGTGGGGGTGAAGCCTTGCGCTGTGTCGGCCATGGCGCTAACTCAACCCATCACCGGGGCGGTGAGCCCGTTGCGCTCCAGCAGGTCGAGGACCCGCTTGAGGTCGTGATCGTTGTTCACGAAATCAAGGTCGTCCGCTGGCACAACCACCACCGGCGAGAGCGAGTAGTCCTCGATCCACCGCTCGTACAGCTCGCCTAGGCGTAGGAGGTAACCGTCGTCGATGTCGGCCTCGTAGCTGCGGCCCCGCTGGGCGATGTGGCGCTTCAGCGTCGGCAGGTTAGCCCGCAGGTAGATGAGCAGGTCGGGCGGCCTGAGGGCGGCGGAGACGGCGTGGTAGAGCGTGGTGTAGGAAGCGTGATCTCGATCGTCCATGATGCCGTCCTCGTGCAGCAGCCGCGCGAAGATGGCGGCGTCCTCGTACACGGTGCGGTCCTGCACCACCCGTCGCCCCGGGTTCACCTCCCGCAGGTGCTGCTTCAAGCGTGCCGCTAGGAAGAAGATCTGCGAATGGAAAGCGAAGCGCGGCATGTCGGCGTAGAAGTCTTCGAGGTACGGGTTCTCGTCCACCGCCTCGTAGACGGGGGAGAGGTGGAAGCGTTGCGACAGGACGCGCGTGAGGCTCGACTTGCCAGAGCCGATGTTGCCGGCCACCGCCACGTAGTAGCCGGGGGTGGCGGCGGTGGGAGCGTCTTTCATGCTGGGGTCTGCCATCTCGGTAGGCGAGCATATCCTCTCCCGTATGCGGGGGCCGCCAAGTGCCGTGTTCTGCCGGTGGGGAGTAGGTTCGTGCCGTTACCAACGCGGTTCTGCTCATGCACTATGGACTGCTTACAGAACTGAGGGGCTGTGCTACAATCCTCCCAACTGATGGAAGACAAACCTCCGGAACGATCGCGACGCCCCTCGCGCGTCGCCCCCCTACTCACAATCCCACTCATCGTTACCAGCCTTGCCTTCGCGCAGGTGGCTGTACCTACTGCGGCCGGAATCGGCGCCCTGCAGGTGGTCGTGCTCGTGGCGCTACTGCTGCTGTCGGCCTTCATGTCCGGCTCGCAGACCGCGCTCACGGCCATCGGCACCTGGAAGATCCGCGAGCTCCGCGAGGAGGGCAGTGTCAGCAGCGCGGCCTTCGAGGCGCTAGAGCGCAACCCGGCGCGCTTCGTTACCACCCTGCTCATCGCCAACAACGTGGTCAACGTGGCGTTCACCGCCCTCGTCACCCTCCTCACCCTGCAGATCGCTATGGAGCGGGGCGCCAACGTGGCGCTGGCCGTCTGCATCGCCGCAGCCATATCGGCACTGTTCATCCTCCTGTTCGGCGAGATCACACCTAAGTCCATAGCGGCGCACCATCCCGTCGCGGTCTCCCGCGCCGTCATCCGGCCCGTGTACTTCCTCTCCGCCGTCATGTACCCGCTAGGCATGGCCTTCACGTGGGTCACGGGGCGGGTGCTCAAGCTCCTCAGGCTGCAACCCACCACCGATACGCTCATGTCGTCCGACGAGCTGCGCATGATGCTCCGCTCGGCGGAGGAGTCCGGCGCTATCGAACCGTCGGAGCAGGAGATGATCCGCGGGGTCATCGACTTGGAAGAGACGGTGGTACGCGAGGTCATGACGCCGCGGGTAGACGTCATCGCCGTGCGCGACGAGGCGAGCCTCGCCGACCTGCAGGCGCTAGTGACCACCCACGGCTACAGCCGCCTGCCCGTGTACGGCGACAACATCGACGACATCAAGGGCGTGGTCTACGCCCGCGACCTGCTGCAGTTCCTGGGCCTGTCCGACGCCATCACCACCACGCGCGTGGCCGACATCGCCACGCCCGCGCAGTACGTGCCCGAAACGCTCTCGGTCCTCAGCCTCCTGCGCGACATGCGCATGCGCAAGAACCACCTGGCCATCGTGGTCGACGAGTTCGGCGGTACCGCCGGCGTCATCACCCTCGAAGACATCATCGAAGAGATCACGGGCGAGATCTACGACGAGACCGACGAGGACGAGGTCGACGAGATCGTGCCATTGGGCGACGGCAGCTTCCTGCTGCAGGGCACCGCCCACGTGGAGAACGTGGCTAGCGCGTTAGCGCTCGATTTCGACGAAGACGGCGACTACGACACGGTGGCCGGGTTCCTCATCGGTGAGCTCGACCGCATCCCGCAGCCCGGCGAGTCGGTGCTCTTCCAAGGCGTGCGCTTCACGGTGCAGAGCGGCGACGAGCGGCGCGTGCAGTCCGTGCTCGCCAGTCCCGAGGTGGAGGCCGAGCCTGAGCCGTTCGCGGACGCCGCCCCGGACGGCAGCGGTACCGACCCCTCCATGGCGCAGCGCGCCGAGGCCTGAGAACCGATCTCGCAGCCTCGCACTCGTGGGTGCGGGGCTCGCCAAGCTAGCGACGCTCGGTAGGCTCAGCCGTTCAAGTACACGCGCGGCACGCGCTGCCCCACGCCAGTTAGCAGTTCGTAGCTCACCGTACCGAAGGAGTTCGCCAGCGCTTCCGCGTTAGGGCCCCCTTCGCCCCACAGGATCACGCGCTCGCCGGGCACCACCGTCGGGACGGCGCTCACGTCGATCATCAGCTGATCCATGCACACGCGCCCCACCACTGGGCAGCGCTCGCCGCGGAGGCTCACCCAGCCGTTGCCCGTGAGCTGGCGCGGGTAGCCGTCGGCGTAACCCACGCGCACGGTGGCGATGGTGGTGTCTGCCGAGGCTCGCCACAGGCCGCCGTACGAGACGGGCGTGCCGGCCTCAACGCGTTTCACGAACGTGACGGGCGCCTCGAAGCGCATGGCCTGGCGGAGCTGGGGGGAGAGCCCTGCCACGTGTGGGGAGGCGTGATGGCCGTACAGCACGATGCCCGCGCGCACCATGGAGAGATGCGACTGAGGGTGAGCCACGATGGCGGCCGAGTTGGCGGCGTGCACGAGGGGCGGCTCCACCCCGGCCGCGGCTAGCGCGGCAAGGGCCGCATGGAAGCGCTCCAGCTGCAGCAGGGTGAAACTGGGGTCGGTGGAGTCGGAATCGGCGAAGTGCGTCCACACGCCGTCCAGTTCCAAGCGGGAGGAGCGCGCCACGCTGGTGGCCACGTCCGCAGCCCGCGAGGCTGGCACCCCCAGGCGCGCCATGCCCGTGTCGACGTTGAGCTGCACGGACAAGCGGTCGGGTCGAGCCGCTTCCAGCGCCGCAACGGACGCTTCGTCGGTGACGGTGACGCTGACCTCAGCGGCGGCCAGCTGGCGTACCACGTCGGCATTTCGCACCGGCCCCAGTAGCAGCACGCCCGCGCTGACCCCCGCCTCGCGCAGGGCCAGCGCCTCACCGGGCGTGGCCACGCCGAACCAATCCACGCCCGCGCCCTCCAGGTAGCGCGCCACCGGCACGAGCCCGTGGCCGTAAGCGTTGGCCTTCACTGCAGCCAGCACCATCGTGCCTGGCGCCACGAGGCCGCGCACCACACCGAGGTTATGGCCAATGGCGGCGAGGTCGATGACGGCGGCCGGTTCCTCAGAGGGGCGATGGGCGGCGGTCGTGTTGCTACTTGGGGCGCTGGTCATTCCCTCAGGTTACGGCGCAGGCTCGTCAGCGGTTCCATGAGGTGCGCCGCTCCACGGTCTTGGCTAGCGAGGACGCCATGAGCGTGAGGACGATGTACAAGATGGCCACGGTGTTGAACGGGGGGAAGACCTCGAAGTTGGCAGCTTGGAACTCGCGGGCGCGTTGCGTGATGTCGCGCACGCTCAGCACCGACAGGAGCGAGGTGTCCTTCAGCATGGCGATGAACTCGTTACCGAGGGGCGGCACCACGATGCGCAGCGCTTGCGGCAGGATCACGTGGCGGGCCGTCTGCCAGTTAGAGAGGCCCAGACTGCGGGCGGCTTCCGTCTGGCCCTTGCCGATGGCCTCGATGCCGGCCCGGAAGATCTCGGCCATGTAAGCCGCGTAACCGAGCGATATGCCCACGATGCCGCGGGTGAGCCGCGACATGTCGATGAAACCGCCGGTGGCGTCGCGGATGGCGCCCTGCAGGGGGAAGCCCACGTAGAGGATGACAACCAGCATGGGGATGCCGCGCAGCACGTCTACGTACAGCTCGGCCACCAGCCGCAGCGGGTGACTACCGCTCTGCGAGGCGGCGAACGTTAGCGCCAAACCGAAGAATCCGAGCACCGCTAGGAGCATGGCGGGCCGCTGCAGGTTAGGTGAGAGGAAAGAGGTCTCGTAGATCACGGGTAGGCCCGGCGGCACCTCATCGGTAGGGATGAACGCGGCGCTGACCACGCCCGACTCCAGACGCTCCAGCGCGGCGGCGGTGTCGACCACCGCGCGCACCTGCATGGCGCCGACGGAGCCCTCGTAGTCGCCGGCGCGCACGCGTTCGCTGGCGGACGCGGGTGTGCCCTGGATGATGGCCACGCGGCCGCCGCCCTCGCCCACGAGGCTGTACTCGAGGTGGGGTCTGGTGAACAGGAAGGCCGCGCCAGCTGCCAGCACGAGGCTGCCGATCAGGAAGTTCCTGACCGTGTTGTCGCCCATCTTCAGCATCTGCAGCCCGGCGAGGATAAGGCCGAGCGCGGAGGCCGCAACGTAAGCGACCACCGCCACGAGCGCGGTGGTGCCGATGCCGGGCAGCAGGAACTGCAGCGCGGCCTGATAACGAGAGTTGCTAACGAATAGGTAGACGACGAACGGGACCGCCGTCAGGAGGATCAGATAGCTGGGCCGGATGTTGCGGAGAGGACCGCCGCGACGAGGGCTGCGAGGCCGGGAGCTCACATGAGCTCCCGGGCGAAGTAGACGACGTTACGGCGGTCCTGCACGTTACTTAGCGGTTCCCTCTACTCACTCGTCCATCGGTTCGCTGAACCACTTGACGACGAGCGCCTCGAGCGTGCCGTCGGCCTTGATGG
>CAZFFG010000002.1:0-54733 GCA_964518275.1 uncultured bacterium | reverse complement strand
AGCGCCTTCTTGATGTGAGAGGCAGGGATGCTCCCCGCGAAGCCGCCGGCGAGTTGCGTTGCCAAGCCCGGGAGCGTGACTACGCGGTGACCCAGGCGGTTCTCGACCGCGAACGAGTCTCGTACACGGCGACCCGCCAGGCGATCTGAGACGACGGAAGTGGAGCGGCGCATTGGACCCCCTCAGGCGAAGTGTGAGGCGAGTCTACGACCTGGGTGCGGCAGTAGGTGACGGAGGTCGGCTCCAGCCTAGGGAGTGTGGGCTATTGATATGGCATGCGCTGTGAAGCTCAAGCGAACCCTCTACGCTATAGCGGTGTTACGAGTCACAACAGGAGCCGCATGTGGCTCGCCTCACATCGCTACCTTATTAACTAAGGTATGGTGTGCACATGGCAATCACGGCGCTCACCATCACACTCTTCTTCGCAGGCCTCGGTCTCGTAACTGCCCTCCTGGTCGCGGTTCACGACCTTATAGAAGGCTGGTTCGAGCGCCGCTCCCTGCGCGTGGTGCGCGGCAATGGTCAGGGCGGCCTGCCCTTGCCACAAGCGGTACCTGGTCGCGGTGGTCGTCGGGCGCGTCCCGCCCCGTTGCCCGTCGTAGCCAAGCAGGCGCAGGCGCCGCTGGAGCAAACGCCGTTAGAGCAAACCCTGCGGCCCGCCTGGCTCGAGAACGCGCAGCGCGACATCGCGCACCGGTAACTCCAGGCCCGGTAACTCCAGGCCCGGTAACTGCAGATCCAGTAACCGCAAACAACAAACCTATATATAGGTGCGGGCCACAAGCGACCCGGACCCTGAACTCCGCGTGCGCTACGCGTAGGATGACAGCATGAGCAAGCCGCAAGACGTCGCAAACCAGATCAACCAGTTGCGCGAACAGCTCCACCACCACAACTACCGCTATCACGTGCTCGACGCCCCGGAGGTCTCCGACGCCGAGTACGACGACCTCATGCGCCACCTTCGCGCACTGGAAGAGGCCAACCCAGAGTTGGTAACGCCCGACTCGCCCTCGCAGCGTGTGGGCGGCGCACCACTAGAGGGGTTCGAGACGGCGCGGCACCTGCGGCCCATGCTCAGCCTCGACTCCAGCCCGCGTGAAGAAGACCTGCGGGCGTTCGACCAACGCTTGCGGCGCGCCGTGGCAGCTGTCGATCCACAAGCCGAGGTCAGTTACTCACTTGAACCGAAGATCGACGGCCTAAGCGTGGAGCTTGTCTACGAGGACGGCCTACTAGTGCGGGCCGTCACCCGCGGCGATGGGGAAGAGGGTGAGGTCATCACAGCCAACGTGCGCACCATCCGCGCCGTGCCCCTCAGGCTCCGCAGCGCAGAACGCGCCGTGCCGCCGCTCGTAGCTATAAGAGGCGAGATCTTCCTGCCCATCAACGCGTTCGACGACGTCAACGCCGAACTCATCAACCAGGGTAAACAGCCGTTCGCCAACCCGCGAAACGCCGCGGCCGGCAGCGTACGCCAGCTCGACCCCAGCCTTACGGCCTCCAGACCCCTCACCCTCTACTGCTACGACGTGTTGGCAGGCGCCGACATGGCCACACAATCCGAACTACTGCAGGCCATGGCGCAGTGGGGTCTCCCCATCAACCCCGATAACGGCGTGGCCGACGACGTGGAGGGCATCCTCGCCTACTTCGACAAGATGGTGGAGGGACGCGACGAGCTCTGGTACGAAGTCGACGGCGTAGTCGTGAACCTCCAAGACCTGACCATCAGGGAGCAGCTCGGCACCACCGCTCATCACCCCCGCTGGGCCTACGCTATGAAGTTCCAGCCCCGCAAGGAGGTCAGCGAGGTTCTCAGCATCGTGCCCAGCGTTGGGCGCACCGGCGTGGTCACGCCCATCGCTATGCTCAGGCCCGTCAACATCGGCGGCGTCACCGTCAGCCGTGCCAACCTCCACAACATCGACGACATCGGCCGTAAGGACATCCGCGAAGGCGACACCGTGCGGGTGGAACGTGCTGGCGACGTCATCCCCCAAGTGGTGGAGGTCGTAGAAACGGGTGCCGAACGGGGCGAACCGTTCGCCATGCCCACCCACTGCCCCAGCTGCGGCACCGAGCTCGGCCGTCGTGGTCCCTACACCGTCTGCCCTAACTCGTTCGACTGCCCCGCCCAGCTCGTAGCCCGCCTCACGCATTACGGCAGCCGCGGCGGCCTCGACATCGAGGGTCTCGGCGAACGCACCGTCGTCCAGCTCGTCGAACGCGAACTCGTCACCCGCTTCCACCAGCTTTACGACCTGACCCCCGAACTCATCCAGCCGCTCGAGGGCTTCGCGGAACGGTCCGCTCAAAAGCTCTGGGAGGCCATCGAGGCTTCGCGTACGCCGCCCCTGGCGCGCTTCCTGTACGGGCTCGGCATCCCCGAGGTCGGCGGCTCGGTCGCTAGGCTCCTCGCTAACAGCTACGGCAGCATCGGGCGCCTGCGGGTCGCCACCGTTGAAGACCTGCAGAACATCGACGGCATCGGTGCCGTCATGGCTGAACAGATCTACGGTTTCTTCAACGAACCCCACAACATGGAGGTCCTCGACGAGTTGCTGGCGCGCGTCACACCGCAAGAGGTAGAGGTCGACGACAGCGAGGCGGCCGCGGCCCTAGCTGGGTTGGCGTTCGTGTTCACTGGCAGCCTCGAGCGCATGACCCGCCAGGACGCCGAGGCGCTGGTTCGTAGCCTTGGGGCCAAGGCGTCGGGTTCAGTCAGCAAGAAGACCTCCTACCTCGTGGCAGGCGACAACGCCGGCAGCAAGCTCACGCGGGCGGAGGAGCTAGGGGTCACCGTGCTCAGCGAGGACGAGTTCGTTGACCTGCTAGCCGAGCGTGGCGTGAGCTCAGCCGCCCCAGAAGCCACCACCGAAGGCGCCGCAGCGTCAGGCGCCGAGGCCGCGTCATGACAAACGCCGAACTCGCCCGTCACCTCGAGCTCTTCGCCGACCTACAAGAGATCGAGGGCGAGAACCGCTTCCGCATCCGGGCGTACAGGAACGCTGCGCACAACCTACTCGAGCTCCCCGAACAGGTCGAGGCGCTCATCGCAGCCGGCGCCGACCTGGAGCAGATCCCAGGCGTCGGCAAAGAGATCGCCGAGAAGCTCCGGGTCATGGTGAGCACCGGCGAGTTCCCTCAACTCACCGAACTGAGCGAGAAGATCCCGCTAGGCGTTACGGAAGTCATGCGCGTGAAAGGCATCGGCCCCAAGATGGCGGCCGCTGCCTGGGCTGAGCTGGGCATCGACAGCGTAGACGCGCTCGAGGAAGCCGCCAAGCAGGGCCGCCTGAGCGAACTGCCGGGCTTCGGCCCCAAGCGCCAGGCGTCCATCCTCAAGAGCATCGAGGCGCACCGCCGCAACGTAGAGCGCCTGCGGATTGGTGAGGTCGACCCCATCATCACGCCGTTCGTGGCCGCGCTCCGCGAGGTGCCCGGTGCCAAGCGAGTAGAGGTGGCGGGCTCGTACCGCCGCCGGCGCGACACGGTAGGCGACATCGACCTGCTGGCCATCGCAGCCAACGAGGAGGCGGCCGCAGCCATCAGTGCAGCGTTCACCAGCTACCCCGACGTGGACGAGGTGCTGGGCAGCGGCGCCACCCGCTCCAGCGTGCGTCTCAAGAACGGCCTCGAGGTAGACCTGCGCGTCATGGAAGAAGAGTCCTTCGGCGCCGGGCTCCTCTACTTCACCGGCTCTAAAGCCCACAACGTCGAACTGCGGCAACTCGCCCTCGACAAGGGCTGGCACCTCACCGAGTACGGGCTCTTCGAGGGCACCGGCGAGGAGGGCGCCACCCCGCTCTCCAGCGGCAAACTGCTCGCCAGCAAGAGCGAAGCTCACATCTACGCCAAGCTCGGCCTACCTTACATAGAGCCAGAGATGCGCGAAGGCAGAGGCGAGATCGAAGCAGGCCTGAAGGGCGAACTCCCCGAACTAGTGGAGGAGGCCGATATCCGCGGCGACCTCCATATGCACAGCACCTGGTCTGACGGCAGAGCCACGGTGGAAGAGATGCTGCTGGCCTGCCAAGAGCGCGGCTACGAGTACATGGCTCTCACAGATCACTCCAAGGCGCTAGCCATGACGGGCGGCCTCGACGAGGAGAAGCTCGCGCGGCAGTGGGAAGAGCTAGACGCGGTGGTGGCGGCCCACCCCAACATCACGCTCCTGCGGGGACTCGAGGTCGACATCCTAAAGGACGGCACGCTAGACCTCTCCGATGAATGGCTCGAGAAGCTCGACATAGTGCTCGTGAGCGTGCATTCCCACTTCTCGCTCAGCGTCGAGGAGCAGACCGCCCGCATCGTTAAGGCGGTGTCGCACCCGCAGGTCAACGTGCTGTGTCACCCCACCGGCAGGATCCTAGGCGTCCGCGACGGTTACGCCGTCAACCTCCCCGAAGTGTTCGAAGCCTGCGAAAAGAACCAAGTAGCCGTAGAACTCAACGCCTCTTACCAGCGCCTCGACCTCTCCGACGTCAACGTCATAGCCGCCCGCAAGCGCGGGCTGATGGTCAGCATCGGCACCGACTCGCACCACGTCAAAGAACTGAGCGGCATGACCCTCGGTGTACAGCAAGCGCGCCGCGCTTGGCTCACGAAGCAGCAGGTTCTCAACGCCCTACCGCTCGCTGAACTGAAAGCGTTCCTGGCGAAGGAGTGAGGCTCCAACGGAGGCTCAGCCGCTGCGCGCCCCGAACGCGAGACACCGCGGAGTGAGCGCTGCAGGCTCACAAGGCCCGCTGTAGCCGGCAAGAACCGCGAACGTAACCCCTCTAGCTAGACCGTTCGGTATAAGCCCGTCCGCTCACCATCTCGAGCTCCTCGGGGGCGTTGATCAGCAACTTGAGTCGGCCGGTCGTCACCCAGCCGCGCTTGCGCCACCCCGCCAGCACCCGGTTCACGGTCTCCAGCGTGGTTCCGGCCAACGCCGCCAGGTCCTCCTGGCTCAGCGGCACCCCTAGGGTGCGGCCCCCGTTGGAATCCGTCCCGAAGCGAGCGCTCAGCGTCAGCAGGGTAGAGGCCAGCCGAGCCTCCACAGGCGCGGACGCCGCCTCATGTAACCGCGCGTGGGCGCTCCGCAGCCGGCTGCTCACGTCCTCGAGAACGGCCACGGCCACGGTCGGGAAGCGCGTCACGAGCGACCCGAAGGCATCAGTAGAGGTCACGAGTACACAACCGCCCGTGATGGCCTCCGCGCGCTGCTCGTTGGCGGACTGACCTAAGAGGGGCAGGGCGCCGAAGTAATCGCCTGGGCCGAGCACGTCGACCATCAGTTCGCTACCGTCCGCGCCGTCCGAGACGAGCTTCACCCGGCCACTTACGATGACGAACAGCGACTCAGCCGGATCGCCGGCCGCAACGAGCGCGTTGCCCGCCAACATGTGACGCGCCGTGAAGGCGGCGTGCACTTCCTCGAGTTCCGACTCGCTAAGGCCCACGAAGTACGGCACGAGGGCCAGAACGTGGCGCCTCAACTCAGGGCTGCACTGCTGGGGCGGCAGGTCGTCGGGTGGCCACTCGCCGGACCCGGAAGGTGAGAGCGCTTTACGCGTACCTTCATCCATGGCTCTTACGCTACAACCGGGCGGCACAACGTGTTCGTAGCGCGGTATCCTAGCACCACCGCGCCGGAACGGGCATCCGAGGGCCCTTTCTTGCCAGCTTTCTCGGCTACCGAGATAAATACAGGAGGTAGAGAATGAAAGGACTGTTCAAGATCCTCGCTCCAGCGGTGCTATGCCTGATCGTCGCGATCCCCCTCGTGTCAGCGCAGGGCACCCCCGTCGGGGAAGTCGACACTTCCGCCGGCGAAGCCACCTACAACTCCGTGTGCCTGGCGTGCCACATGATGAACGGCGAGGGCACCCCCTATGCCTTCCCGCCCCTCAACAACCACTTCCCTGAGCTGGTCGCGGTCGAAGGCGGCCGCGATTACGTCATCAACGTGGTTCTCTTCGGGCTCATGGGCGCTATCGAGATCGACGGCATCCCCTACAACAGCGTTATGACCCCGCACGTGGGCCAGTTCGACGACCAGCAGGTTGCCGACGTTCTCAATTACGTAGCGGTGGCGTGGGACAACGCTGCTCAACTGCCGGACGGTTTCCTGGCGTTCACCGCCGACGAGGTCGCCGCGCAGCGCGGCGGCATGTGGAGCTCCTCCGAGGTCTACGAACTCCGCCAGGCGCTCGGCCTCGAGTAAGCCCAGCTCGACCGCTCTTAGGTAAACGACCCCGGCCGTTGGGCCGGCACGCAGGCGGGGCCGCGTCCATTACGGGACGCGGCCCCGCCTGTCGTTCCCCTTGCCTATAAGCTCCACGCTGCCGGCTCGCCTCGACCCGTTGCTCCTGGCGTTCGGTCGCAACGGTCGGGCGAACCCCGAGATGCGAGACGGAGCGCCTACGGGAGGAGAGCTGGTTGCTCTGGTGCGAATGACCGCCGCCCCCATGGAGTTATTGCGTGCGCCATAACGGCATGGCGGCCGCCGCTACGCGCGATCTGCGTTGGTCGGTACCGCTTGTGGAACGCGTAGCGAGTAACGCTCTTTGGCTGTGACCCGTACGTAGGGGAGAGCCACCCGCCGCCCGTACACGTTGCTCGCCAGCCACTCAAGCTCGGCCGCGTGTTGCTCCTCGGGGATCTCTGTCCACCATGCACGCGCCTCCGGGTTCCAGCGGTATCGACGCTCCTTGAGGAGGTCCTTGGAGTCGTACGGGGAGTTCTCGGCCCAGAGGAGCACGCTGTTACGTAGGGCGTTCTCGCGAAGCAGCGCCATGGTGGTGCTTCCGGTGCCGTTCTCCTTGCTGGCGAGGATGGTGACGCCGGCCAGGCTGTCGATGAGCGCGCGGTGCGCGTCGAAGAAGAAGCCGTGACGGAACGCCAAGTACTCCATGCCGCCGCTGGCGAAGCCGAGGTCGCGCCAACCCACGTCGACCAGGGAGCACGCCCACGGTAGCTCTGCGAAGCGGGGGAGGCGCTGCTCCACGAAGGGCCTATCGAACGCGGCGTTATGCGCCACCACCAGCCGGACGTCTGCCAGGAACTCGTTGACTTCCTCTTCGGAGATGCGTTGACCCGCTACCTCCTCGTCGGTGATGCCCGTGAGCCGCACGATCTCAGGAGGGATGGGCCTACCGGGGTCTTCTAACTGGCTGCTGGTGCGCAGCACGCGATACACGTTGCCGTGTACGTCGTACTCGAACGCCACCATGGCTAGCTCGATGATGGTGTCCTTACCAGGCTCTAGACCCGTGGTCTCCGTGTCTAGGAAGACCGCCACGTACTTCTTCTCGAGGTTGGGCGGGTTGAACTCAGACACTGGGGTGAGTCGCCTAAGAACGCGGTAGTCGCCCGTGGCCTCGAGCTGACGCTTCAGCTCCTCGGGGTCGTTACAGCCGGCGGCCGGGTCCGGCGCTGCTTCATCCATGGCCCACTCTACCTGGGCTACTTGCCGGGCGCGGCAAGGCGGGGGCGTGAGCCGCGCAGCCTTAGGCAACTGCCCATGCGCGCGCGTTAGCCCTGTGCGCGCCGCTGACTTGCGGCTCGACCTCGCCTACTGGCCATGCGCGCGTGCAAGCGCGGAGCATTAACGACCTCGCAGCAAGCCTGCGGTAAGCTCGGGCGAAGACCCATCGTGAAGCCTTCGCGATGGCCCCCGAACATCATGACAAGAGGCCTGTTAACGTTACTCTCCTGCCTGCTACTGCTCCTCGCTCCCATGGGCGTTGCCCGAGACAGCATCGAGATCAGCCCGTACGGCTACGTCGTCAGCGACCTACTGGCGGCCTTCCACGCTGAGAGCGTGCCGTGCGAAGGCGCCGTCACCGAAGCGGCCGAACTCTGCTTCGAGGCGCGCGCCGCCAGCGCCAGCTACCTGGCGGAGCGCCTTACGGAGATAGTGGCCGAGTACGGCGCGGTTGGGCTCGCCAGCGGCGGTTGGCGCTCTGGGAACGGTGTTTGGACGGTGTCGCTCATGCTCCCGAACAAGAACCTCGGCCAGCTCGAGGTCTACCTGGCCGAGATGCCGGATAACCGCGTCAACGGCGTTATGCGCCTCGTACCCACTCGCTAACAGCGGCGCGGCCTAAGCGCCTAGGCGGCCTCGGCCGTCTCCGCGACCGTCGGCGCGGGCGTGGCTGTCTCCGCCACCGTTTCGGGCACGCGCCGGAACAGGCGCCAGCACACCCATAAAGACAGCGCTGCCAGCGCCGCCGCCATGAAGAGAGGCGCCGCCGGGATCGCGACCGGCGCCGCAGGCCGCGTGAAGTGCGCGAAGAGCATGGTGGCCGCGAGCGGCGCCGCTACGCCGGTCAGGCTCATCAGGCTAGCCAACGCGCCCTGCACCTCGCCCTGCTCGTCGGCGCGGACCGCTCGCGAGATGAGCGCTTGCGCCGAGGGGCCGGCCAGTCCGCCGAGGCCGCCGATCACCATCACGACGTACATCATCCAGCCTGTGGTGCTGAAACCGTAAAGGGCGAACGACAGGGTGGAGGTGCCGAGGCCGATGAGCACGGCGTTACGCTCGCCCACGCGCGGTACGACCAACCGCACGAGCCAGCCCTGTACCACGGCTGAGATGACCCCGACGAACGTGAGTGACAGTCCGTTGTGGAACGGCGTCCAGCCGTACCGGTAGGTGGTGTAGAGCACCCACACCGAGTGCACAGAGTTCTGCGCTAGGCCCACGCACACGTACACGAACGCCAGGCCGCCTACTAGGGCACTACGGCGCAGCGCCGCCAAGGACCCCAAGGGGTTGGCTCGACGCCACGAGTAGTGGCGCCGGTTCTCCGGTTGCAGCGACTCCGGCAGCACGAACGCCCCGTACAGCCAGTTGAGTAGCGACATCAACGCGGCTGCGTAGAAAGGCGCGCGTAGGTCGATGCCGGCCAGGAGCCCGCCCAGCGCGGGTCCGAGTATGAACCCCACGCCGAACGCGGCACCGAGAAGCCCGAAGTTCTTGGCTCGTTCATGGGGCGCACTCACGTCGGCGATGTACGCGTTCGCGGCGGTGATGTTGGCCCCAGTGATGCCGGAGATCACGCGACCGATGAAGAGGATGGTGAGGTTCGGCGCCACAGCCATCACTAGGTAATCGAGCCCGCCGCCGAGCAGCGAGAGGAGCAGCACGGGACGCCGCCCGAAGCGGTCCGATAGCGCGCCGAGCACCGGTGCGAACAGGAACTGCATCGCGGCGTAGACCGCGATGAACCAACCGTAGTAGGAGGAACCGCGGCTGAGGTCGCCGCCCGCGAGTTGGGTCACGAGCTCCGGCAGTACGGGGATGAGGAGTCCGATGCCGAGCACATCGATGATGATCGTCACCAAGATGAACGGCAGCGCCGCCTTGCGTCGAGACATGTTCGTGGCTCCTTCGTTCGGTCGCTCGCACAGCGTGACGGCTGGGCGCAGTTGGGCGCCTCGAGCCGGGGCCCGGCGAGCAGAAGCGGATTCTACATGCTTGCGGTCCAGCGCACAATCGACCGAACGGAGGAGCGCTAGCTCGCGGGCGTTACCTCAGTGCGGGCGCACGCTGGCTAGCATTGCTGTAGCGTGCGGCCGGGGCCCGCCACTAGCGAGAACTCAACGCTCCCGACGCGATCCCGAAAGCAGGTGACACGTGACCACGCCTACAGCAAGTGCTGGCGAGCAGCCACGAGCCGAAACACCGACCCCGTTCGAGGTGGGGCTTTACTCCTTCGTCGAACTGACCCCCGACCAGGTCACCGGCGAGCTCCTCTCGCCTCAGCAGCGCGTGGCGAACTTCCTAGAGGAGGTGGAGCTAGCCGACCAGGTGGGCCTCGACGTCTTCGGGGTTGGCGAGCACCACCGGCCCGACTACGTTGCCTCGGTGCCTGCCGTGGTCCTGGCGGCGGCTGCCGCCCGCACCAAGCGCATCCGGCTCACCAGCGCGGTGAGCGTGCTCTCGTCGGATGACCCTGTGCGCGTTTTCCAGCAGTTCGCCACGCTGGATCTGGTGTCTGGTGGCCGCGCCGAGATCATGGCGGGCCGCGGCTCTTTCGTGGAGTCCTTCCCGCTGTTCGGCTACGAGCTCACCGACTACGACGAGCTCTTCGAGGAGAAGCTGCGGCTGCTGCTGAAGGTGCGCGACCGCGAAGTGGTCAGTTGGCAGGGGAGACACCGCGCGTCCATCGACGAGCGTGGCGTCTACCCACGGCCGGTGCAGCCGCAGCTACCTGTGTGGGTGGCGGTGGGTGGGACCCCGCAGTCGGTGGTTCGGGCGGCGACCCTGGGGCTGCCGATGGCCTTGGCCATCATCGGCGGTAACCCGGCGCAGTTCGGACCCTACGCGGACCTGTACCGCCGCGTGGGTGCTGAGGCCGGTCACGACGCCGGGACGCTGCGTGTGAGCCTGAACATGCACGGGTACGTTGCGTCCGACTCCGCTCAGGCGGGCGCCGACTACTACCCCGCCTACGCGATGATGATGAACCGCCTCGGTCGCGAACGGGGCTGGCCACCCCTTAGCCGCGAACAGTTCGAGCGCTCCCGGGGTCCCAGCGGAGCCAACCTCGTGGGCACACCAGACGAGATCGTGGAGAGGGTCCTGACTCACCACGAGTTGTTCGGTCATGAGCGCTTCCTCCTGCAGATCAGCGTGGGTACCCTCCCACACGCGAAAGTCATGAAGGCCATCGAGCTGTTCGGAACGGAGGTAGCGCCGGTTCTGCGGGCTGAGATAGCCGCGCAGGGCCCCACAACGCACCCCTAACCGTTCACGCATAACGCTCATGAAGCTCTAATAGCCTGCTCTCACTACCGAAAAGGCCGCTCTGACCGGGTGAAGTCCACCACACGCGGGCAGAAATGTGCCAAAGTTATAGCTATGGTCGCCGAGGGCAGTATGAATAACCGTGAACCGCGGTCCGGGGGAGGGCCGCGGAACCAAGAAACCTTCGTCGTCGACCTCACCACTGTGTGCTTGAGGAGCGGCACCGTACGCCTGCCCCTCAGCCTCATAGGACGATTCAGCGAGGGGCAGCACAAGGTCACGGCGGGTGGGGAAGAGCAGATGATCGAGTTCGAGGCGCCGAGGACCCTCCAGGGCCTGGCGCCGTTCTTCGCTCGCGAGGGGCTGAAAGCAAACGATCGTGTGGAGTTCTGTTTCGACGGAGACAGCCTCGTCCTCACCGCTCACAAGCGTGAGCGGCCGCGCGCCACGCGTCAGGCGGGCTCCCCGGCGGTCATCGCGAGGAACGTCCCGGAGGTAACGGGCTCTACCGGTAGCGATGGTCGTATCCGGGCCCGGGGCCTGTTCCCCGCACCCGCTCAGCTGGTCGACAGCCCTAACGGCGCCGCGTCCGAGGAACCCGCCCAAGCCGGCGGCGAGGCGGACGAAGCCGCGCGGCCCACCGCTACCGAGCAGTGGCACTCCACCACCGTCAACGCAGTCAAGCGCGTGCGTATAGAGGGCGGTCTGCCTCCGCGCACCGACACAGTCACCCCGCGGCCGGTAGATCGTGCCTCGGCCCACGAGGTATGGGCCAGGCGGCAGCGTCCAGCCTGGCGTTCGCTCGACACCATGATCGCCGGACCGGTCGTTCCGCCAGAGGAGGCCGCCGAGGCTTTCTCAGGATCCACGGTGCGTGTGGTACGCCGCTCGAAGGGCACGTCTACGCCGCTAGAGGTCGAGTTCCCACCACTTTCCAAGCCCAAGGATAAGGAACCGCGCGAGGCGCCGCGCACGGCGGCTGCCGGCCAGCAGGCGCTAGCGGAGCACGAGCAGGCGCCCGCAGCGTCGATGTCGTACTCGATGAGCTGGCCGCTCCCGGAGGAGCCGCGTGAGCGGCCCACCGCTCGGCCGGCCGACGTTCCGCTCTCGCACCGCGAACCCAAGGAGGAGGCGGCTGCGGAACCCGCCATGGAGCCCGCTGCAAGCGCCACTACGGTCACCCCACGCGCCAAGCTGGACCCGTACCTCGACGCTCCCATCGACGCCGACAAGGAAGCCGGTTACGCGCCCCCCACCATCCTGGAGTCCGACCTGTTGTCGCTACCGGCCGGCGGGAAGTGGCGTACGGAAAGCGAGGAAGCGTTCCTCCGCTACCAAGAGGCGCAGGTCGCGTCAGCCGCCGAGCGTGTACCGGTATCGGTCGAGCGCAAGCAGGGCCTGTTCGGCCGCCTAGGCCTGGGTCGCGGTGGCCGGCAGGGGGGAAGCGAGGCGCCAAGCCACCAAGAACCGGAGGCGCCTGCGCCTGCCGCCACTCAACAGTTGTTAGAGAACGAGCCGCAGCCGAAGAGCCCAGCGGCGCCGCAGCGTTCGGAAGCGCCGCGTCAGCCGCGGGTGATCGTGGACGAGTCCGTCTACGATGTTGACTTCGAAACCGACGTGGCTCCTCACCTGGCCGATCAGGCGGAGCCCGGCAGCCTGGAAGACGACATGGCTCGTCTGCAGGTCTACTTCGGTCGACCCGACGTGCCGGCTATCGTGCGTTGCGATGACCTCGCAGAGAAGCTTCAGATGAGTCAGGAGCGCGTGTCTAGCGCCATGTTCCGCCTGGCGGAAGATCGGGAGCGGTTCACTCCCCTCCGCGGTGATGCCTACATGGTTCGCCGCGTGCGCTAGGCGCCAGAACGGCGCGCAGCCCTACCGGTGTAAGCCGTGGGCAACCGTTAGGACGCTAACGCAGCAGCCGGCTGAGCGCTTTGCTCGGGGCCTGTTTCCACGGCCTCAAGCGCCTTTGCCAACGTGTTCAGGTGCAGCTCCATAGCGCCCCGTGCCGCGTCGGGTGCGCCCACTGCAATGGCCTCCACGATGGCGGCGCGCTGCTCTACTGCCAGCTGTCGGAACGCGGCCGGTAACCGTTCTGCCAGCGTTGGGCGCAGTATCTCGGTGGCGAGGCTGACCAGCGTGCCTACCAAAGACTGGCCGGCCGCCTCGAGCATGAGAGATTCCAACGAACGCTTGGCGTTCTGACGCCTCGTAGCACGCCGCTTGTCGGTGGGGCGCAGGAGCTCGTTCCGTTCCTGCTGAACGGCCGCTCTCAGCGCGGCAACGTCGTCGTGGGTAGCGTTCTGGGCCGCCGCCGCAGCCAACGCGGGTTCTAGAAGGCGTTTGAGGGCGAGGATCTCGCCGGGGCCTTCTGGGTTGTGCTCTAGGAGCGACCGGAAGGGGAGGGCCAGTTGCGCGGCGTCGGGTGAGCGCACGTAGGTGCCGTCCCCATGCCGTACCTCTAGAAGACCTAGTAGTGCCAGGCGGCTAACGCCGTCACGGAGCGTGGTGCGTGAGACGCCGAGCCTCTGCGCCAGTTCGCGTTCGGGCGGGAGCTTGCTGCCTTCTGGCGCGCTCCTGACGAAAGCCGCAAGAGCGTCGCGCGCCTGATCGACGATGCGGGTTCCTGTGCCTACCTGCGTCACCACCGTTGCTCCTTCCAGGTTCGCTGTCGCGATTGAGAGGAGTGTATCAGAAGAGGTCCGACCTATGCCAGTGTGGTCCGACCACTTGCGCAAGATGTGACGAGTTCGGCATGGAGACCGCGCTGAGCGAGGCATTGTGGTCCGACCACCGCGTTATCAAATCCCCCGTTACGCGCCCTTGGCGGCCGCTAGCGTCACGGCCGGCTCATGCTGGGTGATCCAGCGAGGAGCCGACCTAACAGTGGTTCGAGCTGTCGGCCTCGTGGGTCATGCCTAGCTCGATCTGGACACCGTTCCTGTGTGACCAAGCCAACGCCGCTAACGAGTAGGTGGGCCAGTAGTCGAACGCGTACCGACGGCGTTAGCTAGCGACCGGAGAGTGCATATGCGTTCTTGGGAGACGGTGGAGATGGTAGTGACGTTGAGCTTGTGTTGTGCATATGAGTGAAACGCATATTCGATTTGATAACTGCTCTTATCAAATATCCTCAAACTTTCGATGACCCGCCCTGCGTAAGCGCCTTGGGCGCCGCTCGCATCCCAAGAACGCGGTGCGCGCCGAGGCCGACACAGGAAACAAGCCGGCGCCCAGGTTTCCCTAGGCGCCCGTGGCGGATCTGAATTGAGATGCTGGCGTACCCTCAGCAGCGCGAGGGCAGTTCATGGCCTACGCCTTAGAGGTCACGCCTCGGCAGAGTCGTCCTCGTCGTCCCAATCGTCGTCTTCATCGTCGTCCCACTCATCGTCGCCCCAGTCGTCTTCGCCGTCTTCGTCTTCGTCGTCCCAGTCGTCGTCATCGTCTTGGTCGTCGAACTCGCTGGCCTCGCCGTCCGCGGTAGCGTCGATGGCGCTCTGGCCCTTCTCAGACAGCACGTACTCCTCGGCGCGAACGTTGGTGTTGAGCTCTTCGTCGAACCACTCGGTTTCGTCGAGAACCGGGCCGTCCTGGCTCAGCACCAGGTAGCCCTCATCGATCAGCAGGCGGGCCGTGTCTAGCGGGATCTCGGCCACTTCGGCCACCGCCTCGCCCTCCTCGAACCTGACTTCCATGATCGCGTGGGCGTACGGGTCCTCGTCGTCCCGTTCCGGGTACTCGATCACAAGGCTATGCCCCTCGTAGATGGTCCACAGGGCGTCTAGTTCCAGTTCGGTTAGGTTCTCGGTTGGATCGCTGGGCATGGCTCCTCCAAGCAGCGCTGCCCGGTCGGGCTGACCGGGCGGTAGTGTGCCTCAGAGTACCCTGCTTCAAGCCGTGTGGGAGCGGCAGGTCACGCTTCCGTAGTAGCTCCCGGGCTAAGCCTGCGCGGTTGCACCCCCGCAGCTTGCGCACCGCCCGAAGAACACCAGTTCATGGCCCATGACGGTCAGGCCGCCAGGTAGCGTGGCGCCCTCTAGGATGGCCACGGGGCAGGCGCCCTCGATCTCGAAGACCGTGTGGCACTTCACGCAGCGGAAGTGATGGTGGTGTCCCCTGCCTGCCGTCTCGTAGCGCGTGGCGTCCTGCGGTAGGTGAACGGCCACGATGGCGCCGTCGGATTCTAAGGTGGCAAGGTTGCGGTAAACGGTGGCCAGCCCGATGGTGGGATGCACCTCTTTCGCGCGGGCGTGGACCTCCTGCGCGGTGAGCGGGCCCTCGGCCCCGGCCAGCGTGCGGAGGATGGCCTCCCTTTGCTCCGTGCGTCGACTCATGCTGCCAGCATAGCAGAATTCGTGAGAAGTGAGAATCATTCTCATGTATGCTTGCGGCGGGACCCTTATCAGCCGTTGACACCACAGGGGTAGCGCTGCTTATACTCGCGCTTATGATAAGACGTTCTCATCTAGGCCTGCTCGGTGTGCGCCCTCCCCGCCGCCTCCTACTCTTAGGTGCACTGCTAACTATCCTCCTCAACGCTGGCGCCGCGCTGGCCCAGAACGAGCAACCGCTCCAGGTGGTGGTCAGCCTCAACCCGTACCAGGACCTAGTTGAGCGGGTAGCCGGTGAGCGCGTGAGCGTGACGACCATACTGCCGCCTGGCGCGTCGCCGCACGCCTTCGACCCCACGCCGTCACAGGCGGCGCGCCTCGCTCGGGCCGACCTGGTCATCATGAACGGCGGCCTCGACCTCTGGCTCAACCGGCTCGTGGCAGCGACCGCTCCGGGCACCCCTGTGCTCGTTGTGATGGAGCACGTGGAGTTCGCTCCGCTCGAGGGCCATGAGCACGCAGACGAGCACGCCACCGATCACGAACATGACCACGAGCACGACCATGCGGGCGACCACGACCACGAGGGTGGCGTCAACGCCCACATCTGGCTCGACCCACTGCTCATGACCCAGGCGGTGGACGCCATCGCGGCGGCGCTCACCGAGCTCGATCCAGCCGGGGGCCCCACTTACGCCTCGAACGCGGAGCGCGTGCGCGGCGAGCTGCTCGCGCTCCACGCCGAGCTGGTCACCGTGCTGGCGCCAGCCGCAGGGCAGCCGTTCGTGCCGTTCCACGACGCTTGGGTCTACTTCGCTGAGCGCTACGACCTCAACATCGTTGTGACGCTCGAGCCGTTCCCCGGCCGTGAGCCTAGCCCCCGCTACGTTGCGGAGGCGGTTCTAGCGGTCCAGGCCTCGGGTGCGCCCGTCATCTTCGCGGAGCGCCAACTAGGTAGCCGCTCGGCGGACGTGGTGGCGCAGAGCGCCGGTGTGGGCGTGGCGCTGCTCGACCCCATCGGCGGCGCTCCCGGCCCGGCCACCTACGACGAGCTCCTTCTTCAGAACGCCACCATCATCGTTGCAGCCCTAACCACCGACGCCAACGAGCGCTAGTCGCCTGTCTGTGCGTCGTGAAGCTTGCGCATGGTGATGACCTGACCGGCGTGCGCGTGACCATGTTCGAGTAGGTGCTGCACGATGATCACGGTGCGTACCGGCACGCGCTTGCGTCCCACCTCCCGCACGGTCTCTAGCTCGCTAGCGTCCAGCGCCATGAGCCCGCTCCGCACGGTGTTGAGCCGCTCCATGCAGCCCTGCAGGAGCTCGACGCCGTTAGCCCCACTGAAGGTGAAGTCGGTCGCTCCCTCCGCTCGCAGCTCCTCGGAGGGCATACGGCCCTGAGCGTAATGCAGGAGCCGGAGGCTCGAACCGCCTATGTGCCGCACGAGGTTGCCGATGGGGTTGAGCGCAGGGTGCGGGGTCCACCAGTAGCCCGCGGGCTCGAGGTCGGCCACCCAGCGGTCCAGGTTGTCCTCCAAGTGTTGTAGCCCTCTTAGCCAGGCGCTCCTCAAGGGATCCGCGCCCGGTACGTCGCCTAACAGGAAGGGGTCCATGCGCTAGCTTACTCGCCTGACGCTTACTCCCCCACGGGCCCGGCGCTCTTGGTCTCGTACATTCGCCGGTCCGCCACCTCGAGCAGATCGCCAAGGACGTGGGCGTCGTGCGGGTAGAGAGCCACGCCCACGTTGATGCGCACAGGGGCGTCGACGCTCTCCACCTGGCTCACCACCTCAGCGAAGCGCCGCGCCACCCGGTGCGCCTCGTCGGCGTCCACGTTGCGCAGCAGCGCCGCGAACTCGTCGCCGCCCCAGCGGTAGACGAAGTCGCCCCCGCGCGGGACCGCGCTCAACGCCGCGGCCACGTCCTTCAACACCATGTCGCCAACGCGGTGCCCGTACGCATCGTTGATGGCCTTGAAACCGGACATGTCCATGATCAACAGCGCCAGTGTCGTTCCGTACCGCTCGGCGGCCTTCAGCGCACGCGTGGCCTGCTCGTCGAACGCCCGTCGGTTCGGCAAGCCCGTGAGAGAGTCCGTAGTGGCCGTTAGCGCCAACCGTCGCCGAAGCTCCGCGTCGCGCAAAACGAACGCGATCAGCGGCTGGAACGCCGTTACCATCTCGAAAGCGTCGCGCCCGAAGGCATGCTGATCTTGCAGAGCGTCCAGGTTGAGCACGGCTATGACCTCGCCATCGTCCACCACCGGCAGGCAGAGGTTGGCTAGCGGCGAGCCTCGCTCCTCCGCTAAGCGCACCACTGGATGGTCATTTAGAACGCTCATCAGGCTCGTCTCGCCCTGCGCGACGGCCAGGCGCGGCCGGCCGAGACGGAAGTGCTCTTCCCCATGACCGTACCAGCGCAGCGCGTCATCGTCGGTGAACTCGAAATCTGGCCAGTCACCGACCTGCGGGCCGATCACGGCAGCGAACCGCATTACCGGACCCTCCCTCACGATGAGGCTGCCCGCCTCAGCCCCGGGCACGAGCCTCACCGCCGCACCTAGTAGCCGGTCCGCGATCCTGTCGAGATCTGTGACCACCAGTTCGCGTTCCAGCGCCACCATGGCGGCCAGGCGCTCCTCGGTCAAGCGCTGTTCGAGGATGAGCCTCAGCACCTGCCGGAAGCTCTCCACCAGCTCCACCTCGTGAGAGAACCAGCGCCGTGGCCGGAAGCTGCAGAGAACGAGGATCAAACGGCTGCCGGCACGTGGCGCGAGGGGCAGTACGGCGATGGAGCGCACCCCGTTCGCCACCAACTCAGCCGCAGAGTCCGGGTAGGCAGGGTAATCGGCCACGAAACGAGATGCGCCTACGCGGTACACCTCCCACGTCACGCCCACGCCCGCCCGGAAGCCCGCCCTCAGGAACCGAAGCGCGGCGGCTGGCACGTCGCCACCTTCCGCGAACGACCTGAACACGCCTCGTTCGTAACGTAAGAGCACGGTGGCGAGGCCGCCCGTCGCTCGCGACAGGAGCGCTACCGCCGCCCGCGCTACCTCCTCGGCCGCGTCGGCGTCGTTCACCGCCTCAACGAGCTCGGTTATCAGCGCCCCTTGGCGGCGCTTCATAGCGGATTCAGCGGTCTCCGCTACGTGGCGCACGAACATGGCGGCCCAGTCCAGCTCGCGGGGCGAGAACCCGCGAGACCTGAAGAAAGTTAGACCCAATAGCGGCTCTCCCGGTCTGCCTACGACGGCGGCCATTCCGTGGCGCCTGGCGCCTTGCCTGGCAGCGACCACCGTTCGCACCACCGCCTCGGGTGATGCGAGGGCCTCGCCGAGGAGCCGCTCGTGCTTCAACGCGAAGCCAGCCGGCGTGGCTGTCATGAGCGCCGGCGCCTCGCCGCGTAGGTCCCACACCGCGAGGTCGCCCACGTCGGCTGGGCCCGCTGGCAAGTGGCTTCGTTGGAAGCTCCAGGCGTCAGCGTTCAGAGCCTCGCGGATCTGGAGCTCTAGTGAGGTGAGGAGCCTCACCGTGGCGGCCTCACGCGACCTGGTGGCACGCACCAGCACCCAGGCGACGACGAGCGCGGCGCCCAGCGCCCCGGTAGCGACCCAGAGCAGCCAGTTGGTCCCCACGCTGGGGATGATAGGGCGCGCGGCTTGCAGTGAGGCGATGAGCGTACATCCAACCGTGCATTTGATAATGCGAACGATGTTACGTCCTCTCCCCTATGGGCGCCCTACACTGCTCGCATGACCGACACCGCCGTGCCGACCTCCTTAGAGCTGTCCAGCGCGTCCCCCTTGCAACGGGTGGCGCGGCTGCAGAGCCTCTCGGAGTCCGCGCTGCGTCGCTACGCCGTTTCGGCCGCCAACGAACGCGACGAGGCTGCCCTGTGGGAGCTCATGCAGGCTCACCTCACGCTTCGGGGCCTGAGCGGCGTTACCACCAGCCAACACACCCTCCGCGCTTACCGCCGCGGGCTGCGCGAGCTGCTCATCATGTGGCAAGGCGAGAACCTGCTGCGTCCTAGCCGTGACGCCGGACCCCTCTACGTACAACGCCTGCGCGCGGGCGACCGCTCCGAGGTGCTGGCGGCAGAACCAGACGGCGCTAGGCGGGGGCGCACCACCAAGAAGGGTCCCCTGTCTCACGCCACCGTGAGCCTGCGCGTGGCGGCGGCACGCGCCCTCTACGACGCGCTGGCCTGGGCCGGCGCCACAGAGGCAGATCCGTTCCGGGACGTGAGGCTGGGCCGCGCCACCACCCGCGCTGAGGACAACGAGAGCACCCGCGTGTACACAGAGTTCGAGCTCATCGAGATGCTCGCGGCGGCCAACGATCGGCAGGAGCGCGTGATCCTCCTGCTGGGCAGCCACGGCGGGTTACGCGTGAGCGAGATGCTGAGGCTCCGCTGGGCCGACGTGGACCTGCGGGCGGGCGAGCTGCGCGTGGCGGAAGGCAAGGGCGCCAAGACCGCGCACGTGACCATGAGCCCGAAGCTGGCCGCTGCGCTGGTGGATTACCGGCGAGAGATGGAGATAGAAGGGCCGCCCCGCAGTGAGGTGCTGGCCCTCCGCTCGCAGTTCGGGGTCTTCAACCGGCTCCGCAACCTATGCGACCGGGCCGAGGTGACGTTCAAGGGCGTGCACGCGCTGCGTCACTCGGCGGGCACCCGGCTCTACCGGCAGACGGGCGACCTGGGGCAAGTGCAGGACCACCTGCGGCACTCCACGCTCGACATGGCGCGCCACTACGCCAAGGCCGACCGCCGACGCCTGCAGGCCAGCCTCGAGAGCTGGGAATGAACCGGCGCCCCTTAGAATCACACCGCTGCGGCTTCGACCGCCCGAACCAGAGCACGCCCTAGCCGCGCTACACCGTCCCTGACCACGTCGGGCGCCGTGTGCGTGAAGTTCAGGCGCATGGTGTTCTCGCCCCCACCGTTTGGGTGGAAGGGCGCACCCGACACGTAGGCCACCTTCTCCTGAGCCACGACCTCAGGCAGCAACGCGGCCGTGTTCACGCCCCGTGGCAGCTCGACCCACACGAACATGCCGCCCGTAGGCACCGTCCACTTAGAGCCTGCTGGGAAGTGCGCCTCGATAGCCTCGAGCATGGCCGCGCAGCGCGCGCCGTACTCCTCGCAGATCCGCCCGATGTGGCCTTCGACCGCGCCAGAGAGCATGACCTCCAGCGCCACGTGCTGCGACAGCGTGGAGGTGTGGAGGTCCGCCGATTGCTTCACTTGAGCCAGCTTCCCGAGCCACTCCTTCGGACCGATGACCCAGCCCAGCCTAAGCCCCGGCGCCAAGATCTTGGAGAACGTGCCGAGGTGCAGCGTGGTGTCGGGTGCGAGCGCCCGCAGCGTGCTGCCGCTAGCGGCTCCGAACGTGAGCGAGCCATAGGGGTCGTCCTCTACCAGTGGCACGCGGTAGCGCGCGAACAGCTCCGCTACGGCTTCGCGCCGCTTCTGACCCATGGTCCTGCCGGTGGGGTTCTGGAACGTGGGGAGCAAGTAGGCGAACTTCGGCGAGCGCTTCAGCAGCGGCTCGAGGGCCGCGGGCGTGGCGCCCTCGTCGTCCATGTCGGCTGTCCAGAAGGTGGCCTGGAACAGCCGGAAAGCCTGCAGCGCTCCTAGGTAACTGGGGTTCTCGGTAACGATGGGGTCGCCAGGGTCGATGAGCACCTTAGCGAGCAGGTCGAGCGCCTGCTGTGACCCGGTGGTGATGAGCACTTGCTCCGCGCTGACGGGGGGCGCCCCAGGGTCGGCCGCGTTGGCGCGCTCGGCGATGACCTCGCGTAGGGCGCCGAGCCCCTCAGTGGGCCCGTACTGGAGAGCCTGCCGGCCGGACCTCGCCAGAACGCGGTCGGCGGCCGCTCGCAGCTCCTCGATCGGGAAGAGCTCTGGCGCCGGCAGGCCGCCCGCGAAGGACGTTACGCCCTGCTGGCTGGCCAGCTTCAAGAGTTCGCGGATGGCTGAGGAGCCGACGCCCCCCATCCGGGTTGCGAGGCGGGCAGTGAACGGGTCCTGCATTGCATCCTCCAGGCCCGACCGGCGGTAACGGCCGGGGGAACAGACCGCGTAACACGCGAAGCTAGCAGCTCGCCACCGACTTACGGCGAGTGCAGGTACGGGCTCCGTCGATGTTACCGCACGGTAATCCGCGCGTAGGCGCCGCGGTACGCTCGCTGCGTATGTGTGCCGCCGCCCCTCGAGTGATCGCCGAGCTAACGCGCGTGGAGTTCGAGTTGCGGCCGCCGCAGCCGTTCAGGCTCGACCTCACGGCGCTGGCGCTGGTGAGGCGGCCCCAGAACGTCATCGACACATGGCAAGCGGGCACCTACCGACGCTGGCTGCCCGTGGGCGAACCCGGCAGCGGCCATGCTCAGGAGCAGTTCCTGGTGGAGGTGAGCGAGGCGTCCACCAGCGGCGCTGGCACGGCTGTGCTCCGCGTCGTGGCGACCGGTCCGTACGCGGAGAACGAGCTGGCGACCATTTCGCACAGAGCCGTGGTTCATCTGTTCGGTCTCGACGTCGACTTGGCGCCGTTCTACGCACTTGCCGCCGGTGAAGAGCGCCTCGCGCCGCTCGTGGCCCAGCTCGAGGGGCTGAGGCCGCCGCGCTACCCGAGCCTGTACCAGTCGCTCCTGAACGCTGTTCCCTGTCAGCAGGTCACGCTCGTGTTCGGACTGCAGCTCCTAGAGCGGCTGGCGCGCCGGTACGGGGCGAGCACAGAGGGCCTGATCGCACCGAACTCTGGTCCACTCCCGCTGCCGGCGGCGGAAGCGTTGGCGGAGGCCGCTCCCGAGGAGTTGGGGGGCATGGGCTTCAGCCGCACTAAAGCGCGCGCTCTGACCGAGCTCGCGCAGCGGCTCCTAGCCGGCGACCCCGACCCGGCCGCGCTGGCCGGCATGCCGAACGCGGCGGTGGCCGAACGCCTCCAAGAGCTGTACGGGGTGGGGCGCTGGACGTCCGAATACGTGCTGTTGCGGGGCCTCGGCCGGCTCGACGTGTTCCCTTATGGCGATTCCGGCGCCCGCAACGGCCTGGCCAGGTTCATGGGCGAGCCCGGCAAGCCCGACTACGACTGGGTGGCGCGAACGGTGGCGCGCTGGCACCCCTACGCCGGCTTCGTCTACCTTCACCTCCTGGTTGCCGGCATGCTTCGCAGCGGCGCTTTCGCTCCGTTGTAGTCGGCGGTCACGGAACACGGCGCGGCATACCGACCAGTACATATAATCGGGCATGAGGGAGAACCAAGCGGCACCGTCGGCCGCCGAGCGGCTGCTCGACGCAGCCGCCCGGCTCTTCTACACTCGGGGCGTGCCCAACGTGGGCATCAACGAGATAATCTCCCGTGCCGGCGTGGCCCGGATGACCTTCTACCACCACTTCCCTAGCAAGGACGACCTCATCAAGGCCGTGCTGGAACGGAGGCGCGAGGAGCGCGCTGCGTGGCTCGCACGCGCCGACGCGATGGCTTCGGCGCCCTTAGCGCGGGTGTTGGCGGTGTTCGACCTGCTCGAGGAATGGTTCAGCACCCCCGATTTCCGGGGCTGCCCCCTGGTGGCCGCCACCTTCGAGCTGGGCGGCCAGTTGAACGCCGCTAGGCCATACGCGCGCGCGCATCACGAAGCGGTTCGCGAGTACTTCGCTGCTCGCCTAACGGAAGGCGGCCACACCGACCCGCAGGGCCTAGCGTGGCAGCTCCACCTGGTTCTGGAGGGCGCCGCCGTGGCCGCGTTGGTCCAGGGCGGCAGCGGCGCCGCAGCGGCGGCCCGCGCAGCAGCCGAGAAGCTTCTAGGCCGAGGTTAACCAAAGAAGCGCCCCAACCGTGGGGGGCCGGTTGGGGCGCATGAACGGTCCGGCGGATCGGCATCGGCCTGACCGCGTAGGAGAATAGCATGCCGGGGGAGCCGTGTACGCCGTGAGAAACGCCTCATAGGAGACTACCTATGATGGAATTCGGTGAAAACACCGTCCGGGACGGCGCTTTCGCGTCACTCGGTTCTCGCTAAGAAGCCGCCCGCACCGGCTGACCGGGGCGGGCGGCTTAGCTTCGGCTTCGGTCGGGGGACGCTTAGGCAGCGACCTCGGTCTGCTTCACGAGCTGAACGTTGAGGGTGAAGCGCACGTCCTCGCTCACGAGCAGCGAGCCGGCCTCGAGGACCTGGTTCCAGGTGAGGCCCCAGTCGGTGCGGTTGATCTTACCGCTGGCCTCCGCGGCGGCGCGGGGGTTGCCCCAGGGGTCGCTCACGAAGTCGGTGATCTCGGCCTGGAAGGTGGCGGGCTTGGTGACGCCACGGATGGTGAGGTTGCCCTCGATGACGTAGTCGGAACCCTTCTTCTCGATGCTCGTGGACTCGAACGTGATGGTTGGGTGGTTCTCCACGTCGAAGAAGTCGGCGCTGCGCAGGTGCTGGTCGCGACCGTCGGTGCCGGTGTTGATGCTAGCGGCGTCGATGGTGGCGGAGATGCGGGTGGGCACACCCTGCTCGTTGACTTCGGCGTCCACATCGAACTTCTCGAAGCGACCGCGCACGGTGGCGAGGCCCATGTGGCGAACGGAGAACTCAACGCTGCTGTGGGTGGGGTCAAGGTTAAGGCTCATCTGGTGTTTCCTCCTGGCTGTTGGTGTGGGTTGAATGAGCGGGCGTCTAGCTCGCTCCACGGGTAGACCCTAGCACCAAGTACTCTATTTTGTCAAGCGCTACATCTTCTCTGGTACTCGATGTGATACAGTGACGCCATGGAACGAGCAGGCAACAACGCCGCCACGCCCCGCTGCCCTGTGTACGACTCCATCGAGTTGCTGCAGGAGAAGTGGGTGCTGCACATCGTGCGGGCGCTCCTCGAAGGGCCTCATGGGTTCAACGAGCTGAGCCGCGCCGTGGGCGGAGCCAACACCACAACGCTGTCGCAGCGGCTAGAGCACCTGGAGCGGCTCGGGCTGGTTAGCAAGACGGTGGAGTCCACCATGCCTCCCAAGTCGCGCTACGAGCTCACTGAGGCCGGCCAGGAACTGGAGGGCATCATCGACGCCATCGACGCCTGGGGTCGCAAGCACATGCCCCGCTGCAAAGAGATCGAGTCCGAAGGCGCCGCCGCTTAGGACGGTCTCTTCAGGCAACGCCAGCGCTCCGCTTAGCGGTGGGCTCCCTTAACGAGGTCGGCCCGGCGTTACGCCGGGCCGACTCTCTATGTATTCGAACCGTTCGGGCGCACCTCGAGGCTTAGCCGCGCGTAGCGTCGGCCGCGCCTAGATCGTGAGCCCGCGCGCGTTACTTCTCGACGCGCTCCTTGAGGCCCTTGCCCACGCGGAAGGTGGCGTAGTGCTTGCCCGGGATGGTGATGGCTTCGCCCGTACCCGGGTTCACGCCCTTACGCTCACCGCGCCAGGTGGTCTCGAACGTACCGAAGCCGGTGATCTGAACCTTGCGGCCGGCGTCGAGCTCGATGGCGATGATGCCCTTGCGATCGGCGGTGGAGAAGATGGCGTCGACGACCTCTTTGGCCTTGGCAACGCTCAGGTTGGTGGTCTTGGCCAGCTTTTCGGCGAGTTCGGTTTTGTTCATGGACTAGTTTCTACCATGCCGAACGCGTGTTGTGTTGCACTTTCGGTCGGCAACAGCGGGACAACGGACACCTCGCTGCGCTCAACGCCCACCAGCACGCGCTTCCTTGTCACAAGCTTGGCTTCAGGGTAGGTCCGCTCATGCACGTCCTGGACGGCGCTCAGCCGCGTTCAACCGCGCAAGAACGGCCGTTAGGTCATAGTTCAGGGAAAGGTATAGAGGGGAGCGAGTCGCAACGACCCGATGGGAGTTCCCACTAGGGATCGAGCCGCTTGGGAATAGCCACCCCCTCCCCTCTTAGGCCGATCCTAAAGAAGAACGTGGCTAGAAGCTGCGAACTAGGTCTCACTCCTCGAGACGCACCGCTTCACGCGGGTGCTCAGAGCACCTCGTACACGTAATGATCGGCCGCCGCCTCCAGCGCGGTCGGCACCACCGAGTAGTCGCCCCGATGGCCGTGCAGCACGCCGGCGTCCTTGAGCTCCCCCAGCACCCGCGTGGCCGTGACGCGGGCGCAGCCCGCCATGAGAGCCACATCGTCGTGCGTGAGGCTGAAGGGCAGGTGGCGCCACACCAGCTGCGGGCCGGTGGCAGGCACGTGGTCGATCCGGTCGCCGAGGCGCTCCGCCACACGGGCCAGTATGCGGCAGATGCGGGCGCCCATCGGCAACCCGAGGTCGTCCGCCATCTCGCGGCTGCGGTTGAGCTGCTTGACCAGGGCGGCTGCCAGGTCGCGCCTGCCGCTGGGCCGCGCCAGCGTGCGCTGCACGTCGATGGACACCACGACGGCGTCGCTCGCCGCCACGACGGTCTCGGTGCTCTCGCCAGCATCGAACACGGCGGTGGCTAGGACGTCGCCTGGTCCAGCCAGGTCGGCCAGGCGCTCCTTGCCCGTGGCCGCCCTCACGACGACCCGGAAAACCCCGCTCACCACTAGGTACGGTGCGGCGAGCAGGTCGCCCTCGCGGTAAAGGACGCAGCCCTTCGGCACGCGCGTGCGAGCGCCCGTAACGATGCTGCCCGCAGCGCCCAGGTGGCGGGCGCGAGCGGGGGCGGGCACCATCACGGCGGCAGCACCGCCACGGTGTAGCGGCTGAACCGAACTAATCATCTTCAGGTAACCTCCCGATCAGGTCTTCGGGTGCGTGGGGGCCAGGGTGCGAGATGAGGTCGCGCGCGGCGTCGACCTGACCCCAGGTGTTCCAGAGCAGTACGCCCCGAACTCGGCCGTCCTCTAGGTAGTAGACGACGCCTTCCTTCCCTGGCTGACGCCAGTCCTCCACCACGGTGAGGCGCGGGTCTAGCAACCCGACAGCCTCGTAGCCGTTGTCGAACAGGTCGGAGTAGAAGAACGGCAAGTGGTCGTACGGCGTACCGACCTCGGCCGTGGCCATGGCCTTACCCGCGTAACTGCCCATGCTGTAGGCGTTGTCCTCGTGCTCGATGCGAAGGCGCCGACCCAGCGCGGGCCACTCGAAGCTGGCCACGTCGCCTGCTGCGAGAACATGCTCCACCGCCTGCCCAGCTGCATCGAGCACCCGCAGCCTCGAGTCGACCGCCACACCGTTGCCGGTGCGCAGGCCAGCGGCCGCCGCCAGCTCGTCGTTAGGTACGGCGCCCACACCCACCACCACAAGGTCGGCCGCCAGCTCGGAGCCGTCGTCTAGCGTGAGCACCACGGCTTGGCCCTCGTTCCGTGCCGCTGTTACGGAGCTACCGCTCTTGAGCTCCACGCCCCGCTCGCGGTAATCGGCGTCGACCACCGCCGCTATGGAGGCCGGGAAGCGCCCACCACCGATGGAGGCTTCGGGGAACACCATGGTGACTTGGGCGCCGCGCCGCGTGAGCGCCGCCGCCATCTCCGAACCTATGAAGCCGCCCCCGACCACCACCACTCGCGTGCCGGGCGCGACCGCGCTCTGTACGGCCTGGAAATCTGTGAACGTGCGGTAGGCGTACACGTTCTGTAAGCCTGCCAGCACCGGCAAGTTGCGGGCGCTGGCGCCGGTGGCGAGGAGCGCCTTCTCGAAGCGCACCACCCGGCCGTCGGACAGATGCGCTGCACGGCCCGGCACGTCGAGCCGCTCGACCGCTACCCCTAGCAGCAAGCTGGCGCCGCTGTCGGCGGTGGCGAGGTCCGTACGGGGCGGCGGGTCTTCCCACCAGAGCCCCTTGGAGAGAGGTGGGCGCTTGTACGGCGCGTGGGCCTCGCGCCCCACCAGGAGAACTGAGCCACTCGGATCGGAGCGCCGTAGCGCCTTCACCGCCGCGTCGGCTGTCATGCCGCCGCCTACCACCAGGTACTTCGCGTTCATGGTCTCACCTAGTGGCAATCTAGCACGACCAGGAGCGCTTTACCAACCCCCGACTTGTAAAACTATCCGGCGCCGCGAACAGTGCGCGCCCACAGCGGGCAACCGCCCGCCGCAGCCGCCTTAGACGGTGACGCCCCCGATGTAGTCGCTGAGCTGCCCGATGAGGAACTCCTGCTCGGCCAGCACGGCCTTCATCACGTCGCCTATCGACAGCACCCCGACCTGCCGCCCCCCGTCCATGACGGGTAGGTGGCGGATGCGCTTGTCGGTCATGATGCGCATGCAGTCGCTGAGGTCCTGATCGGGCGTGACCGTGACCACGTTCGGCGTCATGATGGCCCGCACTGGCGTGTCGCGCGAAGCGTGACCGTGGAGGATGACCTTGCGCGCGTAGTCGCGCTCTGAGAAGATGCCCACGAGCTCACCTCCGGCCACCACCGGCAACGCACCGACGTTCCTTTCGGCCATGAGCTGCAGCGCGTCGAACACGCTGGCGTCTGGCGCCACGGTGTAGACCGTGGTGCCCTTCTCGAGAAGCAACTGCCTGACCGTCTTCCGGATCTGCACGTGCCCCACCTCCTGTTCGCTTTGCGCCATTGTAGCGAGGCACTCCCAACCCTCAGCGAAGCGAGGAGCGTTGTATGCCAACACCTGGCGCCCGCGACGCAGCGACGCGGACCCGTCTCCAGCGAGCGCACGTGAGCCTGACCCACGCGGTATGATGAGTAACAGATGAGAGCCCTTGTGACGAGCTCTCGCCTGCACAGGAGGTCGCCGGCATACCGTTAGGCCCGGTCCGGCCCACGAGACCCCTTACGAGGGAAGCCGGAAGCCTAGGAACGCCTCCGTTCACGTCACAGCTTCTCGATCATCGAGGAGGTCCCATGCGAAACCTCGCAACCAACTACACCAACCGCAGCACCAACCCCCGCCTGCACCACGCGGCAACGCGCCTGGCGCTGGCCGTCATCGTCCTGCTGACCCTCGCTGCCTGCGCAGACACCGCCACCGTCACCACGCCGACCCCGGCACCCTCCTCCGCGCTCGAGGCCGCGAGCTTCGACGTCGGGGCGCTGCTGGTAGCGCTTTCAGACCCCAGCGGCCCCGATGTCGCAGAACTTGCACTGGCGGCGCTACCCTCCGCCACCCACACCACCGAGCGACAGGTCGCCAACCTTCACGACCCACACCAGACCGACACCCTGCGCACCCTCAGCTACCCGGGGGTGGCGGTAGAGGTCTACGAGGTCGGTCACAGCTCCAGCCGGTTCTTGAAGAGCGTGCGGGTTGAACGGAACGACGTCGAGTTCGCGGGCCTCCGGGTCGGCATGCCGGCAGCCACGGTGCGCCAGGCGCTTGCCAACGAGACCTTGCTGTTCGAGGAAGGCGCCGTGGAGACCTACCTGCTCTCCCCCACTCACGCCGCGCCGGTACAGGTGAGCGTCAGGCTAGAGAACGGCGCGCTGGCGGCGTTCACCGTGCACGGTTACCTCGACTAACACGCGCGGGCCGCCGCCACACGAACCACCCGAACACGATCACGGGCACACGATCCCTCACGTACCCTCACGTACCACTACGCCTGCGTTGCACGCCCCCAGCCGGCGAGCCGGTAGACTCCGGTCGTGGGACGCAAGACAGCAGCTGATGGGCACGCTCCTGCCGACGCCGACGCCCTCCCGACGTACACCGAGCGGAGCGCGGCGCCTCGCGACCTACGCACCGCGGAGGAGCTCGCCCAGCGCGACTACACGCGCCTGGGCGCACCTCGTGCACGGCTCCGCGCCGCTGGAGCCGACGAGGTCCTGCTGTACAGCACGAGCGAGGCGCGGCGCCTCAAGCACGATCTCTGGCCGCGCGGCAGCCGGCTCACCCCCGCCGGCGCGCCCGCAGCAGACAGGCCGCTAGGGGCGGTGGCCAGGACCACCAACCCAGGCGCTAGCTCCGCGCCGAGGCCGGGCGAACCCGGTCACGCTGGCGGCCGGCGCAGGTCCACCCGTGCCCCCACCTCAACAGCGCTCTCAAGCGACCCCAGCGCCTGGCTCGCCGCGCTTTTCGACGAGGGCTTCGTGGTGCTCGACACCGAGACCACTGGGCTCGGGCGCCAGGCCGAGATCATCGAGATCGCGGCGGTGGATCACACCGGCGCGGTGCTGCTGGAGAGCAAGGTCTGGCCGCGGTCCGGGCGCGTGCCGCCGGCCGCGTCGCGAGTGCACGGCCTCACCATCAGCGACCTGCAGGGCGCACCCACCTGGCCTGAGCTGCTCCTAGAGCTCGAGCGGCAGCTGAACGGGCGCCGCGTGCTCGCCTGGAACGCACCCTTCGACGAGCGCATGACCCTGCAGACCAGCCGGCTCTGGAGCCTCGCTCCCCGCCTGCCGTCGTTCGAATGCGCCATGCGCGGTTACGCGCACGTGCGGGGCCTCGGCGGCGCGGGCATGCGTCTGGAGCGCGCGGCCCAGGTCGAGCGCGTGCTCACCGCCCCGCAGGAGCACCGCAGCCTGGGCGACGCCCAGCTAGTGCTGGCGGTGCTGGAACGGCTGACGGGGGCGCGCTCGGTACCGGCATGAGCCCAACGGCCGGGTCCCGGAAGATCGTTCACGTCGACATGGACGCGTTCTTCGCTTCGGTCGAGCAACGCGATCACCCGCACATTCGCGGCCTTCCCGTGGCGGTCGGGGGCACCGGCGAACGCGCCGTGGTAGCGGCGGCCAGTTACGAGGCGCGTAAGTTCGGCGTCCACTCGGCACTGCCCATGCGGCGTGCCCTGCGGCTGTGCCCTGAGCTGGTGGTGATGCCGGCACGGTTCGACGTGTACCGAGAGGTCTCCCGCCATATCCGCGACATCTTCCTGCGCTACACGGACCTGGTCGAGCCCCTCGCTCTCGACGAGGCGTACCTCGACGTTACCGAACCGAAACGCGGGCCGCCCTCCGGCACCCTCATCGCGCGGGCCATCAAACAGGCCATCCGGGCAGAAACGGGCCTCACCGCATCGGCGGGCGTGGCCTCGGGCAAGTTCCTGGCGAAGGTCGCCTGCGGCCTGCGTAAACCGGACGGGCTCAGCGTCATCCTCCCAGAGGAAGAAGAAGCGTTCCTGGCCGCGCTGCCCGTGGGGCGCTTCTTCGGGGTCGGGCCGGCCACGGAGGCGCGCATGCACGCGCTCGGCCTCCGCACCGGCGCAGACCTGAGGGCTTACGGCGCGGCCGCGCTCGAGCGAGAGTTCGGCAAAACGGGGCGCTTCTTCTACGAGATCGCCTGCGGTCGCGACACCAGACGGGTGGATCCAGACCGCGAGCGCAAATCGGTCGGAGCGGAGACGACCTTCGAGCGGGACCTCCAAGGACGCGCGGAACTAGATGCCGTTCTCATCGAGCTGAGCGCCGAGGTAGCCCACCGCGTGAGCCGCTCCGGCGTGCTCGGCAGGACGGTAACGGTGAAGCTCCGCTACGCCGACTTCAGCACCATCACTCGCAGCCACACCAGCAGTACGCCGCTCGGCCACGAGGAGGAGATCCTCGCCGTGGCTCGGCGCTTGCTATTCGAATCGGAACGTCCGCACGAACCCATCCGGCTGCTTGGCGTGACCCTCTCACAGTTGGTCGCTACGGGCGGCGTCTACCAGCCGCGGTTGGAGTTCGACGGCGTGAGCGCGTGAGCCGCAGTTGTGGCACCAGCCGCGGCTCAGGTGGAGACCTCGTCGGCGTTCGCGGCTCGCGAGCGTTGCAGTAACCGCTCGTCGGTGAGGTCGAGTCGGATAGGCGTGAGCGACACCATGCCGCGCTCAACCGCCCAGCGGTCCGTGCCCTCCTCCACCTGTTCGGTGGGCTCCTCCGCGAACCAGTAATGGGTGCGACCGAGAGGGTCCTCGCCCTGGATGACGTAGCCCTCGTAATGCCGAACCGACTGCCGGGTCCACATGAGGCCCTTCGGTTGCGGCGGGAGGTTGGCGTTGAGGAGCAGCATGTCGGGTACTGCTAGGAACTTCTCTATAACGGAGCGCACGTACGGCTTCAGCGCTTCGTAGTCGACCTCGGCGCCGATGCCGGGCGCGCTGAAGGCGATGGCGGGGATGCGCAAGAACGCGGCCTGCTTAGCCGCCGCAACGGTGCCTGAGTGCCAGATGTTGTGACCGATGTTGTAACCCAAGTTGATGCCGCTGAGCACGAGGTCAACCGACTCCCAGTGGAAGGCGCCCAGCGCCACGCAGTCGGCCGGCGTGCCGTCCACCCGGTACGCTTCCAAGCCGTCGATGGTGGTCTTGGTGTAGTGAAGGGGGCGTCGGATGGTGATGGCGTGGCTCATGGCCGACTGCTCCACATCCGGCGCCACCACTCGCACCTGCCCGAACTCGGTCGCCACCTGCGCCAGCGCTTTGATGCCTGGGCTGAAGACGCCGTCGTCGTTGCTAACTAGGATCCTCAAGTCGGTCTCCAACTCCACGAGAGTGCGTGGGCAGGGAGCATACCCCAAACGCCGCGCCGGCAGCGGAGCTTGCCGCGCAACATGACGGCCATCATACGTACCTAACGCGGTTCGGGCCTATCATGAACGTAACGGGTGCCCAACGGTGCCTTGCTCCACCGCCCGACCGGCAGCTCATAGCCAGCGTTCAGGAACATCATGGACGTTAATGCTCCAGTCATACAGGGCGGTTAGAACGTGAAGCAAGGTCATCACCTCGCGGCCACAGCGCCAAGAGGACCCGCCACATGGAGGTATCGGATGCGACGTAACGAACTATCCCCTGGAAGGTACCGCCCGCTCGGGCGCAAGCCGGTCGTCAGACTGGCAGCCCTCGCCCTGCTCCTCTCCACCCTGTTCCTCTCCCCCACTTTCGCCCAATCCACGCTACCGACCAACGCCGCCGAAGCCATCGAGCGCGGCCAGGCGCTCATGAACGAGGCCCTGGACACGTACGACGCCCAGTTCCCCGACCGCCCGCTCTGGCAGCAGGCGTTCCGCGAGGGCCGTACCGCGGTGCAGCTGGCCCCCGGCCACCCCGAGCCGCTCCGCTTCCTGGCCGAGGCGTACAGCCGCTCCAACTGGCCCGGCCCCGCCGTGCGCACCTGGAACGAGTACATCGCAGCCGGAGGCGTGCTCGAAGGCGAATCCCGCGACCTCTTCCTGCGGGACGCCAACGCTAACGCTTTCGCCTCCTACCAGCAGGGCGACCTAGAGACCGCGGCCGAGCGTTACCTGGCCGTCGCTCAGGTGGTACCTAACGACGTCGAAGCGCACCGCTGGCTCGGGCGCATCCTCATCGAGATGGGCCTCCCCGATCAGGCCATCGCCGCGTGGCAGACCGTGCTCGAGCTCGACCCGTCCGACGCGGGCGCCCAGTACTTCCTCGACCTGGCCCGCGCTCAGGCGCGCTGGGGCACCGAGGCCGCCAACGCCTTCTTCCGTGGTGTGAACGAGTACGAGGCCGGCAACATGACCGCCGCTCGTAACGCCTTCGCGCAGGCCACGGCGCGCAACGCCAACTACGCCGAAGCGTGGGCGTGGCTCGGGCGCGTGGCGTTCGAGCAGGGCAACTACCAGGACGCCTACAACGCCTACGCGCGCGCCGCCAGCCTGCAGCCGAACAACGCCACCTTCAGCTGGTTCCGGCAGGAGTCGCAACGACTGATGAGCGGCGGCAGCGCCGACGACAGCGGCAACTGAGCCTGTAACGTTCGCCGACTAGGGTCGCGGGCCCGTTAACCCGCACAGCGCCTCGCTTAGTACAAGCGAGGCGCTCTCGTTAGCTCTTGCCCTCGAGCCAGTTGACGCCCAACGAGGCATCGACCTTGAGGGGCACACTAAGGGGGAGCGCGGTGGTCATGACCTCAACGGTGGTGTCGAGCACCGCTTCGGCGTCGGCCTTCGGTGCCTCGAGCACCAGTTCGTCATGCACTTGGATCAGCAAACGCGCTTCCTCGTGCTCCTTGGCGAGGCGCTCCATGAGCTGAACCATGGCCACCTTGATGAGGTCAGCCGCGCTGCCCTGGATGACCGTGTTGATGGCCAGGCGCTCGCCGAGCTGCCGCAGGTTGCGGTTGCGCGAGCGGATATCGTCGATGGCCCGGCGCCGGCCCAGGATGGTGGTCACGAAGCCGTTCTCCTCAGCCTCTTGCACGCACGCCTGTAGGAATCGGTCCAGGCCCGTGTACCGCTCCTTGTAAGCGGCGATGAAGGCTGCTGCCTCCTTCTGCGGGATGCGCAGGGTGCGCGCCAGACCGAAAGCCGACTGACCGTAGATGATGCCGAAGTTCACCGTCTTCGCCACGCGCCGCTGGTCGCTGTTCACGGCCTCGAGCGGCGTTCCGAAGATCTGCGAAGCCACGTAGGCGTGGATGTCGAGGCCTTCACGGAACGCCTTGGCCAGCTCCTCGTCTTGGCTGAAGTGCGCCAGCATGCGCAGCTCCACCTGCGAGTAGTCCGCCATGACCAGGTTCCTGTCGGGGCCGGCTCGGAACGCGCGCCTGATCTCCCGGCCCGCCTCCGTGCGGATGGGGATGTTCTGGATGTTCGGGTCCGACGACGAGAGCCGCCCCGTGGCGGCGCCGGTCTGATGGAACGACGCGTGCAGGCGGCCGGTGCTGCGAGCCAGGTACGACGGTAGCGGCTGCACGTAGGTGCCCAGCAGCTTACTGAGCTCGCGGTACTCGAGCAGGAGCTGCGGTAGAGGATGATCGGTCTCCGAAGCCAGCGTTTCTAGCACCTCGGCATCGGTGGAGCGGCCGGTCTTGGTGCGCTTCACTACCGGCAAGCCGAGCTTGTCGAAGAGCACCTCACCGAGCTGCTTGGGGGAGTCGGGGTTGAACTCTGCACCAGCGGCCTTGAAGAGGTTCTGCCGCAGCTCGTCGAGGCGTACCGTGAGCGCCTGCGAGTACTCGCCGAGCAGCCCAGCGTCGAGCTCGACCCCCTCGCGCTCCATGGCCGCCAGCACCCGCACCAGCGGCATCTCCACCTCTGTGAAGAGGCGCTGCATGGCCTCCGGCTGCTCCTCTAAGCGCTCGGCCAGCATCTCGTAGAGCCGCCAGGTGATGTCGGCGTCCTCAGCGGCGTAGGTGGCCACCTCGGGTAGCGGGACCTCGAGCATCGACTTCTGGTTCTTGCCCTTGCCGATGAGCTCCGTGATGGGGGTGGTCTTCAGGCCCAGCATGTCGCGCGCCAGGTCGTCCATGTTGTTGGTGCGGCGCTCAGGGTGGAGCAGGGCGGCGGCCACCATCGTGTCGAAGAGCGGACCAGCCAACTGGATGCCCGCGCCCCACAGCACGTTCATGTCGTACTTGAGGTTCTGACCCACCTTCAGGCTGGTCGGGTCCTCCAACACAGGCTTCAGCTTGGCGGCCACCAGCTCGGGGTCCAGGTAGGCGAGCTGCTTACCGTCGGCGCCTGGCGCGCCAGCGTCGAGGCCGCGAACGGGCACGTACCAACCCTCACCGGCCTGCCAGGAGAAGGCGTACCCCACCACCTCGGCGTCCACCGCCAGGAGCGCGGTGGTCTCGGTGTCGAGCGCGTAGACGGGCCGCTCGGCTAGCTGCGCCACGAACGCGTCGAGCTCAGCCACGGACGTGACCACGCGGGTGGTGGTGCTGGGGTCCGCGATGACGCTCTCCACCGCCGGCGCGGCGGCAGCGCCGCCGTACAGCTCCGCGAACTGATCGGCGAAGGTGCGGAAGCCGAGACCGTCGAAGAGCGTGAGGAGCTGCGGTAGGTCCGGCTTGGGAGCGCGACACGCCTCGAGATCGAACTCGAAGGGGACGTTACGATCGAGGGTCACGAGGCGCCGCGTGAGCTCCATCTGCTCCGCGTGCGCCAGCACGTTCTGGCGTAGCTTCGGGGTCAGCTCGTCCGCGTGGGCTACCACGTTCTCGGCGGTGCCGTAGGAGCTGATGAGCTTCACAGCGGTCTTCACGCCCACGCCTACGGCGCCGGGGATGTTGTCGGTGGAGTCGCCCACCAGGGTCTGGATCTCGACGGCGCTCTCGGGGCCGTAGCCTTTCTCGATGCGCAGGAGCTCGTCGTCGAGCAGGTCGCCCTTGCTAGGGTCCCAGAGCTTCACCGTGGGGGTGAGGATCTGATGCAGGTCCTTGTCCTTGCTGGCGATGCGCAGCTCTACAGGCTCACCCGCCAGGCGCTCGGCGATGGTGGCGATCAGGTCGTCGGCCTCGTAACCCTCCAGCTCGAAGGTGGGGATCCCGAGCGCGCCGATCACCTCGCGTACGCGTAGGAACTGTTGGTGGAGGTCCTCGGGGCTGCGGTCGCGGTTGGCCTTGTACTCGGGGTACCAGCTCTTACGGTGCGTGGTGGCGTCGCTGACGTCGAACGCCACGGCCACGTAATCCGGCTTCTCGGTGCGCAGCACGTTGAGGAGCATCTGCGTGAAGACGTAAACGGCCTTCACGGGCTCACCCGCCGGACTGGTTAGGTCGCGGAACGGTGCGTAGTAGGCCCGGAACAGTTGCGCGTGCCCATCTATCAGGTAGAACGTCTTCACGACAGGCGAGTGTAGCACCGACGCCCGGCCCGGCCCGTAAACCCCCCAGCACGCGAAGCCGCGGGTGAAGGATCGCGCTGGCAACGGCTACAATCGGGAACAGAGCGCTGGCTTCAGCGTGAGGGAGGGTCCGTGGATTTCGAGCAGCTTGGCGTCTTCTACCTCGGCCGCGAGGTCGAGCCCACAACCATGCAAGGCACGGAGCAGCCGCTCCTGTACGACTCCAGCGACCTCACCACCCACGCTGTCATCGTGGGTATGACCGGTAGCGGTAAGACGGGGCTCGGCATCGGCCTCATCGAGGAGGCCGCCATCGACGGCATCCCGGTGTTAGCTATCGACCCGAAGGGCGACCTCGCCAACCTAGCGCTCACCTTCCCGGAATTGCGGCCAAGCGATTTCGAGCCCTGGGTCGACCCACGGGACGCGGAGCGTCAGGGCATCAGCGTGGCGGATCACGCCGCCCAGCAGGCGCAGCAGTGGCGGGAAGGGCTAGCCGCGTGGGGTCAGGACCCGCAGCGCATCCAACGCTTCAGGGACGCGTCCGAGGTGGCGGTTTACACCCCAGGCTCCTCCGCCGGCAGGCCCATCAGCGTGCTGCGCTCGTTCGCGGCGCCGCCGCCGGCGGTGCTCGACGACCCAGACCTTCTCAGCGAACGCCTCACCACCACCGTCACCGGGTTGTTGACCCTGCTCGGCGCCGACGCCGACCCGCTCTCACGCGAGCAGATCCTCCTGAGCGCGATCCTGGAGCACGCCTGGCGCGAAGGGCGCGACCTAGCGGTGGAGGACCTCATCCACGCTGTCCAGCAACCGCCCGTGCGTCGCCTCGGGGTGATGGACGTGGACACGGTCTTCCCACCCCGAGACCGCATGAAGCTGGCCCTGGCGCTCAACGCGCTCGTGGCTTCGCCCACCTTCGATGCCTGGACGCGCGGGGAGCCGCTCGACGTTCAGAGCCTCCTCTACGCGCCGGATGGCCGCGCGCGCGTGGCAGTGGTGTCTATCTCGCACCTGAGCGACAGCGAGCGTAGCTTCTTCCTGAGCCTGCTCCTCAGCGAGGTCGTGTCGTGGACCCGGTCGCAGACGGGCACGAGCAGCCTCCGTGCGCTCGTGTACATCGACGAGCTGTTCGGCTTCCTCCCCCCGGTGGCGGAGCCGCCCACCAAGAAGCCGCTCATGACCCTCCTCAAGCAGGCGCGCGCCTTCGGCGTTGGGCTGGCGCTCGCCACCCAGAACCCCGTCGATCTCGACTACAAGGCGCTCTCGAACGCGGGCACTTGGTTCGTGGGCCGCCTGCAGACGGAGCGCGACAAGGCGCGGCTGGTGGACGGCCTCACGGCCGCCGCACCAGGTGGGGCTACCGGCGCCGAGCTGAACGACGTCATCGGGCGGCTAGGCAAGCGCACGTTCCTGCTGCATAACGTGCACGCCAAGGCACCCGCCGTGTTCCAGACGCGCTGGGTGCTCTCGTACCTGGCGGGCCCACTGTCGCGAGACCAGATCGCGCGGCTCAGCCAGGCGGCGCCGAGCGCGGCGCCAGCATCTGTTGCGGCGCAGGCGACGCAGCAGGCAGCGGCCCAGGCGCCGCAACCGCCCACTGCGGCGGCGCCCGTGGCTGGAGTGGTCGAGCGGCCGTTCCTACCACCTGACGTACCTCAGCTCTTCGTGCCTAGTCGAGCTGGGGTAACGGGGGCCGCCTACTTCCCCCAAGTACTGGGCGTGGCCGACGTGCATTACGTGTCTAAGACCTACGGGGTCGACGAGGCGCGGCGCGTGAACCGCGTGGCCGAGCTCACCGACAGCGTGGCCGGCTTCGACTGGAACGAGGGCGAGCAGACCGAGCTCGTGCTCGAGCGCCTAGCGCAGAGCCCAGAGGAGGGCATCGGCTTCCAACCGCTGCCCGACCTGAGCATCAACGCCCGCTCCGTTCAGGAATGGAACTCGCTACTGCTGCGCTGGCTGCGAGTGGACGGCGCCCTCACGCTGCACCGCTTCGCGCCGCTCAAGCTCGTCTCCAACCCGGGCGAGCCGGAGCAGGAGTTCCGGTTGCGCTGCGCTCAGGCCCTACGCGAGAAACGCGACGAGGAGAAGGCGAAGATCCGCCGCAAGTACGACGGCCGCGCCACCACCCTAGAGCGCCGTCGCTTGCAGCGAGCCCAAGCCGTGGAGCGCGAATCGCAGCAGGCGCAGCAACGCTCGCTAGACGCCATGGTGACCGTGGGCGGCACCATCCTAGGCGCGTTCCTGGGTAGGCGCGCCCCGACCACGTCCAGCATCGGCACGGCCGTACGGCGCACCACCAGCGTGGGGAAACAGCGCGGCGACGTTCAACGGGCGCAGGAAGCGCTGGCACAGGTGGACGCCGAGATCGCGGCGCTGCAGGCGGAACTCGAGCGGGAGCTTGAGGCCCTGGCGGGCGACGGCGTGCACGCGGAGAGCCTGGAGCTCGAGAGCGTGAGCGTGAAGCCCACCTCACGCGACGTGGTCGTCAGGTACGTGGGGCTGCTCTGGCTGCCGTACGTGCCGAGCCCGAGCGGTAGGTGGGTCGAGGCCTGGTGAGCCCGGCGCGCCAGGCCGCCGTGCGCGTGCCGCGTGGTTAGCTCAGAAGTCGAACGCCTCCGGCGCCGGCAGGCCACGGAAGTTCCAGTCGCCGTCGCGCCGCGGCGGCCAGATGACCGCGGTGGCGCGGCCCGCGATAGCGATGGCGTCCACCGGACCGAAGTAACGAGAGTCCTCGCTACCGCCTCGTGAACGGTTGTCGCCCATCACGAAGTAGGTGTCCTCAGGCACTACGAAGTCGAGAACCACGGGCACGCCCTCCGGTGTACCGGCGGGAACCTCCACGTTGCTCACCACGTTGCCGTAGAAGAGCTGCACGCGCGGGTCGTTCACGTGCACCGGGTTGCGGAGCGCCCCCGACATGGGCAGGTCGGGCACAGCGACCCCGTTCGGTGCCACGTTGAAGCCCATGACGAGCGACTCCACCATGCCGTTCTCCACCACCACCATGGGGAACTCCACGGGCGCCACCCGGAAGTCGGCCTCGTCGGTGATGAAGCTCTGATCTACCGCGCGACCGTTCACGTAGAGCTGGCCCGCTTCGATGCGTAGCCGGTCGCCCGGCACGCCCACTACGCGCTTTATGAAGAAGTTGCGCTTACCGAAAAGCAGCGCGTTAGGCGCGTTGGCGGGCTCACGCAGCACCACCACCGCCCCGCGCTCGTACTGGCCAAGCAGCCCGGCGCGCCTTAGCCAGGTGTCGTACTTGGGGATGAACACGCGGTCACCGGTGAGGAGCGCCTGCACGAGGTTACCGCGCCCGTCGCCGCCATCGAGGTTGGGCTCCATGGAGGTGCCCACCACCCCGACGGTGGTGAAGAGGAAGGTGACCACCAGGTAGGCGATGATGAGCGCCTCGGCGTAGCCACGCACCTCGCGCCACAGTTTCTGCTGCCAGGTAAGGGGCGTGGCGGGTTCTTGCGGCTCGCGCGCGCCACGCTTGGAGGAGTCGGTTCGGGCCATAGACGCGCTAGCCTACCGCGAACAGCCCCTCGGCCTACGCGTCGCCGCCGGCTAGCCACGCCAACGGCAGCAGACAGCGGGTCGGCCATCCGTTAACCTGGCAGGGTCTAACGCACAGTTACCGCGGGGTAGGCACGTCAACCGAACGGCACCGCGGCCCGAAGGGATCAGGTCATCGTGAGGCATCTACTGCTAGTAACCCTCCTCTTGCTCACCACCGCCGCCGCACAGGGCAGGCTCAACCCGCCCAACTACTACCTCTCCCAGCTCCCGGAGCTCACCGCCGACGCCCAGCTGCGCGGCGAACTAACTGAAGCCAGCGGTCAGAACTTCAAGGACGGCACTTACCTCGACCTGTACGTGCTCTACGGCGAGGAAGGCGAGGAGGTCACGCTGCGCGCCGCTAGCCTCGAGTTCGATACCTACTTGAGCCTGTACGACCCAGCCGGCTGGCTACTCGCTACGGGCGACGACAGCGTTCACGGCACGGACGCCGAGATCATCGTGACCCTCCCTCAAGAAGGGCGTTACCTGCTGGTGGTGAGCGGCTACGGGCCGCTCGACCTCGGGCGTTACAGCGTGTCGCGCGCGAGCGTGCAAAGGGGCAGCCCAGCCGAGGCGATCACCCTCTCGGTGCCCGGCAGCCATGCCGGCTCGTTCGACGAGGTAACCACAGCGACCGTTCCTTACCTTGAAGCGCCCGGCGTGCATTACATGCTGGAGCTCACCGAAGCCAGCGCGCTGGCCATCATGGCCACCTCCTTCGATTTCGATACCTTCGTGCTCGTCACCGACGATGCCGGCAACATCGTGGTGGAGAACGACGACGCCAACTACAGCGAGGTCACCAACTGGTCCACCGATTCGCGGGCCTTCGCTGAGTTCGAGGCCGGCGTGTACCACGTGTACGTCACCAGCCTGTACGGGGTGCCGGTCGGCGCCTACGAGGTGAGCGTACGTAGGTACGTGGCTATCGACTGAGACCCTAGTGGGCGTCGGCACCGGCTAGCATGGTTCTTACGCTCATGGCCGATCCTTCTAGCTCCCCCACCCTCTTCGAGACCCCCAGCTCCGAGCCGCTCGCCGCACGCATGCGGCCCCGGACCTTGGACGAGTACATCGGTCAGGACCACATCGTGGGTCCGGGCCGGCTGCTGAGGCGCGCCATCGAGGCGGACCAGCTGTCTTCGGTGATCTTCTACGGGCCGCCGGGTACGGGTAAGACCACGCTCGCGCGGGTCATCGCCAACTCCACACGCGCACGCTTCGTGGCCATCAACGCGGTGCTGGGCGGCGTGAAGGACATCCGCGAGGCGGTGGCGGCGGCGCAGGCCTCGCGGCGGGGCGGGGTGCGCACCATCCTCTTCGTGGACGAGGTGCACCGGTTCAACAAGGCGCAGCAGGACGCGCTCTTGCCGTGGGTGGAGAACGGCACCGTCATCCTCATCGGCGCCACCACCGAGAACCCGTTCTTCGAGGTCAACAAGGCGCTGGTGAGCCGCAGCCGCATCTTCCAGCTCGTGCCGCTAACGGAGGACGACCTGCGGGCTGTGGCCGCGCAGGCGCTGGCCGACGAGGAGCGCGGCTACGGGCGCCGGCGCGTGGACCTGCTGCCTGAGGCGCTGGCTCACCTCGTGAACGTGGCGAACGGTGACGCCCGGGCGCTGCTCAACGCGTTGGAGTTGGCGGTGGAGACCACGCAGCCGAGCGCGGACGGTGCCGTTGTCATCACCCGCGAGGTGGCGGAGGAGTCCATTCAGCAGCGCGCGGTGCTGTACGACAAGGAGGGCGACGCGCACTTCGACACCATCAGCGCGTTCATCAAGAGCGTGCGGGGCTCCGATCCGGACGCTGCGCTCTACTGGCTCTCGAAGATGGTGTACGCGGGTGAGGACCCGAGGTTCATCTTCCGTCGTCTGCTGATCCTGGCCAGCGAGGACATCGGCCTGGCCGACCCGCATGCGTTGCCCCACACCGCCGCGGCTGCGCAGGCGTACGACTACGTGGGCCTGCCTGAGGGCCGCTACCACTTGGCGCAGGCCACGCTCTACCTGGCCACGGCGCCTAAGAGCAACAGCACCATGGGCTTCTTCGACGCTCTGGCTGCCGTGCAGAAGGAGCGCGAGGCCGAGGTGCCGGCGCACTTGCGTGACGCGAGCCGCGATGGCGATAGCTTCGGCCACGGCGCGGGTTACGCCTACCCGCACGCCTACCGCGACCACTGGGTGGCGCAGCAGTACCTACCGGAGGCCTTGCAAGGCAAGGTGTTCTACCAGCCCGCTGCCAGCGGCTACGAGGCGCGTATCCGCGATGAGGTGGCGCGGCGCCGCGAGGCGCAGCTGGCCGCCATGCTCGAGCAGGAGGCGGGCGCACCTGGCGAGGTGCTCACGGTGTCGCCCCGCGACCGCGGCCGCGACCGCTGGCTCGAGCGCACGGTTTCGAGCAGTGGTGAGCGCCTGGCGCGGGTACGCGACGCGCTCTTCGAGCTGGCGGCGCCGCGGCCGCACCATCTCCTGCTCGACCTAAACGCTGCCTCGGGCCTGATCACCTGGGAGGCGGTGCGCCGCACGCCCGAGGGACAGGTGTGGGCCCTCGAGCCGGACGCTGCCACGGCGCGGACCCTCGAGGGGCAAGCCGCCAACCTCGACGAGCTGCAGCGGCCCGTGGTGCTAACCAAGCGGGTCACGGAGCTCACCGCGGAGGAGTTGGGTCAGGTCAGGTTCGACGTGGTGCTGGGGCGCAACGCTCTCGCTGGCGCTTCCGTGGCGGAGAGCGAGCTCTTCCCCGCGCTGCTGCGGGTCTGCGCGCCGGGGGCCAGGGTGGCTCTGGCGGAGCCGCACGGGCGGCGGGCTCAGCGGCTGTACCGCTTGCTAGATTGGTCCGCCCGCCCGGAGGTGGCCGAGCGCTTAGCGGAACGCTTAGAGGCCGCCGAGGAGAGCATCTACTCCAGCCCCAACGAACGCTTCGGGCCGGAGCCCGAGGCGGTGCACGCCGCCGCCCTGGCAGCGGGCTTCCCCACGGCGCAGCTTCACTTCAAGAACGTGACGGTGCAGCAGCGGCTCGGGGCCGCGCTCGTGGAGAGCTGGTTCCGGACCGGGCAAGCGCGCCCCTCGTACGCGGACCTCATCGGCGCTGCCTTCACTGAGGCCGAGCTCGCGGAGCTGCGGTCGTTGTTCGTGGCTCAGTTGGCGGAGTCGGAACAGCCGTGGACGTCCGCGGTCTACCTGCTGGCGTTAACGGCTCCCGGGTAGGGCGCCGGCGTGAGGCGCCCAGGCGCCGCCGGTGAGGAAGAGCTCGTAGCTTAGCCCTGCAGGAACGGGGACGCCTACCACCGCGCCGTCGGTTAGGTTCCGCTGTTGATAGGCGCGCAGGACCGCCTCCACCTCGCTCGTGGATCGCGCGGCCCCGAAGCCCCACGTGAAGTCGCCACCCCGAAGGTCGGGAACGCCGGCGTCGGCGCCCCAGGGCGTGAGCGTGATGGCAGGCGGCAAGGTGGCGCTCTGAACGAAGTTCCAGGTCACCCTGCCGTCGGTGAGGGTGCCGATGTAGAAGAGCGCGTCCTGCTCTGGCTGCCAGGTGAAACGTGCCCGCAACGGGTCCGTGCCGACCGTCTCGATGGTAGGCAGGCCCACGTCCGCAGGTAGTACGAACGCGGCGTCGGTAGGCTCGGCTAGGAAGCGGGTGGTCAGCCTCAACGTGGAGCCGGCCTGGTCGGTCGAGAACGCCGTGAGCTCGTAGCGGTCGCACTCCTCTCCGGCGCCCTGGGGTAATGCGGCGTAGGTGCTGCGCTGACTACCTGCCGCGGTGGGGGCGCCGACCGCGGCCCTAATCCCACCGCAGGTATGGAGCCACGCCTCTAGCGACGCGCGCTCGGACGGCACAACCGCCAGCTCGTGATGTTCGAGCTCGAGCGCGGCGCTCCCTCCGAAATCGAGCACCGCCGGTGCACCGGACGGGTTCGCCTGGCGCTGCAGTACGGCGCGGCTCGGCGCGGCGCCGGGGGTTGAGAGCAGGGCGAGCATATCCATGCCTTCGACGGCTGGCACCGCGGCCGAGAACTGGGTGGCGGCCGGGAGGGGGCCCGCGTAGAGCTGCCACGGGCCGAGGTGTAGCGTCGCCAGGTTGGGGATGCGCCCTGCCGGCGCGGGCCCTAGTAGCTCGCCCGTTACCCGCGTCGGGGCGGCCAGCACGTCTCCGTTGCCGGCACAGGTGTGCTGCAGGTTAGCCACCTCGTTCGTTTGGAAGCGGTAGACGGTGACGGTTGGGCCCTCCGCGCCGAAGCAGGTGACGGCGAGCGAGTACCTCTCGCCAGCCACCTTCAGAAGGTAGGTGCCGCCAGCGCCCTCCACCCGCTGCCATTGGCCATCCTCCCCGGATACCAGGACCCTGTCGGCGTTGGCGGGAGCGGGTCCGTACCAGGTGGTGAGGGTCAGTGTCTGGGCGCCCGCCACCGCGTACACGAGCAGCAGGGCGGTGAGGGTTAGGCGCTTCACTCCAGGTCCTCCAGGGCTAACAGCTCGGTGGCGCCCTGCACCACCACGTACTCTCCCGCCGCGAGCGTGGGGCCGAAGCCTAGCCCGTCGGTGTGAACGAGGTAGCGGAGCCTGGCGTTGGTGAGGTCCACGGCCAGCAACGTGCCGTCGGTGCGCCCCACGTACGCGCGGGTGCCGTTGAGGTCGAGACGCGAGATGCGCGCCCCCGCGAACAGGTAGTTCACGGTGCGACCGTCCGCCAGCGCCACGGCCTCAAGCGTGTGGTCTACCCCTTCGAAGAAGAGCAGCCCCAGGTGCGGGCCGGTTAGGAACGTGGCGCCGGGCACACCGTAGCTGGCTGTTGGTAGCGCCGCGCCGCCGTGAGGGAAAACGTAGACCTGCTGACCCGCCGGGTCGGTGGCGAATAGGGCGTCCGGCGTGAGCCTCACGGCGTTGTCCGTGCTCGCGTGCCACTCCGCTCGTTGCTCGCCGAACTCGTACTGCCAATGATCGAGCCGCGTGCCCCGCTGCGCGTCGACCACGGACACCGAGAAGCGCGCACCGCTACCCGCCGCTGGGAGGTTGAGGAAGTAGACGCGCCCCTCCGCCACGGCCAGGAGTGAGCGCCAGCCGCGGCCACGCCACAGCTCGGCGCCGCTGGTGGCCGAGTGAGCATGGAACCAGGCAACGCCGGGCTCGCCATGGTGGGACCTGAAGATCACGAGCTCTTGATCGCTGTAGGCGAGCTCGCTCACGCTTGGCACGTTGAAGGCGTGGCTCGGCCGTCCAGTGGCAAGCTCGAGCGCCTGGTAGGCGCCGACCCCGCTGCCGGCTATCAGCCTGGAGCCGCTCTCTGCCAAGAACCGTACGGGCCGATCCGCCACGGTGGCGGACCACCGCTCGCTTCCGTCGGTGGCGTCGAGCGCGGTCACCCGCCCTTCATCCGCCACCACCACCATATCTGCGAACCGGCGGAACGGGCCCGTGAGCCCGCTGCCGTACGACCACTGCTGCCAGCCGCTGGCGAACTCGGTGGCCACCAGCCTGCCTTCGCGCAGGTAGACCACGGCGGTCTCGGTGACCACGGCAGAAGGACCGTCGTGACGGTCGCGCCACACGGGCTCAGCCTCGATGGCGTGCAGGCGCGGGTCGGGCACGAGCGGCCCCTGGTAGGCCCCCGTAGCTACCTGGGCACCCGCCGTTGCAGTGACCGCCAACAGAGCTAGGGCGACCAACCACCTGGGCCTGAGGGCGCGGTAGATGGCATGTTGAGCGAGCCTCATCTGCTACGAGCATAGACAGAAGGCGGACCGCTATGGTTACCGAATGGTTACGGCGTGGTTAACCGTACGGTAATGACCGGTCCTGTCCGTGGAAGATCGGGGTGCGCCTGGGCGACAGCCTACTGGTTCTAGGCTTGTGCCTAGAACTTGACTCGTTTCAGTATGCGCGGCTAAGAGGGCGCCCGGCGGGCTTGCTATGATGCCCCCACCTGGAGGAGAAACAGATGGTGCGAACGGCCAATCCGTTCGGGCAGGGGGCCCGACTAGTTTCCACTCAACTGCGCTCACGAAGCGCGGTAACTAACCGCGCGGCTGCTTTGCGCGCGCTTTCGCGTATTCACGTCAGCACTGCCGACCCAGTTCGCCCGTGGTGAGCATAGTACCCGGCACCAGCCGCGCGCTCACGTTCCGGTACGCGTTCCTCATCGGCTTGCTTGAGCTCGCCATCGCGGTGCCCATGCCCGTGCTGGTGCTGCACATGACCGGGCGGGGGCTCGACCTAGCGGTCATCGGCTTGGCTTTCACCATCCGGGCCGTGCTCGTGGTGCTGCTCGAACTGCCCACGGGCGGCCTCGCCGACGCCATCGGGCGGCGCCCCATCGCGCTGGCCTCGCAGCTCTTCACGGCGGCTTCCTTCCTGGCGCTGCTCTTCGTAACAGGCCCCTTCCTCGCGCTGCTCTACGCCCTGCTCCAAGGGGTGGGGGCGGCGCTGCACTCAGGCGCCCTCGACGCTTGGTACGTCGACGAGCTGAAACGGCTCGAGCCGGGTGTGGAGCTGCAACCTCACTTGGCGGCCGTCAACGTCTTCCAGGCGGTGGGCATGCTGGCCGGCACCACCCTGGGTGGTTTCCTGCCGCGCCTCACCGCCGGCCTCGAGCTCGGCTTCCCACTGTCTGACTTCGGCATCGCTCTCTTCGCAGGGCTGGCACTACGGCTGGTCGTCTGGCTGCTCACGTTCTCCCTCATGCACGAACCCGTCAAGCCTCAAGGCTCCGATCCCGTGGGGCCCAGCGCGGTGCCGGCCATCCTCAAGGACGCGTTCGGCCTCTCGCGCTCCATCCCGCAGGTGCGCTGGCTACTCGTGGCGGCGTTCGCCTCCGGGCTCGCCATGGTGAGCATCGAGACCTTCTGGCAACCCATCGCCGCGTTCACGTTCGGGTCCGACGCCAGCGACAGCATCCCGTTCGGGGTGCTGGGCACGCTCTCAGGCGTGGCGCTACTGGCCGGCAGCCTGGCCGTCATGAAGTGGGGCAAGGCCTTCCCCGGCGGACCCGCGGCGCTGGCAGGTTTCAGCACCCTGATCAGGGGTGCCGCCATCCTGCTCTTCGCACTGATGACCGGCTCTATCGGGCTCGGGATAACCTTCGCGCTCGTGTACTTCGCGCTGGCTACCAGCAACGTGCCGCACGACGCCATCCTGCACGACGCCATCCCGTCGGCCCGCCGGAGCTCCATGATGAGCGTGCACTCGCTGGTGTTCTTCGGGGGCATTGCCCTCGCCTCAGGCCCGCTGGGGTGGTTGGCCACCGTGCAGGGTCCGCGCATGGCGCTAGGCATCGCGGGCGTCATCACCGTGGCCTCGGCCCTCGCTTACGTGATGGTGGCGCGCTACACCACCGAACCCGCGCCCAAGGTCACGTTGGCCGTGGTCACCGAGCCAGAGGGTGGCGAGGTGTTCGCCTCGCCAGCGGAGGAAGCCAAACAGTAGCGCTGGGGCTGTGCGCGGTAACCTGCAGAGCGTGGTGGCCACCGAGCTGGAAACCAAACTGTCGCTAGCCTACGCTGCCCTCCCCCTCAAGGACGAGCCGCGTGTGGGTTGGGTGCAGCACGGTGTGAGGCACGCCGAAACGGTGGCCGCGCACTCATGGGGCACGGCCTACCTCTGCCTCCTGTTCGCGGAAGCCGCCGGGGTGAACCGCGCCAAGGCCGTCGAGATCGCGGTGCTACACGACCTGGCTGAGGCCACCACGGGCGATCACGCCGCCAGGCTCGATCCGCACGACCGCGCCGTGTCGGAGGCCGAGAAGAGCGCCCGTGAGCTTGCGGCCATGGACGACCTACTGCCAGCACCGGTAGCTCACCTGCGCGCCCTCTGGCTGGAGTACGAGGAGCGCGCCTCGCCCGAGGCCGTGTTCGTGCGCGACATGAACCTCCTCGACATGTGCCTGCAGGGTCTGAAGTACGAGCGCGACGGGGCCTACGACCCGTCGGTGCTCGTACCGTCGCGAGGCGGTCACCGGCACCTCGACGAGTTCTTCGCAGGCGCTCAGGCGCGGCTCAGCGGTGAGCTGGCCAGAGAGCTCTTCAGCGTGGTGAACGCTTGGTACCTCGAAGCCCGGAAGGAGACGACCCCTAACGATGCAACGTGAGATCTACCCGTACCAGGAGGTCCAGCTCCGTAACCTGCTCGCCGACGTGCGCGCGATAGCCGCACAGAAACGGCTCGAGGCCATCTTCGACGTAGAGCTGTTCTCCTTCGACCGCACGGTAGAGGCTGTGCTGGCCGCGCCTACACGCGACACCGCCGAGGCAGCCCTGCGCGAGGGACGCGTGCTCTTGAGGCGGCTCCGCGAGGCGCCGGACAAGTCCTCCGACGACCTGCTGCTCCGCTGAGACCCCGACCTAACCTCGCACACGCGGCGCCAAGGTTGGGTACCGTATGCGCCATGGACGTCGTCATCCTTCCGACCGCCGAGCACGTCGAGCGCATCACGGCCCGACTCGTGGCCGACCGCGTTAGAGCCAAACCCGACCTCGTGCTCGGCTGCGCCACCGGGCGCACCATGGAGGGCATCTACGCTGAGCTCGCACAGCTGGCGCAGACGGACCGGATCGACTTCTCGCGGGTGCGAACCTTCAACCTAGACGAGTACGTGGGCGTGGGCGGCAGCGACGAGCGCTCCTACCGTCACTACATGCAGCGCTACTTCTTCTCGCACGTGAACATCGACCCGGCCAACACGCATGTACCGAACGGTCTGGCTACCGACTTGGACGCCGAGTGCGACGCTTACGAGGCAGCCATAGCGGCCGCCGGCGGCATCGACCTGCAGCTGCTGGGCCTCGGTTCCAACGGGCACATCGGCTTCAACGAACCGCTGTCGGGATTCCAGTCGCGCACGCGCGTTCAACCCCTCGCGCCGCACACCCGGAAGCAGAACGCGGCCATGTTCGGCGGCGACCCGAACGCCGTGCCCACCACCGCGCTCACCATGGGGGTGGGCACCATCCTCGACTCGCGCGAGGCGCTGCTGGTGGTCACAGGCGAGCATAAGGCCGACATCCTCGCACGGAGCCTGGAGGGGCCCGTGGTGGGCGTCATAACCGCCACCGCGCTGCAGTTCCATCGCCGCTGCCATGTGATCACCGACGAGGCCGCCGCCGCCAAGCTCAGCCTGAAGGAGTTCTACCGCGCCGAGGTCGGTCACCTGCCCGTGTGGCGCGGCTACCTCGAAACGCTCGCCTGAGGGTTCGGCTCTCACCGCGCGGGCCTGAGCGCTCGCAGGTAGGTGGCGCGCGTGAGCAGGAAGAACATGAACTGCACGACCGCGAACAGGCCCACCACTATCAGGCTGTACTGAACGACGTCGAACATGAGCAGACCACCGAGGGCGTCGAGCGCCACCAGTGCGTGCAGGCCGCCGAGCGCGAAGGGCAGTAGGAAGATGGCTGCGATCTGCGCAGTTACGGTGCGCGCCGTCTCGGCGGGCGTTATGCCGAGGCGCCGCAGGCGGCCGAACAGGCGGCGGTCGCCTTCCAGCTCGGTGAAGAGCTTGAAGTAGATGAGGCTGCCGGCACCGATGAAGAAGAGCAGCGACACGAACAGGCCGGCGAACATGGAGAGCCCGAACGTCTCACGCACCGTGCGGGAGACCACGAAGCGTCCCGCCAGCTCCAGGGAGGGAGCCGCGAACGAGGCCTCGAGGAGCTCGGCGGCGAGCGCCTGCGGTAGGCGGCCCTCGGGCCAGTCGTACAGCCACAGTCCGGCGGGTTCGTAGCGCCTACCGGTGGTCGGCAGCGCCGCTAACGCCGCGTCGGGCACCACGTACCAGTTCCAGCGCACACCGCCTGGCACGGACATGCTCGGCTCCACAGGGGTGGCGCTCAGACCGTCTACCGCTCCCAGCACGGCTTCGCCGTCTCGGTACGCCAGCGTGGTGGCCGGGCCGCTGGGGGCCGCTTCGAAGCCGACCCGTTCGGCCAACGTGGCGTAGGCGCTCTCCCCCACCAGCACGAGCCAGCCGCGCGCATCGGGGTCGTCTGCCTCCGTGTAGGGCAGCTCGTGGATCTCGATCGTCTCCCTGATGGTCGGCGTTACACCGTGGCGCTCGAAGAGCCCGTCGACCGTCTCGGGCGTAACGGCCGCGCTCGGCGTGCTCGGCCGCGCCAGGAAGGCGAGCTGGTGCGGGAAGGCGGCGTCCGTGACCTGCGCCAGCTGACGGGTAGAGATGTAGAAGGAGCCGGCCGCGGCCAGCACCACTGCGCTCAGCGTGGCGATGGTGGCGAACAGACGTGCGTTGTCGCGCACACGGAAGAGGAGCTGCGAGACCACCAGCAGCCGGGTGCCGCTCAGGTAACGCGCCTCGTCGCGCTGCAGGAACTGGAGGAGCTTCACGCTGCCGTGGTTGAACACAAGGTAGGTACCCAAGACGACCGCGACCACCACCGGCACGAACGCCACGACCACGCTCATGCCCTCGACCACCAGCGCCGCCACGTAACCTGCCACAACCAGCACCGCGCCAAGCAGCGCCAGCCAGCCGGACGCGCGGGGCGGCACACGAGGCCGACGGGCCGCCCGCATGAGTTCCACCACGCTCCGCCCACCGATCTGGAAGCCGCTCACCAGCGTGACGAGCTGGAAGAGCACGAAGAAGCTAACGGCGGTGAGCAGCACGGCGTTAGGCACGACCATGAAGCGCACCGGTTCGTCCAGGCTCAGGATCCGGCTGATGCCCAGCATGAACAGGCGCGAGAAGAGCAGGCCACCCGCGATGCCCACCAGGATGGCGGCCAGCGACAGGATGGTGTTCTCGAGCCAGATGAGGCGCCGTAACTGACCGCGGGTGGTGCCCATGAGCGTCAGCAGCCCGAACTCGCGGTTGCGGGCCCGCAGGAAGGCGCCGCTGGAGTAGAGCACGAAGAAGAACGCGAACACGGCCACCAGCACCAAGCACACGGTGAGCACCACGCGAGTGGCCTCGCCGCCGTAGATGTAACCGTTCGTTACGTCGGGGTGGAGGATGAACTGGGCGTAGAGGAAGAAGAGGAGCACCGAGAAGACGCTGCTGAGGAAGAAGGCCGCGTAGCGCAGCGCGCTGCCGCGGACGTTACTAAGCGCGAGCTGCCAGAAGCTCATCTTTGGCACCCCCCATCACGCTCAGCGAATCGAGCACCTGCTGGAAGAAGGCCTGGCGGTTGGCGCCCCGCGTCATCTCGCTGAAGCGCTGGCCGTCCTTGATGAACACGATGCGCTTGCAGAAGCTCGCGGCGAACGGGTCGTGGGTCACCATCACCACGGTCACGCCGTCGTCGTTGAGACCCTGAAGGGTGGTCATCACATCGAGCGCGCTCTTCGAGTCGAGGTTGCCGGTCAGCTCGTCGGCCAGCACCACTGCTGGTCCCGGGATGATGGCGCGGGCGATAGCCACGCGCTGCTGCTGGCCGCCCGATATCTCGAACGGCCGCCGCTCCAGCAGCTCGCCGATGCCCAGGCGCTCGGTGACCTCCGTCAGGCGCCGGTTCATCTCGGCCAGCTTCACCTTGTCGAGCACCAGCGGCAAGAGGATGTTCTCCCGAACCGTGAGGGTGTCGAGCAGGTTGAACTCCTGGAACACGAAGCCAAGCTGCCGGCGCCGGAAGCGCGCCAGTTCAGTGGCGTTCATGCCAGCCGGGTCGATGCCACCTACCCGCACGCTGCCGGCCGTGGGGGTGTCTATGGTGGCGAGCAGGTTGAGGAGCGTGGTCTTACCGCTGCCGGAGGGGCCCATGACGCCGAGGAACTCGCCTCGGCCAACGCGGAGGTCGAAGGTGTCGAGCGCCGTGTGGGTAGCGCCGCCGGCGGCGCCGTAGACCTTGGTTAGGCCACTGGCTTCTAGTACCGCTTGCGCGTCTCCGGTGGAACTGTAGATGACTCTTGGATTCGTAGCTGCGGGCATGATGCCCTCCCTTCGCTGGGAAGAGCGTAGCCGCGGCAGTCAGGGGGCTACCATCGCCGAACCTTACAGAGGTGTCACGTTGTGTCGGCCTGAGCTTCTGCGCTCAATCCACGGTGCAGCCCCTGCGGCCGCATGGTCAACGTGAAAGTTGAGCCCTCACCCACTGCGCTCTCCACCGCCAGCTCGTGCCCAAGCCGCCGGCAGATCTCGGCGGCCAGGAAGAGACCCATGCCAGTCGACGCCTGGGTGCGGCGCCCGTTCTGACCGGTGAAGAAGCGGTCGAAAACCCGCGGCACGTCCTCGGGCGGTATGCCCATGCCCTCGTCGACCACGCGCAGGCGCGCGCCACCGCCCGGCAAGGCGTCCACCTGCACCCGCACGCGTGCCCCGCTAGGGCTGTACTTGACCGCGTTCGTGAGGAGCTGCCTAAGCACCACCGCCAGCCACTTCGGGTCCGACTCCACCGCCACGCCGCCCTCAGGGGCGCTCACGCTGGGGTACACGCCGTGGCGCAGCCAGCTGGCCTTCAACGCGTTAACGCCCGAGCGGGCCAGTTCCGTGAGGTCCACCTGCACGGGCCTGAGGTCGAGCTCGAAGCGCTCCAAGCGCGCACTGGTGAGCATGAGCTCGAGCCCCTCGCTCAGGTGGCCCACCTCCTCCGAAACGCTGCGCCACTCCTCGCTGTCGTCCTGCTGGTCAGCCGTCAGTTCCAGCACGGCCAGTGGGGTCTTCATCTGATGCACCCAGAGGTCCACGAACGTGCGGTGCTGCTCGGCGCTCTGCCGGTAGCGCTGCAGAGCGCCCAGCGCCCGCCGCTGATCAGCGGCCAGCAGCGCAGCGAAGGCCTCCTGTTCGCGGGATTTGGCTGGTGGGAGCGGCGCCGCGTCGTACTCCCCCTCCTCGCCTGCGGCTAGACGCCGAGCCACCGCCCGCCTGAACGCGGCTTGCCGGCGGTAATCCACGTACAAGAGCACCGCGCCGGTCACGGCGCCCAAGAGCAGCACGTAGGCCGCGTCGCCCCACTTCAGGGGCGCCACGCCTAAGTGCACCACCAGGAGCAGGAAGCCGATGGCGACCACGAAACCTAGCGTGAGCGGCAGGCGGTCGAGAAGGTAATCGCGGGGTCTCACGGGTGCCTTACGCCGGTCCGTCCGGCGGCTCGAGCCTGTACCCCTCGCCCCGCACCGTGCGTACCGCCTCTTCCAAACCCAGGTCGGCCAGTCGGCGCCGGAGACGGTTCACGTTCACGGTGAGCGTGTTGTCATCCACGAACTCCGCGTCGTCCCACAGGGCCGCAAGCAGCACATCGCGCCGCACCACCTTGCCGGCGGCGCGCAGCAGCGCCTCCAGCAGCTGCCCTTCGGTGCGGGAGAGCTCCACGCTGCGCCCGGCGTAGCTGGCCCGCAGACGACGCGCGTCGTAACCGAGGGCGCCGAGCGCGCTCTCCTCGCTGGCCGCGGCGTACTCGCCGTACGCGCGGCGCAGCGCCCCGCGCACCTTGGCCGTTACCAGGTCTAGGTTGAACGGCTTCACGATGTAGTCGTCGCCGCCGTTGTCTATGGCCATCACCTGGTCCATCTCGCCCGAGCGGGCGGAGATGAAGATGATCGGTACGTTCGACACGGTGCGGATCTGGCGGCACCAGTAGAAGCCGTCGTACCAGGGAAGGTTCACGTCGAGCAGCACCAGGTCGGCGCTGGCTTCGAGGAACTCGTTCTTCAGGTCGTCGAAACGTTCGGCGCGCACAGCCACGTACCCGTAACGCTCCAGGTGCGCAGCCAGGATGGCGGCCAGCTTCGGTTCGTCCTCGATGATCAGGATGCGCTTAGCCATGTTCACTCGGCCTACCTGCCGCGCCTTAGGCTACCGTCCGAGCGCCCTCCCCTTCGAACTGTGAGTTGTAGAGCCGCGCGTAAGCGCCGCCCTGTTCGAGCAGCTCAGCGTGCATACCGCGCTCCACGATGCGCCCCTCCTCCATGACGAGGATCAGGTCGGCGCCCACGATGGTGGAGAGCCGATGAGCTATCACGAAGCTGGTACGGTTGCCGCGCAGCGCCGCCATGGCGTTCTGCAGCAGCAGCTCCGTGCGGGTGTCCACCGAGCTGGTTGCCTCGTCGAGGATGAGCAGCGCGGGGTCCGCGAGGAAGGCGCGTGCGATGGTGATGAGCTGCTTCTCGCCGGCGCTTACGTTGCTGCCCTCGTCGTCTATCACCGTGTCGTAACCGTCCGGCAGGCTGTGCACGAAGCGGTCCACGAAGGTCGCCTTGGCGGCGTCCACGATGTCGGCCTCGCTGGCACCGGGGCGACCGTAGGCGATGTTGTCGCGGATGGTGCCCTTGAAGAGCCACGTGTCCTGCAACACCATGCCGATGCGGGTGCGCAGCTCGGCGCGGGGCACCGCGGCGATGTCGACGCCGTCCAGAGTTATGCGGCCGCCGTCCAGCTCGTAGAAGCGCATGAGCAGGTTCACCAGGGTGGTCTTGCCGGCCCCGGTGGGTCCCACGATGGCTACCGTCTGACCTGGCTCCGCCACCAGCGATAGGTCCTCGATGAGGGGCCTGTCCTCCTCGTAACGGAACGACACGTTCTCGAACGTCACGCGGCCACGCGCCGGAGTGGGAAGCGAGACGCCGCTCTCCTCCACCACCTGCTCCTCGGCGTCGAGCAGCTCGAACACCCGCTCGGCGGAGGCCACGCCCGACTGCAGCATGTTGACCATGGAGGCTATCTGCGTGACGGGTTGCGAGAACTGGCGCGAGTACTGGATGAACGCCTGCACGGCGCCCAGCGTGATGGTGCCGTTGGCCACGCGCAGGCCGCCGATGACGGCCACCAGCGCGTAACTGAGGTTACCGATGAAGGCCGACGCTGGCATGATCAGTCCGGAGAGGAACTGCGCCCGGAAGCCCGCCTCGTACAGCCCGCGGTTCTCCTCCTCGAAGAGCTCCTGCACCTCCTCCTGCCGACCGAAGACCTTCACCAACGAGTGGCCGGTGAACGCCTCCTCGATGCGGGCGTTGAGCGTGCCGGTGCGGCGCCACTGCTCCACGAACTGCTTACCGGAGCGCTTCATGACCAGCATGGCCACGCCCATGGTGACGGGGATGCTCACCAGCGCGATGAGCGTGAGCACGGGCGAGATGCTGAACATCATGATCAGCACGAAGAGCACCGTGAGGAGCGAACTGAGGAGCTGACTCATGGTCTGCTGTAGAGACTGCGACACGTTGTCTATGTCGTTGGTGACGCGGCTGAGGAGCTCACCGCGCGGCTGCCGATCGAAGTAGCTGAGCGGCAACCGGTTCAGCTTCTCCTCCGCCGCCTGGCGCATGCCGAAAACGGTGGCCTGCACCACGTCGTTCAGCAAATAACCCTGCAGGTAACCGAGCAGCGACGAGACCAGGTAGATACCCATGACGAGGAGCAGCACTTCGCCCACCGCGCCGAAGTCCACGCCCACCCCGGGCGTGAGGTCGACCCCGGTCAGCAGGTCGGCCACTTGCTCTTGGCCGGCTGCACGGGCGCCAGCGATGGCCTCGTCTTTGGTGATTCCCTCCGGGAACAGCTTCCCGATGACGCCGCCGAAGATGAGGTCGGTAGCGCGGCCGAGCACGCGCGGGCCGACCGAGGCGAGAGCCACGGAGATGACGCCGGCTGCCAACAACACGCCGACCCGCACGCGTTCCGGCGCCAGCAGCCTGAGGATGCGGCGCACCGACGGGCCGAAGTTCATGGGCTTCTGCGCCACCATGCCGCCGCCGAACGGCCCACCGCCCCCGCGCACGCGCTCGGTGGTCTTCATGACCGGCTTGTCCTTAGCGCTCACGCCGC
>CAZFFG010000001.1:23097-55829 GCA_964518275.1 uncultured bacterium | reverse complement strand
TCAGTTCACTCTCAAATCAAACTACCCAACTCTCAGGTACAACTACCCGCCTACACTACAAAACCTACCCAGACAGCTGCCCAATGATCGAGAACATCGGCAGGAACATGCCGGCCACGATGAAGCCGACGATGACGCCGAGGAACACGATGAGCATGGGCTCGAGGGCGGCGGTGAGGCTGTCGACAGCTTCGTCGACTTCGCGCTCGTAGAAATCGGCCACCTTCTGCAGCATGCTGTCTACCGCGCCGGTCTCTTCACCGATGGCGATCATGGAAGAAACCATGGGCGGGAACACGTGCGGGTACTTCACGAGGGTGGTGCTTATCTGCTCACCGCGCTGCACGTTCTCTTTCGTCTCGTCGAGGATGTCCTCAACGATGGCGTTGCCAGCGGTGCCTTTAGTGATCTCGATGGACTCCATGATGTTCACACCGGAGCGGAGCAGCAGGCCGAAGGTGTTGCTGAAGCTGGCGATGGCGCTCTTCTGAACCAGCGTGCCCAGCACTGGTGCGCGCAGCATCAGGTTGTCTATCGTTCGTCGCCCTTGCGGCGTTCGGTAGAAGAGCATGATGCCCACCACCAGCAGGACGATGATGCCGAGCATGATGTACCACTGGAAGCGCAGGAAGTCGGATATGGCGATGAGCGCACGCGTGATTACTGGCATGTCGCCACCCAGTTGATCGAGGATGGAGGCGAACTGCGGCACGATGCCGGTGAGCAGGAACCAGGTGACCGCGAGCGCGATGACCAGTACCACCGTGGGGTAAGTGAGAGCCGTCTTGATCTTGCCGCGCAGCGCCGCCTGCTTCTCCATGTATGCAGCGATGCGGTCGAGGATGCCGTCAAGGTTGCCCGACACTTCGCCGGCGCGCACTAGGTAGATGTACAGCTTATTGAACAGCCGCGGGTGCTTAGCGAGCGCGTCGGAGAGCTGCAGGCCCGTCTCCACGTCCTCACGAACGTTCTTCAGAGCGTCCTTCAGGCCTTGCTTCTCCGACTGGCGCTGGAGGATAGCTAGGCTCTGCACTACCGGCAGGCCGGCGTTGATTACCGTGGCGAACTGGCGCGAGAAGATGGTGATGTCTCTAACGGTAGGGATGCTGCCGAAATCGAGCCACTTGGGTAGCTTGATGTCGGCTTGCAGACCGGTCTTCGGCGCCTTGATCTCGGTTACGAAGTAACCCTTCTGGCGCAGTGCGTTCGCTACCTCTCGCTGCGACGCGGCTTCGGTGGTACCGGTGATGATCTTGCCGCTGCGATCGCGAACCTTGTAATCGAAAACCGCCATCCTGCCTCCTAGCGCATCAGTTCAGGCACCGCCCAAGGTTAGAGACCGCGCCTAAACTGCACGTCAGCCTATCCGAAGCGAGACGCTGTTGACTGGCAAATCGCTCACTTTGCGTGCTGCGGGTGCCTCGTTCACACCCTACCTGACCTGCGGTGGGCGTGGCGAAAGTTAGCATGCCCACCATGACGTTCCGCCGAGAGGGGAAGGCCCGCAAGCGCGAACGCGCCGGGCAGGTCCTCGCCGAGCTGAAGCTCCTGTACCCCGACGCACGCAGCGAGCTCGACTTCGACTCACCGTTCCAGTGCCTCATAGCCACCCTGCTGTCCGCGCAGGCTACCGACGTGAGCGTGAACCTTGCCACGCCGCGCCTGTTCGAGGCGTACCCGAACGCGCACGCGCTCGCTAGCGCCACCCCGGAGGAGGTGGAACCGTTCATCAAGACCATCGGCCTATACAGGACTAAGGCCCGCAACGCGGTGGCCACCGCTCGCCTACTCGTGGAGCGCCACGGTGGCGAGGTACCCGGCTCGATGAGCGAGCTAGTTTCCCTGCCGGGAGTGGGCCGCAAGACCGCCAACGTGGTGCTTGCTAACGCGTTCGACACACCTACCATCGCCGTGGATACACACGTGGGCCGAGTAGCGCGCCGGCTGGGCTTCAGTAAGGCCACCGAGCCCGATAAGGTTGAGGTGGACCTGATGGCGCTGTTCGACGCCTCGGACTGGATATTCCTGCACCACGCCGTCATATTCCACGGCCGGCGGGTGTGCCACGCTCGGAAACCGAATTGCCAGGCTTGCACGCTGTGCAGCATGTGCCCATCTTGCGGGGAGGCCTGAGGCCGATCGCCGGGTGGCGCGGTCGGTGCCGAGCGACTCTAGGCGCGAGTCCAGGTAGCGAACCACCCCGACCTGGCGCCCCTGGTAGCGTTTAGGCATGAAAGACCTCGTCATCGTCGGCGCTGGGCCCATAGGCATCGAGGCCGCCATCCTCGCTAAGCGCGCCGGTCTTAGCTTCGCGCTCTTCGAGAAAGGCGCGGTGGTTGACGCCATCAGGCGCTACCCCACGTACATGACCTTCTTCACCTCTTCCGAACGCCTCGAGGTCGGTAACCATCCGCTGGTCTCAGCCGCCGACAAGCCAACGCGCAAGGAGGCTCTCGACTACTACCGGAAGGTCGTGCAGAACGAAGCGCTATCGGTCAGTACCTACACGGAAGTAGTAGCGGTAACGCCTCGTCCTCAAGGTGGGTTCACGGTGGTCACCCGCGCCACGCCACCCTCGGGCCCCAGCCTGGCCACCGTGGACGTGGCAGCCCGCCACGTCGTGGTAGCCACCGGCTACTTCGACAACCCCAAGCCTCTCGGCGTTCCGGGCGAGGAGCTCCCGCACGTCACCCACTACTACGACGAGGCACACCCGTACATGCACCGCAGCGTGGTCATCGTCGGCGCTGGCAGCAGCGCGGCCGACGCGGCGCTAGACCTCTACAGAGGTGGCGCTAAGGTCACCATGGTTCACCGAGGAGAAACCTTACGGCATAGCCTGAAGTACTGGATCAAGCCCAACCTCGAGAACCGCATCAAGGAGGGCTCCATCACCGCGCACTTCCAGACTCGGGTCGTGAGCATCAGCCCAAGCCACGTGAAGGTGGTCAAGGGCGGCGAGCACCTGCTCATCCCGGCCGACCGCGTCTACGCCCTCACCGGCTACCAGGCTCACACCAGCCTCCTAACGGGCGCCGGCGTGAGGCTAGATCAGCACACCCTGGCGGCAGAGCTCGACCCAGTCACCTTCGAGAGCAACGTGCCCGGTCTGTACGTCATCGGTTCTGCCGGCTTCGGCACGCGCACCTCCGACGTCTTCATAGAGAACGGCCTGCTCCACGCCCGCGCGGCTATGAACGCGCTGGTGGCCCGCAACCGCAGCCTCCAAACGGCGGTGAGTTAGCTGGGCGCCAGCAACCTGGCACCTCGCGTCGGTGCAACACCTACGCGCGCATGACGCAACACCGTTACACTCCATGTACAGGAGGTGCCGGTGATGAAGCAACGCAACATGGGAATCGGAATCGGGCTGGTGGTGCTAGGGCTTGTCTTCCTCATAGGACCGAGCCTCAACTTCCAGGCCTTCGGTTGGCCGTTCTTCGTCATCCTCCCCGGTATCGCCCTGCTCTTCGTGGCGTTCACCAGCCGCGTAGGCAACGGCTCGCTCGCGGTGCCGGGCTCCATCGTCACGGTCACCGGCCTCATCCTTTTGGTACTCAACTTCACCAACCGGATGGACGCCTGGGCGTACTGCTGGGCGCTGGTCATGGCTGGCGCCGGCGCAGGAACGTACCTGTACGGCCACATCTCTGAATCGGAAACCCTCAAGCGCAACGGCACCCGAGGTGCGCTCGCGGGCCTCGCCCTGTTCGTCATCTTCGGGCTCGTCTTCGAGCTGTTCATCTTCGGCACCTTCAGCGCGGTGCTCCGCTGGCTCGTTCCCATCGTGCTCCTGGTAGCGGGCGGGCTCATCCTCTACCGCGGATCCAGCCAGCCAACCCGCCAACCCGCCGGCACCACGCAGCCCACCCCCACCACTCACGCCACACCAGCACCACCGCCGCCCGCTGAGGGTGCGCCAGTACCACGGGTGGAACCCGGCGAAGGCCAGAAGCCCTGACGTGCCCAGCACGCGTCAGATGATCGCCTACGCCCTGGTCGCCATCGGCGCACTGTGGCTACTCATAGAGACCGGCTTCGTGCCCCCGCGCCTCACCGCGGCCCTGTTCGCCTGGTGGCCGCTGCTCCTCGTGGGTCTGGGCCTCGACCTCGTGATCCCCAAGGCCAAACGGGGCCCCCTACCAGTCACCTTCTACGCCGCGGGCGCCATCCTCCTGCTCGCCCTGCTCGGCGTGCCCGCAACTAGAGCCGCCGCCACACAGGAGTACAGCGAAGCCCTACCCCTATCCGCGCGCAGCATGGCTGCCACCATCACGCTGGGCTCCACGCCCACCACCGTGGGCTCAGCGCCCAGCGGCGTCGCAGTGCAGGGCGAGTTCGTGGGCGAACCACCCGGCCTGGTGAGCCTCAACGGCGCAGAGCGGCTCGAGCTCGAACTCCGAGCCGGCCGCGGTTCCCCGTTCCGGCTCGGCCGCAGCCATTGGAGCGTTGCGCTCACGCCGGCCCTGCCACTCGACCTCGAACTGCGAACGGGCTCGGGCGCAAGCACCCTCCAACTGCAGGACCTCGACCTCTCCTCGCTAACGCTCGAAAGCGGCAGCGGCCGCACCTCCGTGACCCTGCCCGGCGGCGGTCAGTACTACGCCGCAGCCATAGGCTCAGGCAGTGGCCGGCTCGACGTACAGGTTCAGCCAGGCGCCTCCCTCGACCTCACCCTGCAAACAGGTTCCGGTGCAGCCAACCTAACCATCGGCGAGGGCTCCGACCTGCAACTCACGCTCAGCGCCCGAAGCGGAGCGGTCACCGTTGACCTGCCCGACGAAGCGCCCATACGGCTCGAGGTACTAAGCGACGGTTCCGGCCGACTCAACGTTCCCCCTTACCTCACGCGCCGCAGCGGCAACGGTGATAAGGGTGTGTGGGAGAGCGCAGCCTACGCCAACGGTGGCCGGGTCTTGAACATCACCGTGGCAGACGCGAGGTCGGGCAGCATAACGTTCAGGTAGCCCGCACGCATATGCGCCTCATCGTCACCCACGAACAACCCGACTTCGACGCCCTCGCCAGCCTCGCCCTCGCCAAGCTCCTGTTCCCCGGCTCAGTGGCCACCACCCAAGGCACGCTCAGCCGGCAGATACGTGCCTTCCTCAGCCTCTACCGCGACGAGCTCGACCTGGCGCCCCTCGACAGCATCGACCTAGACGCTGTAACGGAACTCGTGGTGGTCGATACCGCCGACCCCACCCGCATCAAGCCGTTCGATCAGTTGCTCGGCAAGGTGCCCGTAACGCTCTACGACCACCACCCCACCCCCGCCCAGCCCATCGTGGCGGCGCGTGGCCTCGTGGAGCGACTCGGCGCCACCACCACGCTCCTCACGCGCGAGCTTCACGCCACGGCGGTGAGCATCCCACCGCCCGTGGCCACCCTCGCGTTGCTGGCCATCCACGAGGACTCAGGCAACCTCACCTTCGACCTCACCACGCCCGACGACTACCGCGCCGCGGCGCACCTGCTCGCCAGCGGCGCCAACCTCGGTGTGGTGCGCCGCTTCGCGCACGATCACTTCAACGCCGACCAGCTCGCCTTCAGGGACGCCCTCCTGCAGCACGTCGAACAGACCGAGGTAGCCGACCGTCCCGTGGTAACGGCCGCGTTCGCTTACCCAGAGTACGTGCCGGCCGTGAGCGGGTTCGTCAACGACCTCCTCGACCTCTACGGGGTCGACGCGGCCGTTGTAGCGGTGGCGATGGACGGCGCAACGTTAGTGTTCGCACGAAGCAACGAACGTTTCGACTGCGCCGCCGCCCTTGCCGAGGCCATCGGCGGCGGCGGGCATGCGGGCGCGGCCTTCGGGAAGAGCGCCGCCACGCCGCAGGCGACCCTCACCAGCGTGCTCGCCGCGTTGGCGCGCCACGCGGCGCCTACCATCCAGGCGCGGCAACTGATGAGCGCGCCCGTGAAGACCCTGCCGCAGAGCGCTACCGTCTCAGACGCCCTAGAGAAGCTGCACCTGTTCGGCCACAACGGCATGCCGGTCATCTCCGACGACGGCGCGGTGGTTGGGGTCGTGTCGCGGCGCGACCTCGACCGCGCCCTCCGCCACGGTCTCGGCGCCAGCCGCGTGACCGGCTTCATGAGTCGAGACGTGGTGAGCGCACCGCCCACCGCTACGCTCGTGCAGCTCGAAGCGTTAGTGCTCGACAACAACATCGGTCGCATCCCCATCGTAGAGAACGGCAACCTGGTTGGCATCGTCACCCGCACGGACCTCATCGGCGCTAGGCATCACCGTCCCCAGGGCGACCGCGCCGCTACGCTGCTCGAGCGCCTACCACCCAGCGTGAGCGAGGCGCTGAACGTGGCGCGGCAGCTCGCCGACGACTCTGCCCTCTACCTCGTGGGCGGCACGGTGCGCGACCTGCTACTGGGTGCTGGGGTGAAGGACGTGGACCTGGTGGTGGTCGGCGACGCCGCCCGCTTCGGCACCAAGCTCCAAGCCGCCCTCGGCGGTACGCTCTCCGCGCATGTTGAGTTCGGCACCGCCACGCTGGTACTACCGAGCGGCCTGGAGCTCGACTTGGCGGCCGCGCGGGAGGAGACGTACGCGCGGCCGGGAGCGCTACCGGACGTCGTGCCGAGCAGCATCCAGAAGGACATGTCGCGCCGCGACTTCACGGTCAACGCCATGGCTTTACGCCTCAGCCCCGCCCCACCCGAGTTGCTCGACCCGTACCAGGGAGAGGCGGACCTGAACGCTCGGCAGCTGCGGATCCTTCACCCGCTCTCGTTCGTGGAGGACCCTACCCGGGTGCTGCGGGGCGCACGCCTCGCGGGCCGGCTCGGCTTCGTGTTCGAGCCCGACACCGCCGAACGCGCCCGCGCCGTACTGGCCGCATCGCAGCCCGGCGGTTCCCTCCGCACCACCGTCAGCAACAGCCGCTCACGAGCGGAGCTCGAGCTCATCCTCGCCGAGCCGCGCGTGGCGCCCGCGCTGGTGGTGCTGGCCGAGCTGGGTGCCCTGCACGCCATCTTCGGGCTCCAGGCGGAGGGCGGCCCGCTGAACGCGCTCGAGCTGGCACACACGCTCGACACCCTGCGCCAGTCGGATCCTGTGCCGCCAGAGGCGTACCTGCTCGCGCTCCTGGTGGGAGTCGACGAGTCGGCGGCCGAACGCCACGTGGAGCGCTTCAACTGGCCGCGCAAGCACCTTCAAACACGCGCCCGGCTCCTGGTCATACTCGGCCGCGAGCCGCGCGCGCAGGGACGCCGAGGCGGCGCCGTTCGCGACGAGGACCTAGAAGCGCTCGACGCCCCCGCCCGCTGGCTGCTGCGCGCCGCGGAGCCTACCTTCGCGGGCCGGCTCGAACGGCTAGAGCGCCAACCGCCGCCCAGAAAGCTACGCGGGGGCGATGTGGTAGCTTTGGGACTGCCTCCCGGACCGGCCATAGGGCGCGTGCTCGACGAGGTAGCGGAGGCCCGCGCCACCGGCCAAGTGAGCACGTTCGCGCAAGAACTCGACCTGGCCCGGCGGCTGGTGGCCGCCATGCAGGAGCCAGGCTCCCCGGAGTGACCCCATGCTGCTAAGATCGCAGGCCGACTTCACCACCGTCATCATCGCCTTCATCGTCATGGTGATGGCGCTCATCTTCCACAACATGGTGCAGGCGTTCGTGGCCAACAAGCTCGGCGACCCGAGCCCGCGCCTGGCGGGCTTCATGTCGTTCGACCCGCAGCGCCAACTCGACCTAGTGGGCGTCATCTTCCTGTTCCTACTGGGCTTCGGCTGGCCGCGCACCATCCCCACCAACTCCCGCAACTACGGCAACCGCGGCCGCTCCGAAGGGTGGGTGTGGCTGGCCGGCATCGGCGCTTACCTACTGGTGGCGTTCGTGTGCCTGCTGGTGGCCACCATCTTCCGGGCGCTGGGCAGCCCGCCGCTCTTCACGGCTTTCGTGCTCGCAGCCATGACCGCGCTCCTTCACGCCGTCATCAACCTCTTCCCCATCCTGCCGCTCGACATGGCGCGCGCTGCGCTGGCGTGGGGCAACGCCGACCTGCGGCGCCTCATCATGCAGGTAGCGCGGTTCGGGGTGCTGGGCTTCATGCTGTTCTTCTTCGTGCTCAGCTACTCGGGCATCATCAACGTCATCATGAACTTCTTCACCGGCATCTTCCTCCGCATCATCGCCCTCATTCCCGGGCTCTAACCGGAGCGCCAGCCGCTTAGCTCGACGCCGCCGACGTGGCCGTAGCCACCGGCGGCTCGTGCCGGTCGCGAATGTCGACGACCATCTGCACCACCGGCGCGTAGGTCTCGAACGTTTGCAGCAGCCGACCGGCCGGGTCGAACTTGCGGATGAGGTGACCGCTGCGGCGCGCCGCGTAGAGGTGGCCCGTGTCGTCAACCCCTAGGTCCACGAGGGCGTCGGTGGCCTCGCCCTGCCGCGCCTCCAGCGCGAACGACATGCCCACCTTGCCGTCGGCGGTGACCTTGCGGATCTTGCCAGCTGTGACGTCGCTGATGTACACGTTGCCGCCCTGATCCACCGTCACGCCGTCGAGCAGGCGCAACTCCGGACGGTCGGCGGCGAGCTTGAAGGCCCAGCGGGTCTGGTAGTTGCCGTCGGGGTCGAGGCGTTGCACCTGGCGGTTGCCGTAGTCGAGCACGTAGATGTTGCCGCGGCCATCGATGCAGATGACGCGAGGATCGTTGAACTGCCCGTGGCCCTTACCGCGTCCCCCGAAGCTAGCCAGGTAACGACCGTCGTTAGTGAAGCGCGAGATGAGGTGAGTCTCGCCGTCGAGCACGTAGACGGTGTCGTCGGGGGCAGCCGCGATAGACACCGGGTAGAGGAACTCACCGGCCTGCATGCCGTAACTACCGAACGACATCTTGGGCGTGCCGTCCGCGCTCAGCTTGTGGATCATGCGGTGGTCCTGCTCACCGACGCGGTACTCGAAGATGGCGGCGAAGAGATCGCCGCGCGAATCCACTGTCACCGACAGCGGGGCGGCCGAGAAGTCGCCGGCGCCGACACCGATGTCGCCTATGGAGGTGTGCAGGTTGCCGTCGGGGTCGAGGATGCGGAGCACACCCTGACGCGCGCTCACCGTGAGGAGCAGCCGCGTTGGGAGGTTCGCCTCCTCCACCTGGTCGAAATCCACGTGCTCCAGCGTCTCGAACACCTCGTCCAGGGTGGGTCGCTCGTCCGGGTCCTTAGCGATCATGCGCATGACCAGCTGGTCGAGCGACTTGGGTAGGCGGAGGTCCACCTGCCTGGGCGGCGGTGGCGTCTGGAAGATCTGCTGATGCACGATGGCCTCGTAACCGCCCTTGAAGGCGGTTTGGCCCGTTAGCATCTCGTAGAACACGAGCCCGAGGCTGTAGATATCGGAGCGGTGATCGATCTTCAGGCCGCGCGCCTGTTCCGGCGACATGTACACGGGGGTACCCACCCGCGCGCCGGTCATGGTGAGGCGCGACATGACCTTGCCACCTGCGATGCCGAAGTCCATGAGCTTGACGGCGTCCGGCTTGAGGCGCCGCCCTCCGTCGTCGCCCTTCGCCACGCCGCCGCGGGTGATCATCACGTTGGCTGGTTTGATGTCGCGGTGGATGATGCCAGCGGAGTGGATGTGCTGCAGAGCGCTCACCACGCGCTGCATGATCTCGACCGACAGTTCGATGTCGAGCTCACTGGCCTCGATGTAGCTCTCGAGCGAACGGCCGTCCACGAACTCCATCACCATGTAGTGCTGCACGCCGCTAGCGCCGTGCTCGAAGGTGCGCACGATGTTGGTGTGGTTCAGCCGCTGCGCGACCTCCGCCTCGCGGTGGAAGCGACGGATGAACTTGGCGTCCGCTACGTACTGCTCCATAGGGATCTTCAGCGCCACCACGGCGCCGTCGCTGAGCCGGCGGGCACGGAACACGCTGGCCATGCCGCCCGAACCAACCTTCTCGAGGAGCTCGTAGCCGGGCACGTCGGCCACGTCGAAGTTGGAGACCTTCGCGCCTTTTGTGCCCTTCACCTCGGTGACGTTGCGCTTGCTCTTACGCCGCGCTGGCGCCACCCGGGCGCTTCGCGCCGCCTTCACAGCACCTGGCATGAGGAGCCCCAGGCCCAGGAGGGTGAGGAGTAACGGCGCCAGGCCACGCTGCAGGTCGCCCAGCAGCACCACGCCGATGGCCATCGCCAGGGCGAGCGTCATGAGCACGCCCAGCACCCACACGGGCGCGCGGAGCAACACCGCCACGAGCAGTGCCCCCATGACCACCAGGATGATCATGCGTCCATCTCCGCGATCACTACCGTGATGTTATCCGGCCCACCACGCTCGTTGGCTAGGGCAAGCATTACTTCTACGTTCGTCTGGCGGTTATCTGTGCGTTTTATCTCTGCCAGGATCTCTTCCGGCTTCACCAGGCCATGCAGACCGTCGGTGGAGAGCACGAAGACGTCGCCTACCTGCACCTCGAGCTCGATGACGTCGGGAGCCACCGTGGGCCTAGTACCCAGCACACGAGTTACGAGGTTGCGCCACTCGTGGTTCTCGGCCTGATCCTCGGTGAGGTTACCGAGCGCCACTTGCTCTTCCACCCACGAGTGATCCTTGGTGAGCTGGTAGATCTTCTTGCCGCGCACCAGGAAGGCGCGTGAGTCGCCCACGTGCCCAACGTAGGCGCGGCGCTTGAGGATAGCCACGCAGGTGAGCGCCGTGCCCATCCCGCGGCGGTTCTGCTTGGAGAAGGCCTCCGCGTACACGCGGCGGTTGGCGAGCCGCAAGGCCTTGTCGATGAGCTTATCGATGCCCACCACCGGGCGCCCAGCGCGAACCTCCTCCACGTAACGCGAGAACGACTCGTCGAGCACCTCGGTAGCCAGCTTGCTGGCCACCTCCCCGGCGGCAGCGCCCCCCATGCCGTCGGCCACGGCCAGCAGCGTGAGGTCGCCACCGGGCAGCGGGAACTGCCACACGCGGTGGAAGTCTTCGTTGATGGGCCGCACGCGCCCGACGTCCGAGCCGTGCCCTACGTTCTGACCAAGGCGCACGCGCCCACTTTACCGTGCAGAGCCCGAGTTCGGGGCGGGCTGGGTCGGCCGGTAGGGCCGCGTCAGTTGCCCTTGGCCCTGGGTCTCTTCACGGTCTGAAGGTAAGGGTAGCGTTCGAGGAGGCGCCGGGTGTCGTCAACCAGCTCGATAGCCTCGGAGCGCGAGCGCGGCAGCTCACGCAGTCGGAAGTAGGCGGCGCCGCCGTCCGGGAACTCCAGCGTGGGCGTGCCGAACAGGTCCTTGGCGGCGCCCCGCGCGTGCTCCTGCGCTAGTAGGGTGCGGTTCTCCGGGTTGGCGAGGTCGTCCTCGAAGCGAGCGCGGTGGAGGCCAACGGTGCTGACCACGTGCCGGATGGTGGTCAGGTCGAGCGGCCGGTAGTCGCGGTGTACGGCGCGCTGTAGTTCCAGCCGGAAGGCGTGGTGCGCCTCGGGCCCCTGCTGCCTGGCCGCCTGCGAGGCTAGGAACGGTAGTAGGCCCTTGCAGCCGTTACCGTCCGAGTCGTCGAGCCGGTCGTTCCATAGTTGCCAGCGGCCGTTACCGCTACCGCTCTGCACACGCTCGTAGTTGAACTGGTAGATGGAGAAATGTTGCCAACTGACCTCGAGGTCGAGCGGTTCGGCGGCTAGCTCTAGCACCTCGGCTGCTCGCCAAGAGTATGGACACAGGAAATCGAAGTAAACCGTCAGCCGCTCGGCCATAGAGCCAATGACAGCATCAGCTACCCCGAAAGGGGGTAGCGGGTGCAACAGCCGCTAGTTAGCGTCCTCCGAGTCGTCGCTCCGGTTCACCCCGCCCTGCGCCACCCGTTTGGGCGGTTCGGGGATAGCGCCGAAGCGCCGCTCGTAGCGTCTGATGTTGTCCTCCAGGCTGCGCAGCAGAGCCTTCGCGTGCCGCGGACTGGTGACCAGCCGCGCGGTTATCACCGGTTGCTGACCGGGCATGGCCAGCACGAAGTCGAAGAGGAACTCGTCGGGCGTGTGCGCCAGCACGGCACCGTTGGTGGGGCGCCCCCTGGCCGTCTCCTTGTCGATGTCGAACTTGAGCGGGTTCACGCCTGCAGGGTACCGGTTTTCCAGCGCCGCTCGCCCGTTAGTGCCCCGTTAGCACGCTTCGGGCCAGTCGCCCGAGGGCGCCACGCAGCATGAGGCGCGCGAGTCCCAGGTCCTGCTCGTTAGCCAGCGCCAGTACCAGAACGCGCTCCGTGCCCGGCACCGGGGTCAGCAGTATTGGGCCCTCCCCGAACATCAACGTCACCTGCTCTGAGTCCTCGGTGCCGCCGTCGGCGGCTGGCAGGAGTTCCCCCAGGGCTCGGCCCGCCGCGAGCGCGCCGGTGATGACCTCCAACGTTCGCTCTAGCAGCGCCCGGTCCAGCGAGCGGCTGGCGAGCAGCTCAGCGTCGGCGGTCACCACGGCGGCCGCCGTGGCACCGCGCACCTCCAACATGGCCTCAAGGAGCGGGTTCAGGTCGACGCTGAGAGGTTCGCTCTCGCCGCTGTCGAACAGGAACCGGTCCTCGCCCGGAAGGTCGTCGACCGTGCTCACCGGTTAGGGCCCCCACATTTCTTCACGCGAAGACCGCCGCCAGCTCTCTACATGCCGCGTCGACCTCGTCGCGCATGGTGCCTAGGTCGGCGCTGCCGTCCACCAGCACGAAGCAGAAGAGGTCATCGCCCACTCGGCGCGCCATGTAGCCGCCGGTCTCGCCCAGCGCTATGAGCTGATCGACCCGACTGCCCAGCTGCGTGCTGACCTCGCCCGCCAGCAGGGTGAAGCCCGTGGTGAGGTCCGCGGCCACGTGCTCCAGCTCCGCCGCGCCCGTGGCCTCCTGACCTTGGGGCCCTTCTCCGGGGCCCGGGTAGCGTTCCACCAACAGGCCGTCGAGGGCCGCTATGGCCGCCACGCGACTGCCCCCCAAGCGCGAAACGAGCCGCGCCAGTATGTCCTCCAGGTTCGTCACGGCGGCACTCTAGCACGGGCCAGAACGGCCCTTCCGTAAGGCTGTTCATACCTAAGCAACTGGTATCTTGAGGCCGATGAGTCAGCTCCACGTAAGAGCCCAACCCGGCCAGGTGGCACCCATAGTTCTGCTGCCCGGCGACCCCGACCGCGCCACCCTCGTGGCCGAGAACTTCTTCGACTCCCCCGTGCGTTACACCGAGTACCGCCACCTGTACGGCTACACCGGCACGTACAAGGGCGTACCGGTCAGCGTGCAGACCACCGGCATGGGTTGCCCCAGCCTAGCCATCGTGGTGGAGGAGCTGGTGCGCCTCGGCGCCACCACGCTCATCCGCATCGGCACCAGCGGGGCCGTGGCCAAGCAGGTGCGCCCAGGCCACATCGTGGTGGCCAGCGCCAGCGTGCCCAACGAGGGCACCAGCCGGCACTACCTGAAGGGCGAGCCGTACAGTGCGGTAGCCGACTTCGAGGTCACGCGCGCGTTGGCCGACGCCGCCGCCGAGTCTGCGCTGGAAGCTCACGTCGGCCTGATCCAGACCGACGACGGCTTCTACGCCGCCTCCCCCGCCGACGTGCCGGAACTCGAGGCGCGCGGAGTCCTCGCCATCGAGATGGAGGCCTCAGCGCTCTTCCTGCTCGGCAAGCTGCGCAAGGTGCGCGCCGGCTGCGTGTTGGCTGCGAGCAACAACATCGGCGACCCGAGCTTCGTCGAGCAAAGCGTTCTAGACAACGCCGTTCTGGAGATGATCCGCACCGCGCTCGAAGCCAGCGTGGCGCTCCACGAACGCGGGTTGACCGAGAGGAGCCAGGCATGAAAGTAGCTGTCATCGGGGCCGGCACCATGGGTTCGGGCATCGCGCAAGCCTGCGCTGTCGCGGGCCACGATGTGGTGCTGGTCGACACATCCGCCGAGGCGCTAGCGCGCGCACAGGCCGGCATGCAGAACAGCCTCGAGCGGCTGGTGAAGCGCGACAAGGTCTCGGAGCAGGACGCCACCGCCGCCATGGCGCGAGTGAGCACCAGCACCTCCTACGAGGGGGTGGCCGCCGCCGACGTGGTGGTGGAGGCCGTCTACGAGTCGCCCGAGGTCAAGCGCCAGGTGTGGCAGGAGCTGGCCAAGGTTGCACGCGAGGACGCCCTGCTGGCCACCAACACCTCCAGCCTGTCGGTCACCGAGATCGCCTCGTACTCGGGCCGCGAGGAGCGCATGGTGGGCATGCACTTCTTCAACCCGGTGCCCATGATGGCGCTGGTGGAGGTCGTCCGGGGTCTGCGCAGCGGTTCCGCCGCCATGGACGAAGCCAAAGCCTTCGTGGAGGGGCTCGGTAAGAGCCCGATCGTGTGCGAGGACAAGCCTGGCTTCATCGTGAACCGTCTGCTGGTGCCGTACATCAACGACGCCATGCACGCGCTGGCCGAAGGGGTAGCTTCCGCCGAAGACATCGACCGCGCCATGAAGCTGGGCGCCAACATGCCCATCGGGCCGCTCGCCCTGGCCGACCTCGTGGGCCTCGACGTGTGCCTGGCCGCCGGCGAGTCGCTTCTCGCCGAGTTCGCCGACCCGAAGTTCCGCCCCGCTCCGCTGCTGCGGCAGATGGTGCGTGCCGGCAAGCTCGGCCGCAAGTCGGGCGAGGGCTTCTTCGACTACGAGTGACCGCCTGCGCGAGGCGCCTGAAGCCGCGCTTCGCGTAGACGCCGATTGGAGCAACCGATGAGCACGGAGCACGACCACGAACATGACCACGAGCACGAGGAGATCTCCTTCGAGCACCTGAGGTTCGACCTGGAGGACGGCGTGGCGGTGATAACCATCGACCGCCAGAGCGCCCTGAACGCCCTGAACCAGGACGTGCTCGCTGAACTGGCGCTGGCGTTCGAGGTGGCCGAGACGGACGTGGAGGTGCGGGCCCTCGTCGTAACGGGCGCGGGTCGGGCCTTCGTGGCCGGCGCCGATATAGGCGAACTGCAGCAGCTGAACGACCCGTTCGCTGGGCGCGAAGCGGCCCTCGTTGGGCAAGAGGTCATGAACTCGCTCGCCGCTATGCCCTTCCCCACCGTGGCCGCCATCAACGGCTTCGCCCTCGGCGGCGGGCTCGAGCTGGCGCTAGCGGCCGACATGCGCGTGGCCGCCACGGGCGCCAAGCTCGGCCTGCCCGAAGTGGGTCTCGGCCTCATCCCAGGCTACGGCGGCACGCAGCGCTTGCCTCGCCTGGTGGGCAAGGGGCGCGCGCTCGAGATCATCTTCACGGGTCGGCACGTCACGGCCGACGAGGCGCTGCAGATGGGCCTCGTGAACCGAGTGGCCGACGACGCGTTAGCGGCGGCCATGGAGCTCGCGCAGATGGCCGCCAAGAACGCGCCTGTGGCTCTCGGTCTGGCCAAGGAGGCCGTAGTGCGCGGCCTCGACCTCACGCTGCCGGAAGCCTTGGAGGTCGAAGCCGACCTGTTCGGCATGGTCACCACCACGGCCGACATGCGCGAGGGTACGGCCGCGTTCCTGGAGAAGCGCAAGGCCGACTTCAAGGGACAGTAACGACCACGGAGCGGCTTGCCCCGTACCATGGGGCATGCCGTTCCGCATCAAGGTCTCTCTCTTCGTCCTAGCTTTCTTAGCGGCCCTCGTGTTCGTGGTGCCGCTAGTGGTGCCGGTACCGCCGGCCCCGAACACGTCGCCCTTAGCAACATTAGCGGGTAACGCCGACTACCTGGAGGTGGCTGGCGTGAACCTCCACGTGCAGCGCTACCCCTACGCGGGGGAAGCCGAGCCCATTGGCGCCCCGCTACCCAGCGCGTCTGCTCCGGCTGGCGAGGCGCCCCTCTTCCTTCTCATTCACGACTACGCGTTCGGCGCCTACACCTTCGAGCGCCTCGGGCCGGAGCTGGCCACCTACGGCCCCGCCGTGGCTTTCGACCGGCCCGGTTTCGGGCTCACCGAGCGCCCGCTCCCCACAGGCGGCCGCTACCCGAACGGCTTCGATCCCTACACCTCGGCGGCGCAGGTGCAGCTTACGGTGGGGCTACTCGACGCGCTGGGCGCGCAGCAGGCGGTGCTGGTGGGCAGCGGCATGGGCGGCCGTGTGGCGCTTGAGGTGGCTCTGGCTCACCCGGAGCGCGTGGCCGGCCTCGTGCTCATCGAAACGCCCGCCTTCCTATCGGAAGGGCGCGCGGCACCCGGCTGGTTCCTCAACAGCCCGCAGATGCGCAAGCTCGGGCCCGTGTTCCTCCGCCAGCTGGCAGAGGGACCCGGCGAGCAGCTCCTGGTGAACGCGTTCCACGACCCCGAAGCGGTCACGGACCACATCAGGGCCCAGCACGCCCTCACCACCACGGTGGACGACTGGGACCGGGCGCTGTGGGAGGTGAGCCGGGTGGGGCAGCCGCCGGAGCTCGAGGGCCGCGTGCAGGCAGTACGCGCTCCCACCCTGGTGGTGGCGGGCGAGGGCGCCGCGAGTTACCCACTGGAGGACGCCGCGCAGCTGGCCGCCGAACTGGCTCGGGCCGAGCTCGTCACCCTCACCGAATGCGGCCGGGTGCCTCAGTTGGAGTGCCCCGACCAGCTCATGAGCGTGATGGCCGACTGGCTGACAAGTACGGGCCTCGCGCCGAGGAGGTAGACTCTGCCCCATGAATCCTGATTACCAGCTGTTGAAGAAGCTCAGCGAGGCGGCCGGTGTACCGAGCCGCGAAGAGAACATCCGCGCCATCATCAAGGCGGAGCTCGAGGGCAAGGTCGACGAGCTCACGGTAGATCCGCTCGGCAACCTCATCGCCGTGAAGCGCAGCGGCAAGCCCAACGCCACCAAGGTGCTGGTGGCCGCGCACATGGACGAGATCGGCTTCCTGGTGCGGCACATCGACGACAAGGGCTTCATCCGCGTTCACTCGGTTGGTGGTTTCGACACCCGCAACCTCTTCGCCCGGCAGGTGACGGTGCACGCCTCCATAAGCGGTGAGGAGCTGGTGGGGTTGATGAACCCGGCGGGCAAGCCCATCCACATCAGCACGCCCGAGGAGCGCAGCAAGATCCCGACCCTCGACGCCTTCTACATCGACACGGGCCTAAGCGGCGACGACGTTAGGGCCAAGGTGCGTATCGGCGACATGGTGACGCTGCGCCAGGAGTTCCACGACCTCGGCGCGGTCGTCACGGGCAAGGCGCTGGACGACCGCCAGGGCTGCTGGGTGCTGGTAGAGACCATCAAGCGCCTGCAGGACACCGACCTGGGAGCGGACCTCATCGCCGCCTTCACCGTCCAGGAGGAGGTGGGCCTGCGCGGCGCCATCACCAGCGCCTACGGCAGCGACGCCGATGTGGGCGTGGCGCTCGACACCACCCTGGCGGTGGACACCCCAGAGATCAAGGAGCACCTGCGGGTCACGCAGCTCGGCAAGGGCGTGGCGCTGAAGGTCATGGACTCCAGCATCATCAGCACGCGTTGGTTGCTCGATCACTTCATCGACCTAGCTGAGCGCAAAGACGTGGAGTACCAGCTAGAGGTGTTGCCGCTGGGCGGCAACGACGCAGCCGCCATCCAGAAGAGCCGTGGTGGCGTGCCGTCCATCACGCTCTCCACCCCGTCGCGCTACGTGCACACCGTCACGGAGATGGTGGCCAAGGCCGACCTGGAAGGCGCCATCGAGCTCCTCACGGCCTTCCTGAGCGAGGGCGTGGATCCGCGGGGCCGCGCCTGAAGCTAGGACCGTCTCGCGTGGTTCGCACATTGGGGGCCGCCATGAGGGTACGCTTGAGGGACGGATGATCATCGGGCTGATAAGCGACGTGCACGCCAACGTGATCGCGTTGGAGGCGGTGCTCGACGCGTTAGACGACCGCGGCGCTGAAGTGGTGCTCTGCCTGGGCGACATCGTGGGCTACGGCCCCTCGCCCAACGAGACCGTGGAGCTGCTGCAGCAGCGCAAGGTGCTCTGCACCCTAGGTGCTGCCGACGAGCGCGTGGCTTACAGCTTCGCCGGTCCCACCGCGCGCCGTAAGGGCGTGGCCGACGAGATCCTCGAGTGGACGAAGAGCGTGATGGAGCCCGAGAACCTCGCGTTCCTGCAGAGCCTCTCGGTGCAGCAGCGCATCCAGACCCCTACGGGCTGGCTGCGCTTCTTCCACGGCTCGTCCGACTCCACGGCGGTGCGCTTGAACCTCAATCAGGATCCGCTCACTCTTGGCCGCTTGCTGGAACGCCACCGCTGCAACATCCTCGTGGCGGGCTCCACTCACGTGCCCTTCTTCCGCAAGATCAGCGCCACCAGCATGGTGCTCAACCCGGGCTCGGTCGGCCTCTCTCTCAACGGTGAGCCGGGCGCCGACTACGCGCTGCTTAGCATCACCGAGGATGGCCTCGAGCTGGAGATGGACAAGGTGGAGTACGACTTCGCTGCCGCGGCTTTCGAGGTGCTCGCTTGGGGCCTACCCGCGGAGGTCGCTGAGGCCATCCAGCACGGCCGCATGTCGGAGCGCATGGGCTCCGGCGCGGACCTCGAGCCCTAACAGAGCGGGCCGGACGTGGGTCACGTCCGGCCCGATCTACCTGTTTCTATTCCTGCTCTCGGAAACGCGCGTCAACGGCCGCTCGCCTCAGACGAGCTCCACGCCCAGCGCCAGCGCCTCGCCGCCGCCGATGCAGATGCTAGCCATACCGCGCGTACCGCCGCGGCGCCGCAACGCGTTGAGAAGCGTGACCACGATGCGGGCGCCCGACGCACCGATGGGGTGGCCCAACGCCACCGCCCCGCCGTGCACGTTCACCTTCTCTGGGTCGAGCCCGAACTCTTCTATGGCCGCCATGGGCACAACGCTGAACGCCTCGTTGATCTCGTAGACGTCCACGCTGCCAGGCTGCCAGCCCAGCTTGCCGTACAGCGCTTGCATGGCCGCCACGGGCGCCGTGGTGAACCACTCCGGCGCGGCGGCGCTACCCGCGTAGCCCGCTACCCGGGCCAGCACGGGCATGCCGCGCCTGGCCGCCACCTCTTCGGTGGTCACCACTAGCGCCGCCGCGCCGTCGTTGATGGTGCTGGCGTTGGCGGCGGTGACGCTACCCTCCTTCTCGAAGGCCGGCCGCAGCGTGCGCATCTTCTCGAAGTCGACCTGGCTCGGGCCCTCGTCTTGCTCCACCATCGTGACCTGGCCACGCCTGCCGGGCACCTCCACGGCCACGATCTCGTCCGCGAATGTGCCGTCCTGCATGGCTGTCTGGGCGCGCCGGTAGGAGCGCTCGGCGTAATCGTCCTGCGCTTCACGGCTGAACGCGTACTTGGTGGCGCAGAGCTCGGCGCACGAGCCCATGTGCTTGTCGTTGTACACGTCCCATAGACCGTCGAAGACCATGGAGTCGATGAGCTTGCCGTCGCCTAAGCGCAGGCCACCGCGCGCGCCCGGCAGTAGGTAGGGGGCGTTCGTCATCGACTCCATGCCGCCCGCCACCACCACCTCGGCGTCGCCGAGCCTCAGCGCGCGCGCGGCCTGGATGATGGCCTCCAGCCCGCTACCGCACATCTTGTTTAGGGTCACGCTCTGGGTGCGGTCTGCGAGGCCGGCGAAGATGGCGGCTTGCCGCGCGGGCGCCTGGCCCTGGCCGGCCTGCAGCACGTTGCCCATGAACACCTGGTCCACGCCGTCCACGCTGAGCTCGGCTCGCGAGAGCGCTTCAGTAACGGCGGCGGCGCCGAGCTGGCTCGCCTTCAACGACGCGAAAGCGCCCTGGAACGCCCCGATGGGCGTCCTCACGGCGGAAGCGATAACTACCGACATCGAAACCTCCGGAAGGGCGGAACGACCGACGCACTGCGCCAGCCGCTGCGAGGGGCCGTTCTGGGCCACCTGGGCTCGCCGCCCGACCCCGAGTATAGGTGGCCCGCGCCGGGTCCCTAGACGCCTGGCAACGCGCGGCTAACAACCCGCCTAGGCGGCTCGGTCCCTAGGCGGGGCAGTCCCATGGCGGGTCGGTCCCTAGGGGTCAGTCGCGGAAGCGAACCTCGGCCACTGCGCCAGCCCACTCCACGCGGATGGGGCGGTACAGGCTGTACGAAGGCGGCAGCAGCACGGCGCCCAGCACTGGGCTGGCGGGCGCCACCGTGCCCGGCTCCCCCACCTCCACGAGCAGGCGGTAGGGGGCGCTCACCTCGGTGCGCTGACCGTCCTGAGCGAACACCAGCACTGGCTCCCACGGCAGCGGCGCCACCGCGGTGACCATCAGCAGCAGTACGTGGTCGTTCCCCGCCGCTCGCGCCTTGTCGATGGCGAGGTCCACTTCGCGCGTGAGTTCTGGGCGCGCAAGAGGCACGAGCGCTAGGTCGAGCAGCATCAGGCTCACGCCCTCGCCGTCGAAGAAGCGCACGCCCGTGAGCGGGGCCTCGACCGGCTCCCAGGCAGGTCGCGCCGTGGTGCCGACCACCGGGGCAGGGGCGCTGGCAGGTGGCGGGGCGGCCGCCGCGCCGTACTCCAGTTGGCGCGTAGCGCCGCCCTCCATCGTCAGCAGGGTGGGGCGCCCAGAGAACGGCGGTACCTCCGCGCCCAGGAACGACAGAGCGTCGAGCGGCACGTACCACCGCTCGCCTTCCACCACCACCGGCGCCGACAGCGCCACCTCGGTGGGCCCGCCGTCGCCTGGCAGGTGCGCCAGCGCGTCGGGGGTGCCCCCGAACAGGGTCACGGGACCGTTAGGTCCCCGCCAGGTGAGCACGTTGCCGTCAACGTGGGCCACCACCCCGAGCGCGCGGGCGAGGCTGGCCACCTCCACGAGCACCGTGTCGCCCCGCGCCTCGGCGGCCACGGTTGCGGGCTCCTGCCCCGCCGCCCAGCCGAAGACGCATAGCAGCGCTAGGAGCAGTAGGGCGCGTGGCTTCGGGGGCGCTGGCATCGCGGCGAGCCTAGCACGCACCCGCCCGGGGCTAAGATGAAGCTAACCGCACCCAGTGCCGGCGGCGCTCGCCGCGTAGATGCAGCGCGCCATCCCTTCCCCGCCGGAGCGTTCGAGCGGAGAGGAGCTAGATCATAGAGAAGGTTCACGGCAGAACGTCGGGCCTGAAGAAGAACCAGATTAAACGCCTCAGCAACCTGTACAGGCGCCGCGTGGCGCCGGAGGCCGCGCTCAGTAACGAGCTGGCGCGCGCCATGGGTGAGCTCGCGCTCGAGACCAACCGCGGCGTCAGCCTGCTCATCGACCGGCGTGGCCGCGTCATCACGGTGGCGGTTGGCGACGCCAGCGACACGCCCATCCCCGAACTCCACGGCGAGGCCGAGGCCCGGCTCTACGGGCTACGGCTCGTGCATACTCACCAGAAGCCGGGCGGCTTCTCGCCCTCCGACCTCACCACGCTCTTCCTGCACCGGCTCGACGCCATGGTGGCCTTCGACGTCTCGGCGCAGCATGGGGGTAAGGGGGCCGGCTCGGTCCTCCAGGTCGGGCCGGCGTACCTGGCGTTCGTGGCACCCTCCGGCGCCGACGCCGAAGATTGGCTGGTGGAGGGCCCCATGAGCCTACGCGAGCTCGAGCAGATCGACCTGCTAGCGCGCGTGCGAGCCCTAGAGGAAGAGATCGAGCGCGAGGTCGGCGCTCGTGAGGCCGTGCGCAGCAGCGCCGAGCGCGCCGTGCTGGTGGGCATCACGGGGCGCGAGAGCGCGTTCGAGGCTGAGTCGCGCATGGCGGAGCTAGCCGAGCTCGTGCGCAGCGCGGGCGCGGTGGTGGCCGCCACGAGCCTGCAGCACAAGCCGAGACCCGACGCCCGCACGCTGGTCGGCGAGGGCAAGCTGCAGGAGCTCGTGTCGCTCGCGTTCCATGAGGACGCCGACCTGCTCGTGTTCGACCGGGAGCTCGCACCCGCGCAGGTGCGCGAGATCGAGGCGTTCACGAGGCTGAAGGTGCTGGACCGCACGCAGGTGATCCTCGACATCTTCGCGCAGAACGCCCGCGGGCGCGAAGCGCAGGTTCAGGTGGAGCTAGCGCAGCTGCAGTACCAGTTGCCGCGTCTAGCGGGCCGCGGCACGGCCATGAGCCGGCTGGGTGGCGGCATCGGCACGCGCGGCCCTGGTGAGACGAAGCTCGAGGTCGACCGGCGCCGCATCCGCGACCGCATCGCCTCGCTGGAGGCGGCCGTGGACGACATCAGCAAGCGCCGCGGGCAGACCCGCAAGGCGCGCACGGCCAGCGCCACGCCCGTGGTGGCGTTGGTGGGCTACACCAACGCCGGCAAGTCCACGCTCTTCAACGCACTGGCCAAGTCCGACGTGGTGGCTCGCGACCGCCTCTTCGCCACGCTGCGCCCCACCAGCCGCGAGGGCTGGCTGCCTGGCCTCGGGGTGTGGGGCGGCAAGGTCGTCTTCACCGACACGGTGGGCTTCATCCGCGATCTGCCTGAGGAGCTGGTGAACGCCTTCCGCGCCACGCTCGAGGAGCTGCACGACGCCGACATCTTGCTCCACGTGGTGGACGGCGCCGCGCCGGGGGCGCCCGACCGGGTAGACGCCGTTCAGCGCATCCTCGACGAGCTGGGCTTGGAGCCGCCGCGCCTCATCGTGCTCAACAAGGCCGACCTGGCCGACCGCGTGCACGTGGCCGAACTGGCGGAGCGCTACGACGCGGTGGTGGTATCCGCCACCACGGGCCAGGGGCTCGACGCGCTACGCGACGTGCTCACGCAGCAGCTGGAGGCCGGGGCCGCCCAGGTCATGCCCGACACGGCCGCCGGCGCCGAAGCGCGCCAGGGCGCCCTTTTCGGGAGCGGCTTAGATAGCATGGAGGCATGAGTCAGAGCGACCTGCGCTTCAACGACCTGCGCGACTTCCTGAACCTGCTGGAGCAGCGCGGCCAACTGCGGCGCGTGAGCGAGCCCGTTAGCACGAACCTAGAGATGGCCGAGATCGCGGACCGGACCGTCAAACAGGGCGGCCCTGCCCTGCTGTTCGAGCAGCCGGTGGGACCAGACGGCCAGCGCCTCAGCATGCCGGTGGCCATGAACCTCTACGGCACGCGCGAGCGCATGGCGTGGGCGCTCGGCGTCACCGACCTCGATCAGATCGGCGACCGGCTGCGCTCGCTCATCGACGTGCGGCTCGGCGGCGGGCTCATCGGGCTCATGTCTAACCTGCCGAAGCTCCGCGAGGTGGCCTCCCTGCCGCCGAAGCGGGTGCGTAACGCTCCCGTTCAGCAGGTGGTGTGGCGCGGCGACGAGGTCGACCTGTCGCGTATACCCGTGCTCAAGACGTGGCCGCAGGACGGCGGCCCGTTCATAACCCTGCCGCTGGTGGTCTCCAAGGACCCGGAGAGCGGCGAGCTGAACATCGGCATGTACCGCATGCAGGTGCTAGACGACAAGACCACGGCCATGCACTGGCAGCGCCACAAGACGGGTGCGCGTCACTTCGAGACGGCCCGCCGGCTCGGCAAGCGGCTGGAGGTGGCGGTGGCCATCGGCGGCGACCCCGCCCTCACCTACGCGGCCACGGCGCCCATCCCACCCATCCCGGGGCTGAACGAGTACTCGCTGACGGGCTTCTTGCGGGGCCGCTCACTGGAGCTGGTGCAGGGCGTGAGCGTCGACCTAGAGGTGCCCGCCCACGCGGAGATCGTGCTGGAGGGCTACGTGGACCCAGCGGAGGAGCTCGTGGTGGAGGGACCGTTCGGGGATCACACGGGCTTCTACACGTTGCCCGACCTCTACCCTGCCTTCCACGTCACCGCCGTCACCATGCGCGAAGCGCCCGTATACCCCGCTACGGTGGTCGGTCGCCCACCGATGGAGGACGCCTACCTCATCGAGGCTAGCGAGCGCATCTTCCTGGTGCCGGCTCAGCTCATCCTGCCAGAGATCCACGACTACCACTTGCCGCCGGCCGGCATCGCTCACAACCTGGTGAACGTGCGGATCAGCAAGCAGTACCCGGGCCACGCCTACAAGGTGGCTAACGGGCTGCTCGGCTTGGGGCAGATGATGTTCGCGAAGATGATCCTCGTGTCGGACGACCCAAGCGTTCCCGTGAACGACCACCAGGCGTTCTGGCGCAGCGTGCTCTCTAAGGTGGTACCGGGCCGCGACAGCCAGTTCGCGCGCGGGCCCATCGACGTACTGGACCACTCCAGCCGCACCTTCGGCTTCGGCAGCAAGCTCGTCCTAGACGGCACCACCAAGCACCCGGAGGAGGGTGAGCCGCAGGCGTGGACGCCCAACCCGGAGCGGCCGGCCGAGGAACTGCCGGTTCATAAGGAGGTGCTCGACCAGCATCAGCACGCTGGTGGCTTCTGGTTCATCTGCACGCGTAAGGGGCGGGCGGGCCAGGGCCGGCACCTGGGCGAGTGGGCCGCGCGGGAGCCGGCAGCGGAGGGTGTGCGTCTCATCGCGGTCCTCGATCACGAGACGAACCCGCGCGACTTCGACGAATCTATCTGGACGCTCCTCAACAACATCGACCCGGAGCGCGACGTTCAGGTGGTAGACGACACCTTCGGTTCTGGCCCGGTGTTCGTCATGGACGCCACCCCCAAGCTGCCCTCAGAGGGCTTCCACAGAGGCTGGCCCGAGAAGCTCAAGATGGACGCGGCCGTGAGCGCCAAGGTCGACGAGATGTGGCCGCGCCTGTTCCCTAACGCGGACGCGAAGAGCGTCTGAGGAGCTAGCCAGCCAGGCTCACGATGATGCCCGCCACCGCTAGGCTGGCGCCGAAGCCCAGCACGGCGAGGAGAAGGGCGCGGCCACCCGCGCGCCTGAGGGCCGCGAGGTCCACACCGAGGCCGATACCGGCCATGGCGGCGGCAGTCAGTAGCATGCTGGCCAGCGACAGCGGCTCGACCCAGCCGGCCGGCACGGCGCCGGCGCTGCGCAGCGCGCCCAGCAGCAGGAAGCCGATGAGGAAACCCGGCACGAGTTGGCGGGCCCGGCGGAGGGCGGCACCGGTTCTGGGCGGCGTGCTTGGCGCGGGCAGCGAACCCGCCCCTGTGCGCACCTGGCTGGCCGCTAGCGGCGCTGGCGTGCGCGCCAGCAGGCCGAGCAACACGAGCGCGGGCGCCAGCAGCGCAACTCGCACGAGCTTCACGAGGGTGGCGAGGTCCAGAGCGGTGGGCCCCATGGCGGCGCCGGCGGCCAGCACGTGCCCCACCTCGTGGAGGGTGGCGCCCACCACCAGCGCGTAGGTGCGCTCACCGAGCGCGAGCGGCTCCGCCAGGAGCGAGAAGCCCACCACCGCAGCGGCGCCGAGCAGCGACACGAGCCCCACGGCCATGGCCGCTTCGTCGTCCTCGGCGCCCACCACCGGCGCCGCTGCTGCGATGGCGCTGGCGCCGCACACGCCGGTACCAACCGCCAGCGTGCGCCGCAAGCCGGGCGGCACCCGCAGCATGTGACCCAGCGGTTCCATGGCGAGGAGGCACACGATCACGGCGGCGAGCGCCAGCAGGAGCGCGGTCGGGCCGGCTGAGGCGAGCAGGTCGAACTGCAGCCGCACACCGAGCAGCACCACGCCTACGCGCAGCAGGCGCTTGGCCGCGAAGCGTGCGCCGGGCGCCGCCCAGGACCGCGGCCCGATAGTGGCGCGCGTGACGACGCCAAGCAGTAGCGCTAGAGCCAGCGCCCCGAAGAGCCGTAGGCCCGGCAGGTTCACTAGCCACCAGGCGGCAAGGGTGATGGCGGCCACCAGCAACAGGCCTGGCCAGAGGTCAGAGCGGCCCCCCACGGGCTCACGGACGGTGTCGGTGGGCAGCGCATGCTGCGGGAGTGCGGAGGGCATGACCGACCATATTGTCAGGCGCCAACATAAGGCCAATAGATGTTCCTAACGCCGCCATGCGCAGAGCTTATGAGACCGGTATGCTCGTGGCATGATCGTCGAACCGGATCACCTGGTGGCCTTCGCCCGCATCGCAGCGGCAGGCAGCGTCACCCAAGCGGCCAGCGAGATGCACCGTTCGCAGCCCGCGCTCTCGCAGCAGATGGCGCGGCTCCGCGACGCGGTGGGCGACCCCCTCTACCGCCGCACCCGCCACGGTGTGAGCCTCACGCCCGCCGGGGAGGCGCTCCTCCCCCACGCTGAGGCGCTGCTACGCGCTCTGCAGGGAGCGCGTGCCCTGGCCGACTCGTGGCGCACGCTACGAAGCGGCCGCCTGGCCCTGGCAGTGTCCACCACGGTGGCGCACTGGTGGCTACCCGAACCGCTCACGGGCTTCGCCGCCAAGCACCCGAACCTCGAGCTCAGCGTGCTCACACGCAACAGTCACGACGCCATCACGCTGCTGGCGCGTGGCGAGGCCGAGCTGGCAGTGGTGGAGGGACCTCTCGACGAGGAGCCGGTACCGGACGGCATGATCACCACCGTGCTCGCCACCGACCTCATCGTTCTGGCCAGCCACCCCAACGACCCGCTCGTGAGCCAAGCTCCCGTGGCGCCCACCGCGCTAAAGGGGCTCGGCCTGGTACGGCGCGAACCGGGCTCCGGCACGCGCGAGAGCGTGGACAGGGCGCTCAGCCCGTTAGGTATCGAGCCCGCCACGCGGCTGGAGGTCACGGGGGTGGCGGCCGTAGTGGCCGCCATCAGGGCGGGGCTGGCGCCCGGCTTCGTTTCGCGCCTGGCCATAGCTGAGGACGTGGCGGCCGGCCGCATCGTGGAGGTACCCGTGCGCGACCTGCACCTCACGCGTCAGTTCACGTGCGTGAGCGCTCCCCCGGAGCTCTGCTCCCCCGCCGCCAGAGCGCTCCTCGAGGCGCTGCGTACCTTCGCCGCTCGCAGCCGAAGCGATGGCGCGGGCGTGCTCAGCGCCGACCGAACAGAGCCGCCGGCAGGAACAGAGCCGCTTGCGTGAGCACTATGGTGGCGCCGCTGGGTACGTCTAGGTAGAACGATACCGCCAGCCCCACCACCGTGCTCACGAGCCCCAACACCACGGCCAGCACCGTCATCTGCGCCAACGTGCGGGCCAGCAACCGGGCGGCCGCCGCCGGTATGACGAGGTAGGCCGCCATGAGGATCACGCCCACCACGGAGGCACTGACAGCGATGATGACCGCCGCCACCAGGAACAAGAGCAGCTCCAAGCGGTCGGTGTTCAGGCCGTCGGCGCGAGCCAGTTCGTCGTCGAAGGTGGCGTAACCGAGCCGGCCCCAAAGAGCCAGCAGGAGGGTGGAGGCAAGCACGGCCACCGCCACGATGAGCCACAGGTCGGAGCTTCTCACACCAAGGATCGAACCGAACAGCAGGTCCATGGCCGACACACCCAGGTTGGCGTCGGGCGGGATGAGCGAGAAGAGCAGGACGCCCAGCGCCACCGAGACCGCGAACGACACCCCGATGGCCGTGTCGGAGCTCAACCTCGTGCCGCGGCGTAGCCAGGCGATGACCAGGGCGGCCAGCATGCTGAAGGGCAACGCCACGAGGATAGGGTGGTTGATGAAGCCAACGCGTGAGCCCACCAGGTCGGCGCTCACGATCACGAAGGCGCCGATGCCCATGCCGCCGAACGCAGCGTGCGCCAAACCGTCGCCCAGGAACGAGAGGCGCCGCTGCACCACGAACACACCCAGCAGGCCCGCCATCACCGCGATGGCCAGGCCCGCCACAAGCGCACGCTGGAAGAACGGGAAGCTCAACGCGTCCACGATGCTCATGACTGAGACCTCATGGCTGCGCGCTCATACCGAGATGGCGTGCGCGTGATGGCGGTGCCCGAACGCCTGCTCCAGGCACTGTTCACACATGACCACTTCGGGGGCGCCGTAGCCGTACACGCGGCGGTTGAGGACGAGCACCTGGCTGGCGTGGTAGCGGGCGGCGGAGAGGTCGTGGGTCACCATCACCACGGTGGCGCCGCTGTCGGCCTGGTACGACTCCAGCAGGTCGTAGAGGTCGTGCTCGGCTAGGAAGTCGACCCCGGTGGCCGGTTCGTCGAGGAGCACGAGCTCCGGCCGCCTGACGAGCGCCCGGGCGAGGTACGCCCGCTGGAGTTCACCCCCGCTCAGCTTGGCGAGGGGCCGGCGCGCCAGGCTGCCCGCTCCCACCCGCTCCAGCGCGGCAGCGGCCCGCTCGAGCTCGTCGGCACGGGGCCGCGCCGGCCAGCTGCGCCGCAAGCCCGTGACCACGAGCTCCTCGGCCGTTGCCGGGAAGGTGCGGTCGAACGTCTTGAGTTGCGGAACGTAGCCGGTTCGTTTGGGCTGCTCGCCTGCGGGCCGCCCGAAGATGAGCGCGTGCCCCTTCTGCGGCGTCTTGAGACCCAGCACCACCTTCACGAGGGTGGACTTGCCTGCACCGTTCGGGCCCACGATGGCTAGGAACTCCCCAGCGGCCAGGTCGAAGCTAACGTCCTCGAGGATCGGGGTGTCGCCGTACCGCAACGACACGTGGTGAACGTGCAACGCCGGCACAGTAGAGAGCCGGCCGCTGGCGTGCTGCGCCATCAGCCGGCTCCTCTGTTCATGGCTCTGTGAGCCGCCCCGCGTTCCTGTTCGCCGCGGAGCGTGGTGGCCGGTACGTGCGCGCCCATCTGGTGGCGGGCCCGGCGCACCGCCCGGCTCAACCCAGCTTGTTCGGGTTCACGAACACCGTGGGGTCGAGGTCGCGGATGGCCTTGGCGCTCAGCCACACGCGCTGCGGCTTGCCGTCGACCCAGATGGTGCGCTTCTGCAGGTTGGGCTTCACGGTGCGCTTGTGAACGCCGACCTGCTTGAGGCCCACGCCGCCCTTACGCTTGGCAGAACCCTTGTGCTTGCTGGTTCGGGTGGTGCTTGTTTTCCTTCCGGTGATGGCACAGACGCGCGGCATCGTACGTTCCTCCAACTGTGAATGTGGCCGAGGGCCACGCATGGCTCGCTTGGTGGTTTCCCGCTTGGGGTCTCCCGGCTGGTGTGGCGCCGTTAGGCGCTAGCGCGGGGGCGCCCTCGCAGCGGCGAGTAAAGCGCTTGAGTTTAGCATAGGGGCACTGGTAACACAAACACGGGCCACGCCGCCGCCGGGCCCGTGCGGCCCGGACCCGCTCACGCCAGAGCACGGTAGCATCGGGCATGGACCGCGAATCCCTGGCCCGCCTCATCACCCAACGCTCGCTCATCACAGGCGAGTTCCTCCTCAGGTCCGGCGCCGTGAGCAACGAGTACTTCGACAAGTACCTGTTCGAATCCGACCCTACCCTCCTACGAGCCGTGGCCGAGGCCCTCGCGCCCCTCGTGCCGCCCGGCATCGACGCCCTTGCGGGGCTCGAGCTAGGCGGCGTGCCGCTGGCCGTGATGCTCGGGCAGGTCACTGGCCTGCCCACGCTCTTCGTTCGCAAGCAAGCCAAGGAGTACGGCACCCGCCGCCTGGCGGAGGGAGGCGAGGTGGACGGCCGCACCTTGCTCATCGTTGAGGACGTGGTGACCTCCGGCGGTCAGGTGGTGCTGTCGACGCGCGACCTGAAGGAGCGCGGCGCGGTGGTGAACACGGCGCTGTGCGTCATCGATCGCGAAGCGGGCGGTATGGCGGCCCTCGCCGCTGAGGGCGTTGAGCTGCGAGCCCTCTACACCATGAGCGAGCTGAAAGCCGCTTAGGTACTGGCCCTGGCCACGGCTCTTCGCGAGGGCTCTTGGCTACACTGATGGCATGAGCCAGGACGGAACCGACCCCAAACCGGAGCGGGAGAAGACGCTCTTCGAGAAGATCGTCGCGCGCGAGATCCCTGCCACCATCCTCTACCAGGATGAGCTGGTGACGGCCTTCCGCGACATCAGCCCGCAGGCCCCTACTCACGTGCTCATCATCACCAACGAGCCCATCCCTACGGCTGCCGACGTGCTGCCCGAGCACGAACCGGTGCTCGGCCGCCTCTTCACGGTGGCGCGCAAGGTGGCCGAGCTGGAGGGCCTCGAGAACGGCTACCGGCTGATAGTGAACTGCAAGGACGACGCTCACCAGGAGGTGTACCACCTGCACATGCACCTGCTGGGCGGACGCCGCCTGGGCCCGCTGCTCGTACGCTGAACGATCCACCGTTTGAGGGTTAGCCTGGGAAGCATGACGAACCCTCAGATGCAGTACAGGCGGCTCGGCAACAGCGGCCTCAAGGTCAGCGCTGTGAGCCTCGGCGGCTGGACCACTTACGGCCAGACCGTAGGCGACCAGAACGTGGTCCAGCGCATCATCGACCGCGCGCTGGAGCTCGGCATCAACTTCTTCGACATCGCCGACGTTTACGCGCGCGGCAAGGCGGAGGAGCTAATGGGCGCAGCGCTAGACGCTAGCGGCGCCCACCGCCACCACCTGGTGGTGACGAGCAAGGTCTTCCACCCCATGTCGGACGACGTTAACGACCGCGGGCTCTCGCGCAAGCACATCATGGAGTCCATCGATCGCAGCCTCGACAGGTTGGGCTTCGATTACCTCGACGTCTACTTCGCGCACCGTTACGACCCCGAGACCCCACTGGAGGAGACCGTGGAGGCGTTCTCCGATGTGGTCCGCAGCGGCCGGGCGCACTACTGGGGAACCAGCATGTGGACCGCAGCGCAGATCGCGGAGGCGCACACCTACGCGAAGGCCAACGGCCTCGTCGCCCCCGTCACGGAGCAACCGCAGTACTCCATGCTGCGCCGCGAGCGAGTGGAACAGGAGATCCTCCCCACCACCACGCGCCTCGGCGTGGGCCTAGTGGTGTTCAGCCCGCTCGCGCAAGGCATGCTCACCGGCAAGTACGACGACGGCGTTCCAGCCGGCAGCCGCTTCGCCACCTTCGAGAGGTTCCGCGAGGACAACCTCACCCCCGAGAACGCCGCCCGCGTGAAGGCGCTCAAGCCCATCGCGGACGAGCTGGGGCTCACCCGCGCGCAGCTGGCGCTGGCCTGGGTGCTGCGCCAGCCGGGTGTGGCCAGCGTCATCACCGGCGCCAGCCGTCCCGAGCAGGTCACCGACAACGCGGCAGCGGCCTCGGTGGAGCTGAGCCCGGAGGTGCTGACGCGCATCGAGGAAGCTCTAGCCTGACCCGCCTCGAAGCGCTCGCCTGACCCGGGCGGGCACCCGCCCCCCGTAGCCTCTACCTGGGGAGAACGATGAAGCTCTACACCGCCGCGCAGATGCGAGAGGCCGACCGCCGCGCCGCCGCGGCCGGCGTGCCCACGGCCCAGCTCATGGAAGCCGCCGGTCGGGGAGTCGCCCTCGCTGCGCTGAGCGCCTACCCCGCCACCACGCACGTTGCGGTGCTGTGCGGCAAGGGCAACAACGGCGGCGACGGCTACGTGGCCGCGCTCGAGCTAATGCAGCGCGGTACCTCCGTCACGCTGTTCGAGCTGGACGGCGCCGACGGGGGCACGGGCGACGCGGCTGCAGCGCGCGCCAGGTTCGTGGCGGCAGGCGGGCAGCCGCGCCCGCTCACGCGGGAGGCGCTAGCGCTGTGCCTCGCGACCCCCACCGCCGAACCCAGCGTCGTTATCGACGCCATGTTCGGCACGGGGCTCACGCGGCCGCTCACGGGCGCGCTGGCAGAGCTGGTGGCTTGGCTGAACGGATCCGGCGCCCGCGTGGTGGCGGTGGACGTGCCGAGCGGACTCAACGCCGACCGCGCCGAGCCCATCGGCCCGCACGTGCGCGCGGACCTCACGGTGGAGCTCGCCGGCCGCAAGCCGGCGTCGCTCTTCTACCCCAACCGGCACGCCTACGGCCGCAGCGAGCTCCTCCCCATCGGCGTACCGGACGAGGTGCTGCACGACGTTTCTAACGTGAACATCCTCGACGCAGCCTGGCTAGCCCCGCACTACCCGGCGCTGCTCCCCGACGCCCACAAGTACAGCGCCGGCACCGTGAGCGTGGTGGCCGGCTCGCCGCGCTACCTGGGCGCTGCCGAGCTGGCCTGCCGCGGCGCCTGGCGTGGCGGCGCCGGCCTCGTGACGCTAGTGGCCCCGGTCCGCACGGCCGCAAGCTGGCCGGAGACCGTTCACGTGCAGCACGACCTGCGTTCCTGGCCGCCACCGGGGCTGAGCGTGAAGCACGCGGCCAGCATGGTCATCGGCCCCGGTCTGACGCCCGCCGACCTGACCGAACTCAGCGCCATGCTTGCCTGGGCACCGGGCCCGGTGGTGCTAGACGCCACCGCCCTCGACCCGGCCTACCTGACGCCTGCGCTCGACCTCGCACACCCGACGCCCGCCCTCCAGGCGCCGAGCGCCCACCACGGGGGGCAGCAGCGGCCACCTGAAAACGGGCCGGATGGTGCCGAGACCACCTCCGACGAAACCGCCACCGCCGGCCGCACGCGCCTGGTGCTCACCCCGCATGCGGGCGAAGCCGCCCGGCTCCTAGCTGGCATCACAAACGCGGACGGCGGCGCCCTGGTCCGCCGCGACCCCATCGCGGCGGCGCTGCGAATAGCCCGCGCATACCACGCGGTGGTGGTGCTGAAGGGGCCCACCAGCGTCGTGGCCGCACCGAGCGGCCGCGTGGCAGTGAGCACGGCAGGCTCCCCCGCCATGGCGAGCGGCGGCACCGGCGACGTGTTGGCCGGACTCATCGGCGCGTTGGCGGCGCGGCCCGAGGGCGCGACGGCGCTGTTCGAGCGCGCCTGCCTGGCAACATGGCTTCACGGCACCGCTGGCGAGCTGGCGGCCGCCGCGCTCGGGGGCTCCCTGCTAGCTTCCGACCTGGTACAGCACCTGCCGGAGGCCCACAAGCTGCTGCTGCGCTGAACCCATCGGTGGAGGAACCTATGGTTGGTAGCCTGCCGCCCCCGCCCGGCAGGTGGTAGCCTGCCGCCCTTGCCCGGCAGGTGGTAGCCTGCCGCCCTTGCCCGGCAGGTGGTAGCCTGC
>CAZFFG010000001.1:0-22997 GCA_964518275.1 uncultured bacterium | reverse complement strand
GCCCTTGCCCGGCAGGTGGTAGCCTGCCGCCCTTGCCCGGCAGGTGGTAGCCTGCCGCCCTTGCCCGGCAGGTGGTAGCCTGCTGCGTGCTGCGCGCGACCGTTCCCGCTACCAGCGCCAACCTGGGTCCCGGCTTCGACACGCTGGGCCTGGCGGTAGAGCTGCGCCTCGAAGTGCGGCTCACCCCGTCCGCTACCGACGGTTTCGTGTACCGAGGCGACGGCAACGTGGCGAATACCGCCGACAACCTTGTGCACCGCGGCTTCCGCGCCGCCTACGAGCGGCTCGGTCAGACCCCACCCACCGTCACGTTCGAGGTGAGCAACCCCATCCCGTTAGCGCGCGGCCTGGGCTCCTCATCGGCGGCCCTGGTGGCCGGCGCTGCGCTAGCGGACGCCATGCTCGACAACCAGCTCGGGGCCGACGGCATCCTCCAGCTCACTGCCGCCATCGAGGGCCACCCCGACAACGTGGCGCCGGCCGTGTACGGCGGTTTCACCGTGTCCGCAGCCGACGCAACCGGTACGTACCACAGCGCCTCGCTCCCCGTGCCCCCCAGCTGGCGTCTCCTCTTCGGCGTGCCGGCTTTCGAGCTCAGCACAGCGCAGGCGCGTCAGGTAGTGCCGACCACGGTAGCGCTGGCAGACGCGTTGCGAACCTCATCCCGCGCGGCCCTCTGGGTGGCCGCCGTAGCGCAGGACCGACCGGAGCTCCTGCGTGCGGCTTCGCGCGACGTGCTGCACCAACCGCACCGCGCTCCCCTCGTGCCCGGCTTCCTGCAGGCCTGCGACGACGCGCTCGCTCACGGAGCCTACGCTGTCTTCCTATCCGGGGCCGGTCCCACGGTTGGGGTGGTGTGCGCTCCCGACCACGAGGCGGGCTGCAGAGCCGCGCTGGAACGCTTCGTAGGTGCCGCCGGGCGCGTGCTGGCGCCGCGACCCGCTACCGGCTTCACCGTTCAGAAGTGCTAACGTCCGCCAGGTGATGAGAGAACCGCCCCTCGTTCTTGGCATCGACACCTCGTGCGACGACACGGGCGTGGGCCTGGCGCGCGGCGACGAGGTCCTGGCCAACGTGGTGGTACCTCAGACCGCCCTCCACGACCGCTACGGTGGCGTGATGCCGGAACTGGCCTCACGCGAGCACCTGCAGGTGATCGACGAGGCGGTTCGGCAGGCGCTCGAAGAGGCGCGCCTTACCCTGCGCGACGTGACGGCCGTAGCCGCCACTCACGGGCCTGGCCTCGTGGGCGCCCTGCTGGTGGGCCTGAGCTACGGCAAGTCGCTCGCCTGGGGGCTCGACGTGCCGTTCCTGCCCGTGCATCACCTGCGGGGTCACCTGGCGGCGGCCACGGGCGTTGAGCCCCCCTTCCTGGCACTCATAGCTTCCGGCGGGCACACGGCGCTGTTCGCGGTTCACGACTGGACCCGCATCGAGGAGTTGGGGCGCTCGCGCGACGACGCCGCGGGCGAGGCCTTCGACAAGGTGGCGCGGCTACTCGGTCTCCCCTACCCGGGCGGCCCCGCGCTGTCGCGCCTCGCCCAGCAAGGCAACGACCACGGCGTGCGGTTGCCGTGGCCTATGGCGGGCTCCAAGGGCCTCGAGTTCTCCTTCAGCGGCCTCAAGACCGCCGTAGCGCTGCTGCTCGAGCGCCAACCCGACGTAGAGAAGGCCGACGTAGCTGCCACGTTCGAGCGCATCGTGGTTGGGTCGCTCATGGAGGTCACCCGGCGCGCCCTTGCGCACACGGGCATGCGCCGCCTCGTGATCGCCGGGGGCGTGGCCGCCAACCGGCGCCTACGCGAGGAGGTGGCAGCGCTCGGCGCGGAGCTGGGTGTGCAGACCACCTTCCCCTCCCCCGAGTTGGCCACCGATAACGGCGCCATGATCGCGCTGGCGGGGGGCTTGGCGCTAGCAGAAGGCGCACCGCTCGCGGGCGACGATCGCCGCACGGCCCTCGCTACCGACGCGTCGCCTTACCTGCCCCTCACCTGATCTGTCGCGTCAGCGCACGCTGCCCCACAGGCCTGCCAGGTACATCTCCTGCGTGATGATGCCCTTGACCTCATCGCCGTCCATGGCCACCACCAGCTGCTCGTGCGCTAGCACGCGCCGCAGGTCCGTTACCGCCATGTCGGCCTCGGCCTTCACCAGCTCCTCCCAGGAGGTGATGCGGTCGTGGTGCAAGCCCGTCACGCCGATAGGCACGCCACCTTGCAGCACGATCACGATGCGGTTGGCCATCATGGTCTGCGCCACCTGCGACGTGTCGACCATGGGCACCTTAGCGGCCGACCTGCCCACCGTGGGCGGCAGCAGCAGACCGAAGCTGAGCAGCGTGGGCGAGGGTAGCCGCAGTGCGCTGCGCACGTAGATGAGAGCGAACGAGTAGGCCAACACGAACACAACGCCCTCGAGCACGCCGGCGGCGTTCAGGGTGGCGAAACCGAGGCGGCCGCTCTGGCCTAAGAGCCAGAAGACCAAGAGCGCGAGCAGTAAGGCGAAGGCCACGGCGGAAAGCGCGCCGAGGAGCGCGGCTACGCGGAGTTGGGAAGGACGTCTCACTCGTGGTTCTCCTCTGGCCTCAGGCGCCGGGGTTCGGGGCGCTGGGCATGGCGGGGGTCAGGGTGCCCGGTAGTTGCGCCGGGCTGTCCACGTCGGCGGCCAGCGCAGCGTCGTCGGTGATGAGCGCTCGCACGGGCGCGTTCACGATGCGGCTCACGCGCTTCTCTAGTTGGCTGATGTTGGCCGTACCGAGCAGCAGCGCGAGGAGCACGTCGGCGCCGATGAGGCCCGCGAGCGCGAACGGGTTCTTGCGCGCCCGGAACACGCGGTCGATCTGCGGTAGTAGCGCCGGGGCCATCTCCCGGCGCAGCAACACCAGGTTGCCGCCCGTGAAGCGGCCGTCCTTGAGGCGCGCGTAGGTGCGCTTCTGGTGCGGGAACTGCGCCTCAGCGGCGGCCGCGCGCACCACCGGGTAAACGAGTTGCGCGGGCCCTTCGGGGCCCTGCGCGCTGGCGGCGGCGGTTACGAAGCGGCTGATCATCTCACCCGTTACCCAGGGGATGTCGGCTCCGAGCAGTAGCAGCGGTCCCGTGCCGGGCACCGCCAGCGCAGCGCCCAGGCCGAGGGCCAGCGAATCGACCATGCGCTCGCCGCCAGGCACCTGGTGGTCGTAGAGCCCGTCGAGCCGGGCGTTGGTCGGTCCCACGTACACCACGCGGTGAACCACGCCGCTGGCCCGTAGGGCGCGCAGGACGTAGGCGCCGAGCGGTTGGTCGCCCAGCGGTACCAGCGCCTTGGCCTCGACCCCGGCGTCCACGGCCAGGCGGTCGCCGGCGTCGCCACCGGCGAGGACCACCGCCACCACGGAGTCTTTCAACATGGCGCGATTGTAACGCGCACCGGCGCCCGCCCACCGCGGCCCCACGAGAGCGGCGGCCGTCACCAGGAACGGTGACGGCCGCCGCTTGGCCCGAGCGGGCCCAGTCACAGGTTCAGATCAGAACCGCGACTGCCTGACGTTGACCTCAGTGGTGCGGCCAGCGCTGGCCGTGAAGGTGGTGACGTAGGTGGTGAAGCCGGGGGCGATGACCACGAGCTCGTGCGTGCCCGACGCCACGTCGTTCAGCACCAGGCGACCGGAGCCGCTCGGCAGGGTGCCCACCTGGCGCCCGTCGAGGAACACGAGGGCTCCACCGATGTTGCCCTGCACCACCACGCTGGCGCGCTGCGCCGTGAGCTGAGCGCTCACCGTGCGGTTCTCACCCGCGCGGACGTCGAACGTCACGGTGGAGGCGTCGTAACCGGGGATCTCGAAACGAGCCTGGTAGCGGCCCTCGTCGAAGCGGATGGCGCCGGTAGGCGTGGTGCCTACGTAACGGCCGTCCACGTACACCTCGGCGCCGGACGGTGCGCTGTTGAAGGCGATGGTGCCGGCGCGCTGCACGCGGTTGAGGTTAGCGTTCACGTTCTGAGTGGCGCCGGCGCGCACGTTCACGCGGGAGGTGAACGCGTCGTAGCCGTCGGCCTCTATGCGCACGTCGTGGTTACCAGGGGTGGTCCCGAACGTCATGGGGGTGTAGCCCACGAAGGAGCCGTCGAGGTAAACGGCGGCGCCGGAGGGCGAGGAGGTGAAGCTGATGGTGCCGAAAGCGGCCTCGGCGGGGCGGTCGCCCACGTAGTAGAGCGCCGTGTCGGTGACCCAGTTCTGCTGAGGCAGGGGCCGGACGATGATGGCGAAGTTCTCGATGAAGCCGGACTCGCCGATGGAGCTCTGCGGGAAGACGTCGCTCTCCTGCCTGAAGCTGGCGAGCTGGCGCGTGTTCAGCTCCGTCTTGCTAGCCACGGCGATTACCTTGGAGAGACCACGCGGCGGCGCGATGTTGAACACGTAACGGGCGCCGGACGGCGGGAACGAACGCACCTCACCGGCGCGCAGGAAGTTGTTGCTGTCGTAACGGTTGGGGAAGATCTGGGTGATGTCGCCGTTGGGTCGCACGTCGAAGAGGTAGACGTAGCTGGCCTCATCCACCCGAACGGAGATGTTCACCCGCTCGCCGATCTGGTACACGGGCGTAGCGTCGCCAGAGGTATCGCGGTCGAGCCACACGTCCACACCGAAGCTGGGGAGCGGGTTTACGACGATGGCCTGGGGAGATACCACGAACCCTTGGGAGAAGCCCACCGGAAGCAGAAGCAGTAACGCAAGTAAGGCAGTCAGTCTTTTCACGGTCTGCCTCCTTTCTTGATGCCGAGAGTAGCATCAGGCATATAGGTGACGTGATGAACGCCTTAAAGGGCCCTTCACGAAATGCGTTGGGTCAGGCAGGCGGCAAGGAGTAGCATCGGCCTGTATGGCACACCCTGACAATCACTACCAAGCGAACCGCCGTCCGCGACCCGCCGCTCTGTGGACCGTTCTCCTGACCGCTCTCCTCCTGGCCGCGCCGGTGCAGGCGCAGGCGCAGGCGCAGCAGGACGTGGACGCCGTGCTCGAGAACATCACCACGGCGGCCCGCGCCCTGGAGGACGCTAGCTTCCTGCTGGCCGGCAAGCTCATCAACTCGGACGGCACCACCATCACCCTCGAGATCGACATCCTTACCGTGCCTGGCCAGAACCTGGCCAGCGCGTACATCATCCAACCAGATGCCTTGGCCGACAACATCATCGTCATGGACGGCCCGGCCGTGTACAACTACACGTTCCTAACCAACCAGGTCATGATCTTCGACGCCGACGACCCCGACGCGCTGGGCGGCCTGCTACCCGCCGGCGAGGACGGCGCCACGGCCAACTTCAACTTCGACCTGGGAGCCATCTTCGCGGGCTTCGACGCCTCCGTGGAGGAGGTCTTCGAGAGCGAGCATGGTGAGACCTACCGGCTGCGCTTCGCTAACAAGGACGCCACCGCCGCCATCCTGGATGTGGAGGCGCTGGTACCCAGCTCCGACTGGCTACCGCGCACGCTCGTGTTCATGCAGGCCGACGGTCACGTGCTGGCTGAGCTGCACGCCACTCAGCTCGCCACCAACACGGGGCTCGACCCGGAGCTCGTGCGCGAGCTCCCCAGCGACGCGGAGGTCATCGACAACCGCCGCTAGCCCCTCACGCAGCACCGCTCCGGCTTAGTTGCCCACCATCTCGGACGGCACCACCGCCGCGTCGAACTCCTCGGCCGTGAGGTACCCCAGCGCCACGGTGGCCTCCTTGAGGGTGGTGCCCTCACGGTGCGCCTTCTGCGCGATCTCGGCCGCCTTGTAGTAGCCGATCTTCGTGTTGAGGGCGGTGACCAGCATAAGCGAGTTGTTGAGGTGCATGTCGATGCGCTGGTCGTTGGCCTCAATGCCCACCACGCAGTGCTCCACGAAGCTGTTCACGGCGTCGGCCAGCAGGTTGGCCGACTCGAGGAAGTTGTGGATCATCACGGGCTTGAAGACGTTCAGCTGCAGGTGACCGTGGGTGCCGCTCACGGCGATGGCGGCGTCGTTACCCATGACCTGCGCGCACACCATGGTGAGCGCCTCGGCCTGGGTGGGGTTGACCTTGCCGGGCATGATGCTCGAGCCGGGCTCGTTCTCGGGGAGGAGGATCTCGCCGATGCCGCTTCGCGGACCGGAGCCGAGGAGGCGCACGTTGTTGGCGATGGTGAACAGCGCTACGGCGGCGCGTCGTAGCGCCCCTGAGCCCTCCACCACGGCGTCGTGGGCCGACAGCGCCTCGAACTTGTCGTCCGCGGTGCGGAACGGTAGCCCGGTCAGCTCAGCGATCTTGTCGGCCACCTTCGTGGCGAAGCCCTTCGGCGTGTTGAGGCCCGTGCCTACCGCGGTGCCGCCCAGCGCCAGCTCGGCGAGGTGCGGCAGGGTGGCCTCGATGGCCTCGATGCTCTTGCGCACCTGCGTGGCGTAACCGCCGAACTCCTGTCCGAGTGTGAGGGGGGTGGCGTCCATCAGGTGGGTGCGGCCGATCTTCACCTTGGCGGCGAACTCCTCCGCCTTGGCCGCCAGGGCGCGCTGGAGGTTCTCCAGTTCGGGTAGCGTGCGCTTAACCAGCGCGGTGTAGGCGGCGATGTGCATGGCCGTTGGGAAGGTGTCGTTAGACGACTGGCTCTTGTTCACGTCGTCGTTCGGGTTGAGCGGCGTCTTGCTGCCACGGGCGTTGCCCGTTAGCTCGGCCGCGCGGTTGGCCACTACCTCGTTCACGTTCATGTTGGACTGCGTGCCCGAGCCGGTCTGCCACACCACCAGCGGGAACTGGTCGTCGAGCTCACCGGCGAGGATCTCGTCGCACACGCGGGCGATGAGGTCGGCCTTCTCCTTGGGGAAGTCGGTGAGCTCCGCATTGGTGAGCGCCGCCGCCTTCTTCAGCACGGCGAAGGCGCGCACCACCTCGATGGGCATGCGCTGGTTGCCGATGCGGAAGTTCTGGATGGAGCGCTGCGTCTGCGCGCCCCAGTAGGCGCTGGCCGGCACCCGGACCTCACCCAGGGTGTCCTTCTCTACTCGGAACTCCTCGGCCGCCCGCTGATCGTGACTGTTCTGATGACTACTCATAGTGCGACCATGCTAACCACCCAGAACGAACCTGAGCGCCTGAGCCTGACCGTTCCGCCAGCTCGTCCAGTTATGACCCGCGTTGCGGAGCACGAGGAGATGTTCGGCGCCGCGCGCGCTCAGCTCGGCGGCGATGCTCTGGTTCACGTCCAGCAACCACTCCAGCGTGCCCACTTCCAGGTACCAGCGGGGCGGTGGGGTGGCGCCGGCGCGGAGCTGGTCGAGCACCCACGATTCGTCGGTGCGGTAGAACTCGCGGCGCTGCGGCGTGCCTAGGAAGGCGCCTGAGAAGCTCACCACGGCGCTCACCAGGTCGGGCCGCTCGAGGGCCACCGTGGCGGAGAGCAGACCGCCGAGGCTGGCGCCCAGCCACACGCGCTCGCCGGTGGTGGGGAAATCGGCGTCGAGCTTCTGCAGTAGCTCCTCCGTTAGGAACTCCCGATAGACGCTGGAGAAGCCGTACTCCTGCAGCCTGTCGACCGGCTCCACGAACGCGAAGCGGGCAGGGCGCGTCTCGCCTCGGGCCAGCAAGGCGTCGGCCACCTGATGGATGCGACCGAGACGGTTGAAGGCCACCCCGTCCTGCACCATCACCAGCGGCAGTTCGGCGCCCTCGTACCCTGCCGGCGTGTACACCGTCACGCGGCGGGTGTCGCCGGGCAGCAGGTCGCTCTGCAGCCTCAACCGCACGGTCTGGCCGGGCTGCGCCGCTGCGGCGGGTTCGGCCAGCTCGTCGGCTTCGTACGCGGGGCCCACCACGGAGCTAGCGTTCGGGTACCAAGGCGAAACCACGCCGCGCTCGTTGTGCGGATCGCCTAAGACGCGGCCGTCCTCGGTCCTGAAGGCGTACTCGAAGTACACATCGTCGGGCAGCTCGTACTCCACCGGTTCGGCGGCGCCCGCCGTGAGCGGTAGCGGGTCTCGATCCATGTCGGTGAGGTCGGAGAGGAGTTCTGTGGCCCATTCGGGCGGCGCGATTCTCAGCTTCATGCCCCCGAGTGTAGTGCCCCTGAAGCACGCTCAGCGTAGGCCGGCCGGCCCGGAGACGGCTGGTAGACTCGGTGGCATGACCAGCACCCTGCGGCCCACGCTCGACTCGCTCTCCCTGGCTGAGCTGCGCGCCCGCCCGGGCGCGAAATGGAAGTACTTCCCCGCCGACGTGATCCCCTGTTGGATCGCGGAGATGGACTTCCCCCTCGCGGAGCCCGTGAAGCGCGCCATCCACGACCAGGTCGACACCAACGACCTCGGCTACCTCCTGCCCACCGGGCTGCCCGGGCTCCGCGAAGCCGTGGCGGGGCGCCTGCAGAGCCGCTACGACTACGCTGTCGACACGGAGGACGTGGCGCTACTAGGCACCACCGGCGCGGGTCTCAACCTGTCGGTGCGCGCCTTCTCGCAACCTGGCGACGAGGTCATGCTCCTCACCCCCCTCTACCCGCCGTTCCGCATGGCGGTGGAGAGCTCCGGCCGCGTGCCGGTGGAGGTGGAGCTTAGCAACGGGCCGGACGGCTACACCATCGACTTCGAGGCCATGGAGCGTGCCGTCACCAGCCGCACGGCCATGCTGATGATCTGCAACCCGCACAACCCGGTGGGCCGGGTCTTCACGCGCGAGGAGCTCACCGGTCTGGCCGACTTCGCTGCGCGCCACGACCTCACCCTCGTCAGCGACGACCTGCACTCCGACCTGCTGTACGACGGCACCCACGTGCCGCTGGCGTCGCTAGACCACGAGATGCGCGACCGCACCGTCACGCTGTACGGCCCCACCAAGGCGTTCAACATCCCTGGTCTCAAGATCAGCTTCGCCGTGAGCAGCAACCACGACCTGCTCGAACGCATGAACGCGGCGGGTGGCGGGCTGGCCACACCGCCCAACGTGCTGGCCCAGGCGGCCACGCTTGGCGCTTACCTAGAGGGCGACGCGTGGCTCGAGCAAGTCTTGGCCTACCTGCGTACCAACCGCGACCACCTGCTGGAGCGCGTACGGAGTTCCATGCCTAGGGTGCAGGTTCACAAGCCGGAAGCCACCTACTTAGCATGGCTCGACCTGCGCGCCTTCGACCTGGGCGACGAGCCCGCCACCACCCTCGCGGAGCGCGCCCGCGTGGGCCTCAACGACGGCGCCACCTTCGGCGCCGGCGGTAAGGGCTTCATGCGCTTCAACTTCGCCACCAACCGCACCATCCTCGACGAGGCGCTCTCCCGTCTGGAGCAGGTACTAGTTTGACGCTCCCGTCCGGGGCCCGCGGACCGCAGGGCGGCACAGCGGGCGCCCTGGACGCGGTTCGCACGGTGGCGCTACCGCCTTCGCTGGAAGCCGCGCTGCGCTCCGGACACCCGTGGGTGTACCGCAACCACCTCGGCACCACCGAGCTGCCACACGGCGCGGTGGTGCGGGTGGAGGCGGGCTCCGCGCACGCCTACGGCGTGTACGACGGGGCGGGCGCCATCGGCGTGCGGCTCTTCGGTGAGCGCCCGGTTCCTGCGCTGGTTCGCGCGCGGGTGCAGGACGCTCTCGCCTTGCGCCAGCAGCTAGCCGACGAGGGCCACGACGCCTACCGGCTTCTGTACGGCGAGGGCGACGGCCTGCCGGGCATCGTCTGCGACCGCTACGGCCGCTTCGCGGTCATGAAGGCGTACGCCGGTTCCGTCGAGCAGTTCCTGCCGCAGGTGGCCCGCGAGGTGGGTAGCCGCCTGAAGCTGAAGGGGGTGGCTTTGCGGGCTGGGCACGACGACGAGGACGGCCAGGAAGGCGCCGCTGGCGGCTCTCGCCCCGCTGGGTCGCTCACGGCGTTGTGGGGCGAGCTGCCGCCACCGGAGCTCACCGTCACCGAGAACGGGTTGCGGTTCGTGGCCGACCCGTGGCGCGGGCAGAAGACGGGGCTGTTCCTCGACCAGCGTGAGAACCGTCAGTTGGTGCGGCGCTTCAGTGCCGGCCGCCGCGTGCTGAACCTGTTCGCTTACAACGGCGGTTTCAGCGTTTACGCGCTGGCTGGCGGCGCCAAGGCCGTGGTTAGCGTCGACATCGCCAAACCGGCCCTGGAGGCCGCGGAGCGGAACGTGACCCTCAATCCGAGCGACGGTGAACACAGCGTGTTGGCCGCCGACATCTTCGACGCGCTGCCCCGCTGGGCGCAGCAGGAGCAGCGTTACGACATGGTGGTGCTCGACCCGCCGTCGCTGGCCAACAGCTCAGCGCAGCGTCGCCGCGCGCAGCGTGCTTACATGCGCCTCAACCGCGACGCCATGCACCTGGTGGAGCGCGGCGGTTTGCTGGTCACTTCCTCGTGCACGGCGCAGGTGGCGCCCGAGCAGTTCCGTGAGGTGGTGGCTGAGGCCGCTCGCGCCGCAGGTGTACGGGTACAGGTGCTGGCCGAGCAGGGGCACGCGCTCGACCATCCGGTGCCGCTGGCCTTCCCTGAGGGTCGTTACCTGAAGTTCATGCTCTTACGGGTGCTGTAACCGCGCCTCGAGCCAAGCGAGTATGGCCGAACGCGTGGCGGCAGGCACGCCGCTCTGCGCAGCGTCGTGGTGCAGCTCGTGGTAGCCGCCCTCTTGCACCGCTAGCGTCACGCGCGGGCTGACCGCCGCTAGCCGCTGACTGCCGGCCACGTCGGCCACTTGGTCGGCTGAACCGTGCACTACCAGCGTGTCGACCGCCAGTGCGCCGGCTAAGCGCAGCAGTTGGGTTCCTTGCGTGAGCATGGTGGCGGCCGCGTCGGCGCGCACCCCACCACGGTAGATGAGCGGGTCGGCCTCGTAGCGCGCTACCTCCCCAGCGTCGCGCGAGATGGCGGCGGCAGGCACCCGGGCGGTGGGCACGCTGGGCAACAGGTGCCCCAGCAACGGGGCGGCCGCGCTGAGAGCGGCTGGCCGCTTGGCGGCGTCCTGCAGGAACGGGGCGCTGAGCACCAGGCCGTCTAGGCGCTCCGGGTGCTCCAGCGCGTAACGCAGCGCGATGGCGCCGCCCATGCTGTGACCGAACAGGAATGTAGGTAGGCCGCCGGTGACCTCGCGGGCGTGCATCTGCAGCGCCGCTAGGTCCGCGAGAGCGGTCTCGTAACCGTCTACCGAGCCCCGCACGGAGCCGGGGCTGTTGCCGTGGTTGCGCTGATCGAACGCCCACACGGAGAAACCGGCGGCCGCTGCGGCCATGGCCAGCCCCTCGTGCCTGCCGGCGTGCTCGGCGTAGCCGTGCAGCATCAACAGTGCCGCGCGTGGGTGACGCGTGGCCGCGCTCTCTGCCGCGCCTAGCTGGACACCGTCCTGGTCTACGCGCCAGTGGTAGCCCGCTAGCTGCTCACCGTCGTAGCCGTGGAGCACGAACGGCTCGCTAGTCACGCCACGCTTCTGGTCGGGCGTTTCGCTCATGATGCCTCCGATGGTAACAGGCGAGGCCGCGTCCTGACGGCGCAGGCGCCGCTACGAGGTTTGCGGCTCCCGATAACGGTTCAGAGGCCGCTGCGGGCGTAGATGGCGTCCACGTGCCGCAGGTACCAGGCGGGGTCGAAAGCCGCGCTTAGCTCCTCTGGGCTGAGCGGGTTGTCGGGGTCGGCTGCCACCAGCTCGCGCAGGTGTCGGCCGCTGCGCCAGGCCTCTAGCGACGCGCGCTGCACCACCTGGTAAGCCGCCTCGCGGCCGAGCCCGGCCTCGATGAGCAGGTGGAGCACTCGCTGGGAGTACACGAGCCCGTGCAAGGCGCCCAGGTTGGCGAGCATGCGCTCCTCGTTCACGTCCAGGTTGGTGAGCACCCGCGTCAGGCGGCGCGTGGCGTAGCTGGCCAGCGTGGTGCTGTCCGGCAGGATCACGCGCTCCACGGAGGAGTGACTGAGGTCGCGCTCGTGCCACAGCGCCACGTTCTCGAGCGCCGCCTGCAGGCTGGCGCGCAGGAGTCGAGCCATGCCCGTGAGGTTCTCGGAGGCGATGGGGTTGCGCTTATGGGGCATGGAACTGGAACCGGTCTGGCCCGCCGCGAACCCCTCCTGCGCCTCCAGCACCTCGCTGCGTTGCAGGTGCCGCACCTCCACGGCCACGCGCTCGATGGATGTGCCTAGCAGGGCCAGCGCAGCCAGGAGCTGGGCGTGGCGGTCGCGCGCCACCGTCTGGTTGGTTACGGGGTCGGCAGCGAGGCCCAGCGCGGACGCCACGCGCTCCTCCACCTCCGGCGGTAGGTGGGCGTAGGTTCCAACGGAGCCCGACAGCATGGCCACGCCCACCGCCTCACGCGCCGCCTGCAGGCGCGCTCGGTCGCGCAGGAAGGCGGCTCTGAAGTTGAGGAACTTGAGCCCGAAGGTGGTGGGCTCAGCGTGCACACCGTGGGTACGACCGATGGTGGGCGTGTGGCGGTAACGCTGCGCTAGGTCGGTGACGACCGTCAAGAGGTCCGCTAGGTCGGCCAGGATGAGGTCGACCGCCCGCACTAGCAACAGGTTCTGCGCGGTGTCCACCACGTCCGTGCTCGTGAGGCCGTAATGCACGAAGCGCGCTTCAGCGCCGAGCCGCTCGGTGAGGGCGCGCGTGAAGGCCACCACGTCGTGGCGGGTCTCAGCCTCGAGTTCCGCCACGCGCGCTGCGAAGGCGTCGTCGAGGGGCGCGCGCGCTGCGGCCTGGCTGAGGGCGGCGCTCGTACCGGCGGGGACGGCGCCGAGCTCCTCGTGGGCGCTCGTGGCGGCCAGTTCGACCTGGAGCCAAGCGCGGTACCTGCTCGCCTGGCTCCAGAGCTCGGTCATCTCGGGCGTGCTGTAGCGCTCCAGCATGATGCGGACGCTACCACGCAGGGGGCGGTGGCCGACGAGCGCCCGGCCGCGCTGGGCGCGAGCCGACTACCTCGCGGTTCGTACCGTCGGTAGCAGCCAGAAGTCGCTCTGGGATGGTAGAATCGTCTGTCAGGCCGCCGACCGGCGAGAGGCCGTTCGCAGCGTCGACGAGGGCCACGGCCACACGCTTTGCCAGCATCCCGCTCCGCGGGATGCACCGTGCGCCGCGCCCTCTGCTCCGCGGTCGGCTGTGGAGGTCACCTTGAACGAAGGTCAGGTAGTACCCGTCCAGATCACGGACGAGATCAAAACGAGCTTCATCAACTACGCCATGTCGGTCATCGTGTCGCGCGCGCTGCCCGACGTGCGCGACGGTTTGAAGCCGGTGCAGAGGCGCATCCTCTACGCCATGAACCAGATGGGTCTCGCCAGCAACCGCAAGCACAGCAAGAGCGCTGGCGTGGTGGGCGAGGTCATCGGTAAGTACCACCCGCACGGCGACTCCGCCATCTACGACGCCATGGTGCGCCTGGCGCAGGACTGGAACCTGCGCTACCGCCTGGTGGACGGGCAGGGCAACTTCGGCTCCATCGACGGCGACCCCGCCGCCGCCTACCGGTACACGGAGGCGCGTCTCACCAACGTGGCCGAGGCCATGCTGGCCGACATCGACAAGGAGACCGTCGACTTCCGCGACAACTTCGACGGCACCATGCAGGAACCCACGGTGCTGCCGGCCGCGGTTCCGAACCTGGTGGTCAACGGGGCCGCCGGTATCGCCGTGGGTATGGCGTGCAACCTAGCGCCCCACAACCTCTCCGAAACGGTCGACGCGCTGGTGGCGTTGCTCGAGAACCCCGAGCTCACCGTCGACGAGCTCATGCAGCACATGCATGGCCCCGACTTCCCCACGGGCGGCATCATCGGCCGCGACGGCATCCGCCAGGCGTTCGAAACAGGCCGCGGCTCCATCCGCATGCGCGCCCGCGCCCACTTCGACGAGCACAACGGTCGCAACACCATCGTCGTCACCGAGATCCCGTACCAGGTCAACAAGACGTCGCTCATCCAGACGGTGGCGCAGCTCGTGCGCGAGAAGAAGATCGAGGACATCTCCAACATCCGCGACGAGTCCGACCGTCACGGCATGCGCATCGTGTTCGAGCTGAAGCGCGGCGCCAACTCCGAGGTGGTCCTGCACCAGCTCTACAAGTTCAGCCAGCTGCAGAGCACCTTCTCGGTGAACAACATCGTCATCGTCGACAACGCCCCGCGCCTGCTCTCCATGCTGGAGATGCTGCGCTACTTCCTCCTGCACCGTGCCGAGGTCATCCGCCGGCGCACCGAGTTCGAGCTGCGTAAGGCGCGCGAGCGGGCGCACATCCTCGAGGGTTACCTCATCGCGCTCGACGACCTCGACGCCGTCATCAACCTCATCCGTAGCTCGAAGGACGGACCGGAGGCCAAGGCGGGCCTCATGCGCGAGTTCGGGCTCTCCGAGCTGCAGGCGCAGGCCGTCCTCGACATGCGCTTGCAGCGCCTCACGGGCCTGGAGCGCGAGAAGATCCAAGAGGAGTACCGCGAGCTGCAGGAAGAGATCGCTAGGCTCGAGCTCATCCTCTCCGACGAGACCGAGCTGAAGCGCGTCATCCGTACCGAGCTGCTGGCCGAGAAGAAGGACTTCGGCGACCCGCGCCGCACCTCCATCATGGACCTCTCCGACGACATCACCAAGGAAGACCTGATAGCCGAAGAGGCCATGGTGGTCACGCTCACCAACGGCGGTTACATCAAGCGCACGGCCCTCACCAGCTACCGCACGCAGGCGCGCGGCGGGCGTGGTTCCAAGAGCCAGAACGTGAAGGACGACGACTTCAACACGCAGCTGCTGGTGGGCAGCACGCACGACTACCTGCTGTTCTTCACTGACCGCGGGCGCGTGTACCGCGAGAAGATCTACGACCTGCCCGAGCTCGAGCGCAACGCGCGCGGTAGCCACATCAGCAACATCCTGCCCCTCAAGGAGGGCGAGCAGGTGCAGACGGTGCTGTCCGTGCGGAGCCTCGACATGGACGGCTACTTCGTCTTCGCCACGCGTAACGGGCTCATCAAGCGCACCCTCATCCGCGACTACATCAACATCACGTCCGCGGGCCTGGCGGCCATCAACCTGCTCGAGAACGACGTCCTGGTGGCCGTCCGCATAACGGACGGCAGCGCCGACGTGGTGCTCGGCACGCTCCACGGTCAGGCCATCCGCTTCGCCGAGGACGACGCGCGCGACACGGGCCGCGCCACTCAGGGGGTCATAGGCATCCGCCTCCGCAAGGGCGACGAGGTGGTCAGCCTAGCCGTCATCGACGCCGCCGAGAAGGAGGGCGCCGAACTGCTGAGCCTCACCGAGTTCGGTCTGGGTAAGCGCACCAACCTTGCCGAGTTCCCGCTGCAGGGGCGCGGCGGCCAGGGCGTCATAGGTCACCGCCTCACCGATAAGACCGGCAACATGGTCACCCTCACCCCCGTGCAGGGGAACGAGGAGCTACTCATGCTCACCAACAACGGCATCGTCATCCGCACCACCGTTGCCGACGTGCGCAGCTACGGCCGCTCCACCCAGGGCGTGAACGTCATGCGCGTGTCTGAAGGCGACAGCGCGGTCGCCGCCATGGTTCTCCCCAGCGAGGAGGAGCTCGACAAGATCTAGGGCTCACCGGCGGCCGCGTGGCGCGGCCCCACCACCCAACGGGCACCGCGGTATATTGCCGGGGTGCCCGCTGCTATCTGGCTCGACTGCGACCCTGGACACGACGACGTGCTGGCCCTGTTCGTGGCCGCGCACACGGCCGAGCTGGTAGGCGTCAGCGCGGTCAGTGGCAACGCGGCCCTCGAGTACACCTTGCGCAACGCGCTCGTGGCGTGCCAGTTGGCGGGCGTGAACGCCCCCGTGCACGCTGGCGCCAGTAAGCCCATAACGCGGCCGGCGCGCCACGCCGCTCACATCCACGGTGAGGATGGCCTGGGCGGCCCGCAGTTGCCGGAGTTGCGCCGGCAGGCCGACACCAAGCCCGCCGTGCGGGCGCTGCTCGACGCCGCCGAGGCGCGCGATGACCTGCACCTCGTGGCCGTGGGCCCGCTCACCAACGTGGGCTTGGCGCTGGCGCTCGAGCCCGACCTCGCCACACGCTTGAAGAGCATCAGCCTGATGGGCGGCGCCACCACCGTAGGCAACGTGACCGCCACCGCCGAGTTCAACATCTGGGCCGACCCGGAAGCCGCCGCCATCGTGTTCGGCTCAGGTGCTGAGGTCATCATGGCCGGCCTCGACGTCACGCACCAGTTCCTCATCGACAGGCAGCGTGTGGCGGAGGTACGTGCGCTCGGCACCACTGTGGCCCGCTTCGCCGCTGAGCTGCTGGGGTTCTTCGTGGACGCCTACGAGCGGAGCTACGGCGAGGCCATCGGGCCCCTCCACGACCCGTGCTCCGTCCTGGCGGTCACGCACCCGCACCTGTTCGAGCACGAGCACCGTCACGTGGCCGTGGAGCAGTACGGCGAGCTCACCCGCGGCATGACGGTTGTAGACCGCCGTAGCGGCGCCATGCCGCTCGCCCCCAACACCAAGGTGCTCACCGCCATCAACGACGCGGGCGCTTACGCCGTGCTGCTGGAAGCGCTGGGGGCGCTGCCGTGAGCGCAGCTCGGGCCGGGGCGAGCCGCACCGCGCGCGGCGAGGGCGCTGCCTCCACCGCCGTGGTGGAGTTCCGGCACGTGACCAAGACCTACTCCCGAACGCACACCCACGCCCTGAAGAACGTGGACTTCCGGGTGGAGAAGGGCGAGTTCGTCTACCTAACGGGTCACTCCGGCGCCGGTAAGTCCACGCTCCTCAACCTAATGCTGAGGCGCATCCTGCCCACCGAGGGCAGCGTCATCGTGAACGGCTTCGACGTGGCGCGCATCCGCGAGTCGCGGCTGCCGCACTTCAGGCGCAGCATCGGCATGGTGTTCCAGGACCACCGCCTGCTCGATAACCTCTCAGCCATCGAGAACCTCATGTTCGCGCTGCGGGCCGTGGGCGCCCGCGGCAACCTCGAGCAGCGCGCCATGCAGGTGCTCAGGCAGGTGGGCTTGGCTCACAAGCGCAAGGCCTACCCGATAGAGCTGAGCCTCGGGGAGCAGCAGCGGGTGGCCATCGGCCGCGCCATGGTAACGGACGCGCCGCTCCTCCTCACAGACGAGCCCACCGGTAACCTCGACCCCGACACGGCCACCGAGATCCTCGAGCTGCTCAACGACATCAACCTGCGCGGCACCACCGTGCTGGTGGCCACCCACGCCCGCGACCTCGTGGACCGCTACAAGCGCCGCACGCTCGTGCTGCGCAACGGGGAACTCGTGCGCGACGACGCGCAGGGCGGCTACTCCCTGTAACTGGCACGCAGGCCATCGTGGACCACGCTAGCTGTAAGACCCAGCGACTTCAAAGCTGCATGATGCGGTAGTCGAGCCTGTCCTCATCGAGGATCATCTCGAGGAACTGCAGCCGCCCGAGGGCGTCGATCATGGCGAAGCCGTTCTCGCGATCGAGGTAGATGCCCTCCTTCATCACCGTGTGACCGTACACGCCGAAGCGGTGCCCGGCCTGTTTGACGAGCTCCGGCTTGTTGAACCACCAGGTCTTCGTGTCGGGGTCGTGATAGAAGAAGTCGTCGAACACCTGCATACCGGGCAGCGGTCCCGCGTGGGCGAACTGCACGCCGTGGAACACCACCTCGCGCGGCAGACCCACGAACCACGCCTTGAGGTCGTCCGGCAGGGGCATGCCGCCCTTGCTCTCGTCGAACTCGGCGTGGTCTAGTCCGCCGCGAGTGGAGAGCTGGTAACGGTGGTCGGCGGCCGACTCGTCGTGGTTGCCGAGGATGACCTGCACGTTGCCACCCGCCTGATCCACGTACCGCTTGAAGCGGTACAGCTCGCGGATCTGCGCCTTGGCGGCGCGGCGTAGGTGATCGGCGTCGGTGGAGTCGTACGGCTCGGCTCCTACCGCGTTAGCGTAGGCGCGCTCGTCCTTGTAGTGCACCAGGTCACCCACGCACACGACCTGGTAGCGGCCCTCGATCACTGCTGGTGTGGGCTCCAGCGAGGGTGTTGCGGCCGCGGCGGCCTTCAGCACCCGCCAAAGTTCGGGCCACTGACCGTGAACGTCGCCGATGGCGATGACCTTCATCATGCGCCGGCCTCCTGCTTCAGCAGGGCGCGCAGCCGCGAGTAGAGCTCGCGCGCTTGCTCGGCCGTGTCGCCGTGGTGGGTGGCTACCAGCCTGGCGGCCTCCTTGCCTTTACCCTCGGCCTTCAGGCGGTCGATGAGCTTCTCGATCATGGCCAGGGCCTCGCTCGAGGCCTCCCGAGGTGGCTCGCTAACCGCGCGGCCGGGGGAGGCGTCGGGGGCGGCGCTAGCGGCACTGGCAGCGGCGGCGGGCGCGGCGACGGCGGTCTCGGGCACGGGCTCCGGTACGGGCTCCGGCTCGAAGAGCGGCTCGAGCGTCTCGGTGTCGACCTCCACCCAGTAAGAGGGGTGCTGCGCGGCAACTGGAGGGGCCATGCCGAACTGCCGGGCGCAGCGCGAGAACGCCAGGTCGGCAAGTTGCTCTAAGGGCACGAGCGAGTCGCCGGAGGCTGCTACAGAGGAGCGGGTGACGCCAGCCACCGTGAGCGCGCACACCACACCACCTGCGCCGAAGGCGCTGAGGGCGTAAGACCAGCCTGGAACGCCGAGCTCGGCGTCGAGTCGCTGCCTAACCGCGGCCGGCGCCCACGCGGGTTCCAGACGTGCCAGGCCGCCGCCGGGCTCCAGCTCGGCGACGATCCACGCGAGGGCCTCCGTTGGGAAGGACGAAGTGAGTCGGGCCCACACTTCATGCTGCACTCCCGCACTATACCAGCGGCGATTACGGGGCCAACGCGAACAATCCCATCCCCCTAGGCCCCCGAACGGGGGTGGGCAGCCTGCCTAACGCCCGTGGGTGAAGCGCATTCGTGCCGGGAGGCACGTACCGGTGCGGTAATGTGAACCCATGTTTGAGACGCGCGTTCCCGATAGCCGCGCCCGCCTACATGGCGGTTGGCGCATGGCCTCAGCCAGGCTCGTGTGGCTGCTGTCCGCGCTGGCGCTCCTGGCCTTCGCCGCCGCCCAGCCGGCACCCTCCATCGCGCTGAGCTCCTACCTGCACACCGTGGGCGAGACGCTCGAGCTCTCGGCTGGCAACCTAGAGCCCGGGGCCTCCTACCAGCTGGTGCTCACGCCGCCGGAGCAAGCGGGCGAGGAGCGCGCCGCCATCACCATCACGCGCCAGGCCGATGGGCAGGGCAACGTCACGTTCGCCAGCACCCTTCAGTACCCGGGCGCGTACCGCGTGCAGGTGATGGGGCCCAGGCTCGACGCCAGCCTGAACGTGCAGGTGCGCGCCGCCGAGTCCCCGCCTGCGGATACGCCGGCCACCTCAGACCCAGGCACTGAGAGCCCGGCCACCGACACGCCCACCACAGATACGCCTACAACCTTGCCGCCGACAGCGCAGGACGCTGGTCCGGGTACCCAACCAGGCGCCCAGCCAGACACGCGACCAGACACGCAACTTGGCACGCAACCGGGCGCCGTGCGCGGTTCTCCCCTACCTGCCGGGGCCACCGTGCGCATCGACGGCGACGCCGTGGTGGCCGAAACCGCCGCAGGCACGCCGCTGTGGCGGCTCGACTTCCCGCAGGGCAGCGGCCAGACGGCGGGCCTGGCGCGAGCCGGCGACCGCCTGGCGGTGGGCCACGGTAACCATCTCCTCGAGCTATCGGGCGCTACCGGCGAGGTAGTGGCCCGCCACCGACTGCCGGCTCAGGTGGTCGAGACGAGCCTTTCCGCTAACGCCGCCGCCGTCACCGTGCGCTACCAAGACGGCAGCACCCGCCGGGTGCTCCTCTCGGGTGAGGGGCCCTCGGAGCTGCTCCCGTTCGACCCTGCGCCGGAGCTGTACGGCTGGTTGCGCCAAGAGGCCAACGTTGCTGACGCCGCGGCCAGGCTGCGTACCGATCCCACCAACCCGTGGCTCTACATGGCGCAGCTGCAGACCTCCAGCACGCTGGGCGCGGCCGAGGCAGACGCCTTGGCGCGCGCGGCGCTGGCGAACGCCCACACGTTCTACGAGCGCGCGCAGCTGGCCGACGCGCTGCTAGCCTTACCCGCCCCTAGGCGCGACCTCGCCGAAGCCGCCATGGACGCCGCCATGCAGGACTTCGTGGCGCGAGGCTACCGGGTCGAGCTGCTGACCGATGAGGCCCTCCAGGACGCCTACGGATTCCCGCAAGGGCGGCTCCTCAACGCTCTTGGGCGCGGCAACCTCGAACGGGCGGGCTTCTGGGCAGATTGGCTGTACCGGAGCAGTACCCCCGCAATGCCTGCGGCGCAGGAGGCCCTGCGGGAGTACTCGCTTGCCTTGCAGGACGCGGGACGGCGTGACGAGGCCAGCCTCTGGCGCCAGCGCGCCAACGAGCTCCGCGGGGGCTTCCAGGTGGGTCCCACCATCGAGCGCGCCGCTGCGGTGGTGGGCCGAACCGGCTGGTACGGCGTGGCCGCGCTCGTCGTGAGCATCATCGCCTTGCACATCACCCTGCTCGCCAAGTACTGGCGGCCGCAGTCGCTCACGCTGCGCCGCGCCAGAGAGCAGGGGCGCACCGTGGCGGCGCTACCGGCGCGCCTCACCTTCATGCGTTACGCCACCCCGCTGGAGAAGCTCGTGGTGGTGCTGCTGTTCGCGGCAGCGCTGGCGCTCGCTGCGCTGCAGGGTTGGGCAACGCAGCAGGCCGACCTACCGCGCGACTGGGGTTCCGGCACGCTCGCGTCGCCTGCCGCTCTCAACGCGGTGGAGAGCCTAACCACCGACCGTGCGGACGCCCTGTTCGTACGCGGTTACGCCGCCCAAACGGTAGGCAACCGCCAGGCGGCTGAGGACGCTTACCGTCAACTTGGCGATCACCCGGCGGCGCTCAACAACCTGGCCATCCTCACGGACGACCCGAGCGCCCTCGACCGGGCGCTGGCGCTAGCACCGAGCGACCCCACCCTGCTCTACAACCTGGGTAGCGGGCCCAACCCGGCGCCTCTAATGGCCGAGTACGCGGCCGGCGAACCGTTGTTGGTGGCGCCGGGCGCCAACCAACTAGCAACGGCTGCAGCGGGCACGTACCTCGACGCCTGGCGGGCGGCGTTCACCAACCCGTGGGCGGCCCTCACAGGAATGTCGGGCGTGGCGCTACCGGCTTGGCTGTGGACTGTGATCGTGGTGCTGTTCCTCGCCTGGGCGGCGGTGTCCATCCTCTTCCTGGTCGTTCCCAGGCCGCGGCTCGCTAGGAACGCGCCACGTACGCTGCTGTACCACCTGTTGGCGCTCCTGTTGCCCGGCACGGGTCTGGCAGACGAGTTCTGGGGCGTGTTCCTCATGGTGCCGTGGGCCATCTTCGGCGTCGACTTCATCCTGCATTACGTGCCTGGTGGGCCCGATCCGACCATGGCGTGGAGCACGGACGCCATCGCGTTGGTGGTGATCTACGTACTGAACCTCGTCGCCTTCGTCGTCGAGTTCGGTTCGTACCGCCGCCGGATGGTGGCGCTGAAGCAGAACGACCCGCAGACCGCACGTGAGTACGGGCTACGCGTGCCGGCGCCAGACGCAGCTTGAACACGGCTAACACCGGCGCCGCCAACCGCGCTCGGCGTGACGCCTTAGCTTCGCCCGGCGCCGCCACCGTCGGTTACCTGCTGGTGGCGCTGGCCGCCGTCTTGTGGGCGCTGCTCGGTGTCTTCTCCCAGCGCCTCCTCAACGCCGGCGTGGGCTCCACCGAGATCGCCTTCTACCGCGCTGCGCTCGGCGGCCTGCTCTTCGTGGCGCACGCCGGCATCACCAGGCAACTGCGCCTGCAGCGGCGCACCGACCTCCTGGCGTTCGTAGCCTTCGCCCTGGTCGGGGTCACCCTGTTCTTCACCGCCCTGAACATGGCCATCGACGCGGGCGGGGTGAGCCTGGCGTTCATACTGCTGTACACGGCGCCCGCTTTCGTGGCGGTGCTGGCGGCCATCTTCCTGGGTGAGAAGCTGCGGCTCGTGAACCTGGCGCTCATCGGGGTCTCCATGACGGGCGTGATTCTCGTGGCGCGCAGCGGTGGCGGCGGCATCGAGGTCGGCACGGCGGCCATCGTGTGGGGCCTGGTGGCTGGCCTGTCGTACTCGTCGTACTACCTGTTCGGCAAGTGGGTGCTGCGGCGCTATCGTCCCGCCACCATCTACGCTTTCGTGCTGCCCGTGGGGGCGCTGGGGCTCCTGCCGTTCGTACCGTTCGACGCCGTGAGGCTGGCTACGCCGGCGCTATGGCTCGACGTCGGCCTCATGGCCGGTCTCTCCACCTACCTCGCCTACCTCGTCTACTACCTCGGCTTGCAGCGCGTGGAGGCTTCGCGTGCGGTGCTGGTGGCCACCATCGAGCCCGTGGTCGCAGCGGTTCTCGCCGCTAGCCTGTTTGGCGAGCGGCTCGGCACGTGGGGGGTGCTAGGGGCGCTGCTGGTCCTCGCTGCGGCCGTCCTCACCTCCATCTTGCCGCGTAACGCACCGTCGTCACGGGAGTGAACCCGGCGGCCTATACAGGGGACACGCATACGTATGCAGCCAGGCGGCGCCGGCGCTTGACGCTGTCAAGGGGCGGTGCTATCGTTGCATCGTTATCGACCTGGATGCATAACCTTCCAGCTGCGATAACGAAGAAGAGCGCACGACCCAAGACGATGCCAAGCGTTCAACCCGCTACCTACTCCCAAAGAACCCAGGCCCGACGCGGCAGGCGCTGAAGAGCGCCACCCACCTCGCACTTCCCGCGCTCGGCGGTAAGGCGAGCGTGGTCCACGTCGTGTGCGCTGCACGCAAAGTCAGGTTGGCCCCGGAGGCAAGATGAACAAGGACGGCAAGCAAGTCAAGAAGGTGGTACTCGCCTACTCGGGCGGGCTAGACACCTCGGTGATCCTCCACTGGATCCGGCAGACGTACGGCGCCGAAGTGGTGGCGTTCACCGCCGACATAGGGCAGGGCGAGGAGGTGGAGGAGGCGCGCGTGAAGGCGCTCGCCACCGGCGCCATCAGCGCCCACG